>JABGQU010000117.1 GCA_018648605.1 Anaerolineae bacterium | reverse complement strand
TCAGTGGACGGCATGCTCCGGAATCCGTGGACGATATGCTCCGGATTTTGCATTACCTCCTGAGTTTTGTTATTTTGTTCGTTTCTGGCGTACTTCTAATTATCCTGAAGTACAAAATTCTTGCTACGCCTTTCATCTTGACCGTTGCCAGCCTAATGCCTTTTGGGCTTTCTGTTGGTATCGTGCGCCAATACTACACCAAATATACGAAACCTTATGTTTGGTTTGCCACAATTGGTTTACTAGCAATCGCTTATTCAGCTTTTACAGGCTCAAATATCAAGGCTTTCGCTGTCCCCATTTTCCACGGGGTCTCAGGACTAATCATCGTCTTAGGGCCCTTCCTTGTCAAAAAATATGGCGAAGGCAATCCAGCCAAAGGTTTTTGGTGGGTTAGCGTTGGCGGGATCATAATCAGTGCTGCAGGCATGGCTTTGGCTTTTCTCAACGCTGGTAGTCAACTATTATTCTTCAGTGTTGCGATTGTCAATTCCCTTTTATCTTTGCTCCTATTGCTCATGGCTCTTGCCTTTGCTTGGGGTTTCATGAAAGATATCAAAAACTAGTTCTTGCATAAAAAAAATATCCGCAGCTTGCTAATTAATGAGGCTGCGGAAATTTCTGTCTTATTTGCCTTTTATTAAAGACGCTTATTCTTTATTATGTTATCTTTTTGAATGTCAAAAGTTATTATTTTTATCTGTTGAAAAAAAACATCAATCTATTTTCAAAACGGAGAACTCTGAATATGAAAGCACTTGGTAAACGTCTTGATTACCTCTTTCGATCGACGCGCGGTCTGACGCTTGTCGCCATTTCTGCTGTTGCAATAGTAACAGCCATTTGGGGCACACTTTCAGGCCCGATGGTCGAATGGGGAGTACGTGATATTACTGTCAACCTGCTTGGGATGGACCTAACCCAAGCAGACCGTGAGGGGCGTATCATCATGCTCTATCACACCATCGCGATGACCATCGTTGCCATCGAAGTTTATTTCATGACCGAAATATTGCCGATGAAACGGCACGAGCAAGTCATCATCAATATGACCACCACCGTTGGTTATCTAACAGCATTGATCTTCGGAATGGGCTTTGCCTATTTTGGACATAATTTTGTTTTCCACGGTCTTTTCCTCCTTGGGCAATCATTACTTTTCTTTGCGGGGATACTGCTCTCAGCTGCCCTCTGGCCTTGGAAGAAAGAATATCGCCTTGAAGCCGATTCCCCGTATGCGCACACGAAAAAAGGCGTTGATCTGGAGAGACTCGCTTTCTTCACTATGGCAGTTGCTACCCTGCTCTCCGCTACCTTTGGCGCGGTGACCGGTTCCTATTGGGGGAACGGGCACGAAACCTTCCTCGGTGAAGACCTGATCCGTGTTCCGCACAAGACCGCATTGCAAAAAGCCATTATTGGTCACCTTCACATCATGCTCACGTTGGTGGCTGTTGCCATCACCTTGATCGTGGGGCGTTGGATGAAATTCCAGGGTATTTTGCATCGCGTTGCTATGCCGCTGATGATTGTCGGTACGATCATTATTACCTTTGGCGCTCTCTCGGTTGTTTGGCTGCCTTGGGCACATACTACCATTTACTTTGGCTCTGTCTTCGTGATGTTCTCAGCCTTGCTTTACGTTATCTATACGTGGGATAAACTTATCAAAGATGGCACGGCTGATATTGAAAAACCGACCTTTGGGCAGAAGATGGGCGCGCTTTTGCGTGATCCACTCAAGTTTGGTCCTGGCTGGCAAATGGTATTTATGAACTTTACCGTTAGTGGGGTGGGCATTTTTATGGCGGTCAAGCTGGACGAAATTTTCCGTGTTTGGCCCCACCGCGAAGAGCGGATTACCCTTACGGGGCATTGGCATATTCTTGCTGCTTTGATCGCTACGATCATCATCTTCTACTATATGGATCTATCCAAAGTGGAAGGGAAAAAACGCAAATGGGCTGGCTGGACAATTATCATCATGTCTGACCTGGCTTTTGCCTCTGCGACAATTTTCTCAATGAAGCGCCTTTTTGTTGCCGAGAGCGAACAACAATCCCTCGTCAATACGGTCATGCTTCTTATGGACTTGGGCTTAGGTGTCATATTAGTTGTTTTGGCGATGTTCCTTATCTGGCGGCTTTACGATCTCTTCAAAGATAAAGGTTATTGGAATGAAGAATTCTCTGCTGAGAAGAAAATGAATGCAGAAGCTGAAATCGCAGAACAGCAGAAGAAAATAGAAGAACTTCAGGCTACTCTCAAGGAGGTGTCCAAATGAAACGCAGCCTTTTGATTATGACCCTGTTCATTTTCCTGCTCGCAGCTTGTGGGCCAGCTCCCAGTGTGAGCGCGATTAAACCTCCATTTATCGAGACCGGCATTAGCTCGGAAACGTGGGCAAGCGTCCCGGCGGGCGATTTCCCGTATGGTCAGCATGACCACGTCACATTTGTAGAAGATTTCGATATCATGGTTACGGATGTGACTGTCGAGCAATATGCTCAATTCTTAAATGATGCTTTGGCTTCTGGCGATATTAGCATAAGTGAATTTGAAGTAGAAGCTGGCGAAGTTGTCTGGCACGAAGAAGGTGTAGGTGGCTACTACGAAGGTGATCCTTTTGACGGCTATAAGCACGAAGAAGAGATCAAACCTGGCGATAAGCTCTTTATGCCGATGGTTGATGGCTTGCGTCTGACCTATGATGGTTCTTTATTTACTGCACTGGATTCGTATACCAACCATCCGATGACTTTGGTGACCTGGTGGGGTGCAGATGCTTACTGCGAATATTATGACTATCGCCTGCCCCTTGAAGCGGAATGGGAAAAAGCCGCTCGGGGTACCGAGATGGTGGACGATCACGGACTGCCCTTCCCGTGGGGCGTAGAAATCCATGGAAATAATGCTAATTTCTACTCGTCTTTCGATCTTTTTGAAAGAATGTTTGGTCGATTGGGTAATACCACACCAGTTGGGTTTTATAACGGGCAAACTTATGGCGTAGGTGAAGAGAGTTACGAAACCCATGATTCTGCCAGCCCTTATGGCCTTTATGATATGGCCGGTAATGTGTGGCAGTGGATGGGGGATGACTACCACGATCAGCATTATCGCTATATGCGTGGTGGCAGCTTCTACTCCTATGAAGTTGATTTGCGTGTTTGGAAAAATAACTCAGCAGGACCACAACATTACAGCCCATCGCTCGGCTTCCGTTGCGCACGAGATTAGTTTTTTACTGTTAGAGAAAGGGAGTAGCGGAAAAAGCTGCTCCCTTTTTTATTAACCTTTTTCACATCTTTACTGTCTCCTTAATGTTATACTGCTTGCTATTAAAACTTCTATGGAGAATAACGTGAATAGATTAAAAGTAAAACTTCGCCTTTATTTACCCCTCATAAAAAGTTTGCAAACTGCTTTGTTGATCACAACTGGCTTGGCAGGCTATATGAGCGCACGGTGCCCTGTTACGACCATTCCAACCATGTTGGGTTTGGGCGCGAGTCTTTTGCTTTCGATCAGTGGTAGTACCATTTTGAATATGTGGTACGACCGCGATATTGATGCAAAAATGGCGCGCACTACCAAACGCCCACTTCCGGCTGGACTGATCGAGCCGCGCGAAGCTCTTTTGGTTGGGTTAGTTCTCTCTGCGTTGGGTGTTGGCATTGCTCTCGTTATGGACGTTCTTTATGGTGCAATTATTTTTAGTGGTCTCTTTATTGATGTTGTGATCTATACCATTTGGCTCAAACGAAAAACCGCCTGGTCTATTATTTGGGGCGGTATTTCCGGTGGGATGCCCATTCTTGCAGGTCGTGCTCTTGGGCTTGGCAGCATCGACTGGATCGGCATAGCCCTCACCTTCGCCATCCTTTTCTGGATCCCCACGCATATCCTGACCTTTTCCATACGCTATCGCAAAGATTACCAAGCCGCAGGCGTGCCGACCTTCCCATCTACCTATGGTGATAAAACTACACAAGCCATTATCGCTCTCTCCAGCGTGCTGGCAGCGATCACCATTGGTCTTGCGGCGTACGGTATTGGCACAGAATGGGGCTTCCTGCGTCTCATGGCCGTTCTCTCGGGAGGGTTATTCACCCTTGCCATCGCTAGCGTTATCAAGCCCTCTGAGACAGTCAATTTTGGACTTTTCAAATACGCATCCCTCTACATGCTTAGCGCAATGATCTTGCTCATGTTCTAAGGCTGAAAATGAAAAAAATCTCAGTACTCGACCGCATCCTGCTCCTCATCACTGGATTACTTGCTTCCTACCAAATAGTAGATGGGATCGCTGACGCCGGGAACTTCGCTATAGCAGCATATACCGTTGCCTTTGGCGTTTTGCTCGTGGCAGGCTTGCTCATCATCATTCTTGGCTTCGACATTCTCGATAGCCCACTCGTGGTTATCGTCTCAACCATTATCCCGTTAAGCCTTTCGCTGGGGCTTATCGCCGAATATCTTCCTAAGTGGCGCACCGCCTATCTGATCTTTGCCATACTGGGTTTTCTGCTCATTGTCTTTACCCGCTATAAGGCAAAAGGTGCGCTTGCTATTATCCCCGTTGCTACCGTTCATGGTGTTTCCGGGATGGTCATTTTTTTGCTCCCCATCATTTACAGTATTCAGGGCAAAACGCCATGTGAATTTGCATGGGTCGGTATTGGCGGCGCTCTTATCGGTGTAGGTGGGTTGCTGCTCACCTTCTTGAAGTCTGGCAAACCGATCCTTTCAAAAGACACTATATTAACAGTTCTCCCCATGTTGCTCTTGTTGATGGCTCTAGCTTTTGTAATCGGGTTTGCAGCGTAAATAACATTTAGTGAAACAAAAAGGAGCCGAGCGAATTTCGCTCGGCTCCTTTTTGTTTATATTCTATTTTCGCTTATTTCACGCTCACTAAAACGGCTCTTACAGCACGCCTAAAGAGATAATCGCCTGTAAAGGGATTATAGAACTCGCAGGTGACGAGCGTCAGCCAATCATAGTCGCTGGATTCGAAGGCGGCATCCACATTTTTAACGGTAATAAGTTTAGACTCGCGCACTTCATAGGTGTAGGTCAGACCCCATGCCTGGATTTGGACTTGGTCGCCGTAAGATAGCGTTTTTAGCTCTGAGAAGATGCCCGGTTGATTGTACGCATCCCAAACGTGACCGGTGATGACGGTATTCCCCGCCCAAATGGGGAAGGCCGAGCCAGCCAAATAGCCCGCGCTATTGCCGAGCCAGGTTACGTCCCAGCCATCGGCTGATTGCGGCACGCCGACGATGGGCATGCTCACGCCGATAGATGGGATCTCAAGCATCATCGCTGTGTCGGTGTAGGCTTTGGTGGCAGGCTGATGGGGGAGCGAGGTTATCTGCCCATCTGCCCATGCCGGAAGCCTGTTGAGGGCAAGTTCGAGGGCGTTGTTGCCATTTGGACAGAGAAATTCAACAGATAATCTGCTCCCCCTAAAAGGGCGTTGCCTGCCAAATCTCTTAACGTCGCTGTGCCACAGGCATAAAGGCGATAGTTACCATTCTCTATAGGAGCCGCTAAATTGAGCGTCGCCTGATAGGGGGCTGTGCCGGTGTAGGAAACTGTTGAGATCGGGACTTGGATGTCTCCCATATCCACCCCTGTGCTTTTGGCTACCTGACAGGAAGTTGTCTGAAAACCAGCCGTATTGCCCTCTGAAAGGAGTAGATAGTTTAGGGGATTACTGACTTCGTCGCCAGTGGTTGTATTATCCATCGCTTCGTTGAAGGTTACGATGATGTTGGATATTTCTTCAAGGATAACTTCACCTTCGGCAAGAACGCCATCACCAGTGTCTGGGGTGGTACCCACTCCACCGTCAGGCACTTTCGGTGGGCTATTGGTGACTGTTGATGGCAACAGCGTCGTTATCGCTCTGTGCACCGCCTGACCCCGATGCGCCCAAATCGTCTGTGGTGATGTTGAGGGAATCACTGCCGCTATGACCAGTGTTGGGCAGATATTTCAACCCGTCCAGCGCCGCATTGATGCTCGCCAGCGGACCCTTGAAGGTCATCGTGGGGTCGGTTGTTCCATCGCCCGAGCTAAAGCTGGTTATCCCGGTGGTTCCGTTGAGGGTGAGAGAGCCCTTTGTCACGGTTAGGGTGACCTGAACATCAGCAGAACCTGCATCTTCATCACTGATAGAAATCGGATTTCCGTTAACTGTAGAGAAAACCAAGGCAGAATTATCATCTGTGCTTTGTGCGCCGGGAACGGAATTAACGGGCGCCGTATTTAGCAGAGCAAGGTTGCCATTTCCGGGACTTGGTGTTTGGTTGCTGCTCCAGTCGCTTTCTAGATCGGTGTCTACGCTACTGGATCTAGCGACGGATTTTCCATCAGTGGCGAGAATGCTCCAGCCAGACACACCTTCCCAAGCGAGATAATCTATCGTTGTGCCACCATTCGCGATGGTTAATTCATCGCCGCTGTTTGCAAGCGTGAAACTGCCTGATGTATGCCCGGCACTATACTCGAGATCAACATCACTGGTGCTAAGCGTGGTATGTTCGCTGAGAAAATCAGCGGTGACTTTTGCCGCTAAAAAGTAATTGCCAGATGCAATCGTTGTCCCTGCTGGGAATGTGATGACACCTTCACCATCGGTGATCGTCCAGCCGGAAATATCGATCGTATTTCTGGTTGGGTTGTATAACTCAAACCATTCTCCGCCAGACTCTGTTGATGCATCATATTCAACTTCAGAGATGATGATATTATCCCCTGCTGGGGTCGCTGAAACTTTTCCAACAAAAAATATTGAAAAGACACTTGCTGTTGCTAAAAGTACAAAAAACTTTCTTCTTCCTGCTTTTATTTCCCGCATAAGGTATCTCCTCCTATCCGCCTAATTCTCTGATGATTATATCAAAAAAAAGAGCCGAGCGAATTTCGCTCAGCTCTTTTATCTTACTGTTTTCTAAACTCTACTTCCCAAACTTCTCTTTCAAAATATCTTCAAGTGTGGGCTGACCAATTTCTTGTAATTCGTAGCGCACGCGCTGGGATGGTTTATTGATCTTGATGACGCGGGTTAAGTCGATGGGGGTACCGATTACGACCATATCTACATCAGCGGCGGCGATTGTCGCTTCGAGATCACGCATTTGTGCTTCGCCGTATCCCATTGCGGGGAGGATATTGCCGGTGTCGGGATATTTCACAAAAGTATCAGCAATGGAGCCAACAGCAAAGGGGCGCGGATCAACGATCTCGGCAGCGCCAAAGCGGCGAGCGGCAACATAGCCTGCGCCATATTTCATCCCACCGTGAGTCAGGGTGGGGCCATCTTCTACAACGAGAACACGTTTGCCCTGAATAGATGCTGGGTCGTCCACAAATAATGGGGAAGCACCTTCAATCACGACTGCGTTCGGGTTGAGACTACGCAAGTTTTCGCGCACCAAGATAATGTCATCGGGCGATGCGGTATCGACTTTGTTCAAAACGAAAACATCTGCAGAATGGACATTCTGCTCACCGGGGAAGAAGGTCAATTCATGCCCTGGGCGATGGGGGTCTGCAACGACGATTTCCAGATCAGAAACATAGAAGGGAATATCGTTATTTCCGCCATCCCAAAGGACAATATCTACTTCTTTTTCGGCTTCGCGTAAAATGGCTTCGTAATCTACGCCTGCGAAAACGATCACGCCGTTATCGATGTGGGGTTCGTACTCTTCACGCTCTTCGATGGTGCACTCGTGCTTGTCAAGGTCGCTATAATCGGCGAAACGCTGCACAGCCTGTTTGGCGAGATCGCCATAAGGCATAGGGTGACGGATGGCGGCGACTTTATAGCCCATATCGCGGAGGATAAGGGAGACGCGCCGCGTTGTTTGAGATTTTCCACACCCTGTACGGACGGCGCAAACCGAGACAAGTGGTTTAACGGACTTGACCTGAGTTGGCTTCGCGCCGATGAGCTTAAAATCTGCGCCCAGAGCATTTACCAAGGAAGCCTTGTGCATGACATATTCGTGGGGCACATCTGAATAGGCAAAGACAACTTCATCGACTTTTAGCTCTTTGATGAGTCTTTCTAGCTCTTCTTCGGCGTGGATGGAGATGCCTTCGGGATAAAGTTCACCAGCCAAAACAGCGGGATAAACTCGCCCTTCGATATCGGGGATCTGCGTAGCCGTGAAGGCGACAACTTCGTAATCCTTGTTGCCACGATAAACGGTGTTGAAATTGTGGAAGTCGCGTCCTGCGGCTCCCATGATGAGGGTACGGATGGGGGACATTAAATGAACTCCTTGAAAAGATGTAATCTCAACCGAGTCACCGTTTTCTTTGCGTTGGCTGGGGAATGCAGCGCGGATTTTTAAATATGACAGTAGATGTGCATTGCATCTTAAAGATACGTTGTACATCGGGCTATGCAATACAGACTATCTTATGCTTGCTAACCCGACCTGCAACGCATTTTGCAAATGCAATGCAGGTCTATTTCAACTGTTAAAAATCTGCGAGAATTCGCTAAATCCGCGTTCTATAACTGTAAACCACAGCAACAAGAAGATTCTGTGCTACGAGAAACTTCTTCGCACGCATAATACGCGCAGCCCGCAACAAATACGGGATCGGTTGATTTTTCGGAGCAGGGGAAATCTGCCACGTCACATCACTTCTGGGGCTGTGATGCCCAATAGCACCGAGTTTTGAGAGATTGGTTCAATCTTCAAGATTGAACCAATCTTACTAAACTTACATAACTTCAGGAGCAGTAATAGCCAATAACTTTAGCGCATTTGCGAGCGTTTGCTTCGCCGCAGTAACCAGCTGCAACCGAGCATCTCGAATTGCATCTGTCTCTGATTTTAGGACGGGGACAGCATGATAAAAACTGTGAAATGCACTCGCCAGATCGTAGGCATAGGTGGCCATGATCATCGGGCGATATTCCTTCGCGGCTTGTTCAACGACAGCTGGGAAACGCGATAATAGCTCAATTAATTCAATTTCGTGACTTGTTAGTTCAAAGTTGAAAGTTGCAGATTCCAGACTTTCGACCTTCAGTCCTTCAAACTTCTTTAAAATACTTGCTGCCCTCACATGCGCATTCTGAATATAAGGTCCCGTGCGCCCTTCAAAGCTAAGCGCTTTTTCCACATCAAAAATGGTGTCGCGGCTATTGTCTACAGCGAGCATGGCATAAGCCAAAGAGCCTAAACCAACAGCTTTCGCTACACCTGCGCGGACTTCTTCCGAGAGATCGGGGTTTTTCTCTTTGCTGGTCTCTGTAAAACGGCGGATTGCCTCATCTGCGACATCTTTGAAGATGACCACGCGCCCTTTTCGGGCAGACATGGCACCACCGGGCAAACTGACGAAGCCATAGCCAAGATGGTAGCATTTTTCAGCTTGCTCAAAGCCCCATAAGCCCAAAATGGCAAAAGCCTGCATAAAGTGCAACGATTGGCGCACGTCCACAACGTAAATGGAGCGATCCACGCCGAATTCGTTAAATTTCTTTTTTGCCAGCGATAAATCTTTCGTCAAATATAAAGTTGTGCCATCGTTACGCAAAAGGACGTTGGTGCGATATTTCTCTTTTTTCAAGCCCAGTTTCTCGTCAATTTTGACGAGCACCGCGCCGCCCTCGTCCCGCTCATCGGTGGCGATGTCGAGATCGAGCAGTTCTTGCACAACGGCTTTCGATGGCTCATCCTCTACACTTTCGAAGAACCAAGTGTCAATCTGGATGCCGATTTGCAGCAAAATGTCCTTCAACTCATCCAAAGACCACTCACGCGTCTCAAGCCAAAGGTCACGGATGTACTCGTCTCCCGCATCCCATTTGAGATACATTTCACGTCGCTCCGCGTCGTATTTTTCGCGCAGAATCCGCTCATCATCCGTCTCATTTTCTTTTTCGGTGAGCATATTGGTGGCTTCAACATAGAGATTTAAGAGCCATTGCCCGCGCTCGTGGACGCCATCTGGCTCCTGCCCTTTGTAGAATTTTTCGTAAATCCACAAAACGGTAATCACACCCAGACCGATGTCGCCGGGATAGGCGGCACGGATGGTCTCGAAACCGGCAAATTCGACTAGGCGGGAGAGGGATTCGCCGAGGATGGCGTTGCGATAATGCCCGATGTGGAAGGAGTGATGGGTGTTCGGCTGCGCGTATTCGACCATGACACGCTCGCCTTTCGACTTGCCGCGCCCAAAATCACTTTTTTCTTGAAGAATAGCTGTGATGACGCGTTCCGCGAAATCTTCCGTGACGAAATACAGGTTGAGATAACCCTTCACAGCCTCGACTCGGCTGATGCCTTTGGGCAGGCCGATCAGTTCTTTGATATTTTCAGCAATTTCCTGCGCCCGCATCGGCACGATGACTTTTTTACCCGTACCTTTGGCAGCTTTGGCTTCATGCGCCGCCGTCTGAAAGAAGGATGTAGATGTGCCCCATTCCCCGTTAAAGGGAATCGGTTGCCATCTTAGCTCGGCAAGGGGGATGTCTTTTTCTGCGCAGTAACTGCGGATTTCTTCTTCGATGGATATGGTTTCAGATGAGAACATAAGTGTTTTTGCCCGTGTTTTTGGAGTTATTTTAGCGGGGAAGATTATAACATGGGGGAGGGTGATGAGTGTTGCGTGAGAGAGTAGAAAGTGGAAAGAAGAAAGAGTCCTTCAAATTGGAAAGGATTCCTACCTGCCTTCGAGGGTGTAAGATTTCGTGTGTAAATGGGTTATCCTAATTGTTGAAAGGAAAT
>JABGQU010000116.1 GCA_018648605.1 Anaerolineae bacterium | reverse complement strand
TATGAGGTATTCTTCGGATATCAACCTGTTGCACTTACGACTTGAATCCAAGAATCAAAATACCATCCTTTGACACCAGAGCAGAAAAAAGCCAATCGAGAACTTTCTCAACAACGCATTTTTGTCGAACACGTCATTGGAAAACTAAAAGTCTTTCGGATACTCAGCGAACGCTATCGCAATCGTCGCAAACGCTTTGGGTTGAGATTCAATTTGATCGCTTCGCTCTACAATTTTGAGCTAAATTGACTTATGCAAGAGGTCTATTATAGAAATCAATGGTGTTACGCATCAATGTTCAAGAAGCTTAGTATCAAAAGAATAAATCCTGAACATACTGACGGAGAAAAATGGCCAACGAAACCAAAGCCAAAGAAAAGAAAGAGATAAAGGGCAAAAAGCTACAAGACAACATCGTCACTGTCAGCGGCAAAGAGATCAAGTACACCGTCACCACAGGCACAATGGTGCTTAATGAAATCTTATCAACTAACATTATCTAAAGCTCTACGCCTTGACCACATCCCCCCATCGCGCGTGGCGTTTGTTGGCGCGGGCGGAAAGACGACTGCGCTCTTCCAAGCCGCGCGGGAATTGGCTCCCTGCATCGTCACGACCACCACGCATCTCGGCGCGTGGCAAGCTGATGCTGCCGACCAGCACATCATCATCCGCAAACCTGAAGACGTTAACCAACTCGAAGAGATTGCCTTTTCTGGTGTAATTTTAATAACAGGGGAAGAGAAAAAAGAACGCCTTAGTTCACCGAATCCAGAGCAGCTCAACTGGCTGGAACAATTCTGTAATTATCATTCCCTGCCCCTGCTCATCGAAGCAGATGGCGCACGCGGAAAGCCGCTCAAAGCGCCAAAAGAAGATGAACCCGTTATCCCCGAATTTATAAGCACAGTCGTCGTTGTAGCGGGGTTGTCGGGGATTGGGGAGGGGGCAGATGAGAACGTTTACAACTCAGAGGAGTTTGCAAAGTTAGGAAAGAGGAAAGATGAAAAAAATAATGAGTTGATGAATCTGCGAGGCAGCTTTACCGCCGAAGCAGTCTCATCAAAAACAGTTACCGCTGAAATGCTGGCAAATGTTTTGATGCACACAGAAGGCGGATTGAAGGACATCCCGTATAAAGCAAGAAAAATCGCGCTGCTCAACCAAGCCGATACACCCGAACTTCAAGCCATTGGCGGGAAACTCTCGAAAGAGATTTTGCAAAAATACGACTCTGTTCTCGTTACCAGCCTAAAGCCTGAAACAACAAACTCAGTAATGACTCCGCGAGGAGCATCTTTTCGTGACGAAGCGGGCTCATCATCCTTAAGATTGCCACGTCAGGCTAAAGCCCTCCTCGCAAAGACATCTTCGAATATTCATATTTTTGAAAAACCCGCCGCGATCATCCTTGCGGCTGGATCATCAACAAGATTCGGGGAAAGCAAACAATTACTCGATTATCACGGCAAACCTTTCATCCGCGTGGTGGTGGAAACCGCGCTAAAAGCAGATTTGCATCCAATCATGGTTGTCACAGGCGCAGAACACGATAAAATAGACGCTGTGATTCATGACCTGCCTGTGCAAGTGATTCGCAATGAAAATTGGCAAGAAGGACAGAGTTCTTCGATCAAGGTTGGCGTAAAGAAATTCGGCAGTAAAGCTGGCTCCGCCATTTTTCTACTTGCAGACCAGCCGCAAGTCACACCGACGGTGATTCGCGCGTTGGTAGAGGAACATGCCCGCACGCTACACCCCGTCATCGCGCCGATGGTGGAAGACCGAAGAGCGAATCCGGTTTTATTTGATCGCGTTACTTTCCCCGCGCTGCTCAAGCTGGAAGGCGACATCGGCGGGCGCGGCATCTTCTCGAAGTTTTCGCCAAATTATATTCACTGGAATGACTCCGGGCTCCTATTAGACGTCGATACGCCCGAGGCATATCAAAAATTAATTAATCGATAGCAAGCTCAAACGTTGTGCTGAGCCGTGTCGAAGCATCCACGCACGAAGCGCATAACATCCAAAGTCCGAAGGGTTTACTCGATGGAAACCTTTCGGGTTTCTCGCAAATAGTCAGGAGAATCATCCACATGAAATATCTCGTCATCTTAAATCCCACATCAGGGCGCGGCTATGCTGAAACAGTTATCCCAAAAATTGAAGAGAGCCTGAGCGTGCACGGGCTTGATTTTGAGATCAAACGCACAGAACGTCCCTGGCACGCCGCCGAACTGGCTGAAGAAGCTGCCAAAAATAGCGTGGACGTGCTGGTTTCTGCAAGCGGGGATGGCACTGCGAATGAAGTCCTAAACGGACTTATGCGCGCCCGCACAGTTGGATATACTCAAACAGCCATGGGCATTTTGCCGGTTGGCACAGGCAACGATTTTGCCTACGGCATGGGGCTTCCTGATGATCTAGACAAGGCTTGCGCGGCACTCGCAGAAAACAAACGCATGCGCATTGATGTTGGGATGGTGAAAGGTGGCGACTACCCTGAAGGGCGTTATTTTGGCAACGGCGTAGGCATTGGCTTTGATGCCGCGGTCGGTTTTGAAGCCGAAAAAGTGACCTGGACGCGCGGCCTGCTGGCTTATCTGATCGCAGCCATGCGGACTGTTTTCCTTTATTACAACGCCCCCTCCGTAGAAATGAGCTACGATGGCAAAACCATCACACAGCCTTCACTAATGATCTCCATCATGAACGGGCAACGCATGGGCGGCGGATTTTATATGGCGCCTGAAAGTTCCCCAACAGATGGCGAGCTCGATCTTTGCATTGTCAGCGAAGCATCAAAACTGCGTATCTTCCAGCTTATCAATTTTTTCCTGAGCGGAACGCAAGCCGGGCAAGCCGAAGTCACTACCGGGCGCACCAAAAAGATCAGCGCAAGAGCAGTTCAAGGCACCTTACCCGCACATTGCGACGGGGAAACGCTCTGCTACGAAGGTCAACAACTGGATATTGAGATCATCCCCCAAACATTGGAGTTCATCACTGCATGAAATATCTCGTCATCGCCAACCCTACCAGTCGACGCGGAAAAAGCGCCGAGCAAATTCCGGTTATAGAAGAAAAACTACGCGAGTACGCCCTTGATTTTGACTTGGTGCGTACCCAAAAGGCAGGACACGCCATTCAACTCGCTTCGCAGGCTGCCACCGACGGCTACGACGTGGTCATTGCAGCCGGAGGTGATGGCACGATCAACGAAGTCGTCAACGGGCTAATGCTCGCCCGCAAAACAGAGCAGCACCAACCCGCGCTGGGCATTATTAGCATCGGCACGGGCAACGATCTGATCGTCGGGCTAGAGCAGGAACAAGGCGTAGACCCTGCCTGTAAATTAATTGTCGAAAATAATCGCCGCAAGATCGACGTTGGTCATCTCGTCGCAGACGAAGTTCCTGAAGGACGCTTTTTCGCCAACGGCGTTGGCATCGGCTTTGACGCAGCTGGCGGTGTTCTCGCCGAAAAGATCACCTGGCCGCGAGGCTTTCTTGCTTATTTGATCGCTGCGTTGCAAAATATTTTTCTTTATTACACAGCCCCCACGCTAAAGATGGATATTGACGGCGAGATCATTGAAATGCCCTCGCTCTTGATCTCGGTCATGAACGGGTGCCGCGTTGGCGGCGGTTTTCTAACTGCGCCAAACGCCCTCCCCGACGACGGACTCTTTGACCTGTGCATCGCCGAAGAAGTCAGCCGTCCGCGTATGCTCACTTTGCTGCCGCTCTTTCTAAAAGGGACACAGATCCATGAGCCTGAAATTCAAATGAAACGTGCTGAAAAAATTAGTGTGAATGCCTTACGCGGAACAATGCCCATCCACACAGATGGCGAGATCATCTGCCTGGAGAGTAAAGAAGTTACAATAGAAATCACCCCGAACATATTAGAAATCATTGGATAAACACATGATCCATCTCAGTTGGCAACACCGTTTTTTTACCGCACTCGTCAGATTTGGCACTAGCATTCTCTGCAAGATCGACAAAGCAGACTTAGCCAAAGTGCCAGACACAGGTCCGCTCATTGCGTATGCCAATCACATCGGCTCGCTCGAAGTCCCGCTTGTTTTCTCTCACCTGCATCCACGCGCCGTCACCGCAATGGCAAAAGGAGAGGCTTGGGAAAACCCTTTCTACAATTGGCTTTTTGATGTTTGGAAACTAATTCCTGTACGACGAGGCGAAGCAGATATAGACGCAATGCGTACGTCAATAAAAATGACCAAAGAAGGCTATATTTTCGGAATTTCTCCTGAAGGTACGCGCAGTCGTGATGGAAAACTGATCCGCGCCCAACCTGGAGTTGTGCCCATTGCCCTGAAAACTGGTGCCCCGCTCATCCCCATCGCACATTGGGGCGTGGAAGATTTTCCGCAAAATATCAAACGCCTACGCCGCACCAACTTCCATATCCGGGTGGGTAAGCCCTTCACCCTTGAAACAAATGGGGAGCGCGTTAATAGCAGGGTTCGCCAGGAGATGGTAGATGAGATCATGGTCGAATTGGCGAAATTGATGCCGGAAGAGTATCGCGGCGCATATAGCGATATTGAGAAAACCCCAAAATATATTCGCTATACTGAGTAAAGAACTACTTAATTTCAAAGTCTCAGATGATAATCACTTTCCTTTAAGCGATTGGCATCTTTTTTTTTCTACTGCATTTACCTTCTACGCATACTTTTATTCGCAAGCGTTTCCGTATTAAAAACCCATCTGACCTTAAGACGTTTGGCGGAAGAAATCAACATACTGAATAATAAAGCGAAATTAAACAAACTAATTACAGCCATCCATGTAGAATCTCTGCCCATCCCATCAAAAATAATTGGGAACGCAACATACACTGACGCGCTAAAAATACTGAGCAACCATATATCTTTCTTCGTTTTAGCAACAGAAATCAAGAAGGGCAATAGCCACAATATCCACTGCGGGGAATAAATTTCTGAGAAGAACACAAATAACCCAATAACAATTAGCGACCAGTTCAATATTTCATCTTTTCTTTTCAATTGGATCATAGGGCTGATTAAAGCAGGGAAAAATTGCAATATTAAAAAGATACTTTCGATCAAGCGGCTCTCTATGTGTATTCCTAAAGGAAGAAAAAATCTATTCTGCAATAGCGCAGGCAAAGAAACAAATTCCAGCCCGCGACCGAGGTGTGAACGATACGGAATTAATACTGCCGACCAGCCTCCAGAGAAATACGTAGGCAAAATAATCAAAATACAAGTCATGCCAAATGCAAGAAGCATCGCCCAGTTTATTCGCTTGGTTTTATAATATGTTCCAACTAAAAAGACGGGGAGCAGCAAAGCAGGATACCATTTTGTCATTGCGCCAACAGCCAAGAGAACGGCAGAAAGAACGCGCTTTTCTTTAAAAAAGAATAAGACACTCCCCAAAACAATAAGTGCGGGCAAAATATCAAATCGATTGAACGAGAAATAAAGAGGAGCCGGGAGGAAAAGTAAAAAAGCTAAATTGCTATTTTTCTTAAGCTGCAAGAGCAACTTCTTTAACAGAATAATTGTCCATCCGAGGAAGATCAGCATCAGCAGAGAAAATGTTGCACTGTATAAGATGTCGGACACTACGGGGTATTGCAATAAATTCAACACCAAGTAAGGCAAGGCAAATAAATATGTAGGCACTTGAGGATACTCACTAAAAACATCTACATACGGGATTTTGCCCTCAGTAAACCACATGGCTCTTTCGGCATAAATAAAACGATCATAATAGTCATTCACAAAACGGATCTCTTGCCCCAAATTATCAGCGAAAACAACACTCGCGATCACCCATACAACGATTATTATAAAAACAAGTATAAAAAAAGTTTTTCGCTTCACAGATCACCTTATTTCATAAAAATACAGGTTGGTTTGCCATTTTTTGAAACCCATTTTCTGATAAAGCCGATTGGCTGCCACGCGGCGCGGATTGGACGTGAGCATCACGCCTTTTGCACCATAAGTTTTTGCTAACCGGAGAGCTTCACGCGTTAGGGCTTCACCGATACCCTCTCCTCGAGCGGATTCGTCCACAATGATATCTTCGATGATGACGCGCAAACCGGTCGGGACACGGAAGCAGATCAACGTCAGCGCGCCCACGATCGGCTTGCTTCCGTTATCTTGACGTGCAACCAGCAATGTAGTCGCATCCGCTAAAACCAGCTCCGAGAGTTCATCCCACGTAGGCGGCGTCACAGAAGAGAGCTGGGGAATTAGTCGTTGAAAGGCTTCGTAAACTTCATCGGTGAGTTCCGTTAGGGGGGAAATTTTCATATAACTACCTTGGTTGATGTGCCACATGCCATGTATAATCACCGCCTATGACAATTATAAAATAAAGATGAACGAGGTCAAATATGGCAACAGTTATGCAACATTATAACGAAGTTCTTTCAGATGTCTACTCATGGATGTTTGGCGGATTTGAGAATGGAATTCAACGCAATATTGAGTTTATCAACAAGCATAAACTAATCCCCCAAAGCTCAGGTATTGCTATTGACCTCGGCGCAGGATGTGGCTTTCAGTCAATTCCTTTAGCCAAAGCCGGGTATAGCGTTACCGCTATTGATCTTGATGCCAAGCTACTAAGTGAATTAGCAAGAAACTCAGATGGTCTTCAAATTACTACTATCAAGGGCGATTTAATTGATTTTGATAAATCTCTGAATACCAGCGCTGAGTTAATCGTTTGCATGACGGACACAATTCTCCATTTAGAATCAAAAGAAAAGGTAGCTTCTCTTTTTGCTAAAGCTTTTGCAGCACTCGAAGCTGGGGGCAAATTCATCATAACCTTCCGAGACTTAACGTATGAATTGAAAGATGCAGACAGGATATTGCCGGTCAGGAGTGATGAAAACACTATTTTCACATGCTTTCTGGAATATGAGCCTGAAACTGTGAAAGTTCATGATATTGTCTATCAAAAGTCCGCTGGGGGATGGAGCCTATCAAAAAGCTTCTACCGAAAACTTCGCTTATCTGAAGCGTGGGTAAGCGAGAAATTATCGCGATCTGGATTCAGCAAAATAGATTCAATAGTAGAAAATGGTGTTCTTACGATCACCGCGAGCGTTTGACAATCTTGGGTGTCGCAAGTAGAATTCTTTGCGCCTTTTGAAAAAGGCAGGCATTATTCAAACGCATCTTTTGCCAACTAATAATGTCCAACGAAATGAAAGTTTATCCAAGCTTTCATTCACACGATTCTCTTTGTTCAGGATCGTGTTTTAAGGAGACGAAATGTTAGATACTGTATCTGAAAAAACGAATACCGATTATTATGTGGCAGATATGTCACTCGCTGCATGGGGTCATAAAGAGATCGCCATCGCTGAAAAAGAAATGCCCGGTCTGATGTCCTTGCAGAAAAAATATGGCGATTCCAAACCTTTGGCTGGCGCACGGATCGCTGGCTCCCTGCACATGACCATTCAAACAGCCGTGCTGATCAAGACCCTCATCAAATTGGGTGCAGACGTACGCTGGGCTTCCTGCAATATCTACTCCACACAGGATCACGCAGCAGCTGCAATTGCAGACTTGGGCATCCCCGTTTTTGCTTATAAAGGCGAAAATTTGGACGAATACTGGGAATATACCCATCGTATCATGGAATGGGCAGACGGCGGCACACCTAATCTCATTTTGGACGACGGCGGCGATGCCACACTCCTCGTTATTCTTGGCTCCAACGCTGAAAAAGATGCATCCGTACTCGACAATCCCACCAGTGAAGAAGAAATTGCTTTATTCGCTGCTATTCGCAAGCGCTTGAGCGAAAAGCCCGGCTGGTACAGCGAACGCTTGGCTGCCATTCAGGGTGTCTCCGAAGAAACCACCACTGGTGTACATCGCCTTTATCAACTCTTTGAAGAAGGCAACCTCCCCTTCCCCGCTTTTAACGTTAACGACTCTGTTACCAAATCAAAATTTGACAACCTTTATGGCTGCCGCGAATCTCTCGTGGATGGTATCAAACGCGCCACTGACGTGATGATCGCCGGCAAAGTCGCGATCGTTTTAGGCTTCGGTGATGTAGGCAAAGGCAGCGCTCAGTCCTTGCGCGGCCTCGGTGCCACCGTTTGGGTAACAGAAATTGACCCCATTTGCGCTTTGCAGGCTGCGATGGAAGGCTATCGTGTCGTAAAAATGGACGAAGTATGCGACCAAGGCGATATTTTCGTGACTACCACTGGCAACTACCACGTCATCACCCACGACCACATGGCACAGATGAAGGACGAAGCCATCGTTTGTAATATCGGTCACTTCGACAATGAAATTGACGTTGCCAGCCTTGAACAATACGAATGGGATAATATCAAGCCACAAGTTGACCACATCATCTTCCCTGATGGGAAGAGAATCATCTTGCTCGCAAAAGGACGCTTGGTCAACCTCGGCTGCGCTACCGGTCACCCCAGCTTTGTGATGTCCAACTCTTTCACCAATCAGGTTTTGGCACAGATGGAACTCTGGCAAAATAACGACGAGTACGAAAATCGCGTTTACACTCTCCCCAAGAAATTGGATGAAGAAGTTGCCCGCTTGCATTTGGAAAAAATCGGTGTCAAGCTGACCCAGCTTACCAAGGAACAAGCTGACTACATCAGTGTCCCTACTGAGGGTCCTTATAAACCCGAACACTACCGCTACTAGATCAACACCAGTTTAAAAGCAAAAGGCAGGAAGACTTCAAAACGTCTTCCTGCCTTTTCTATTTAATTTATGAAATACTAGCTTAGATAGCTTGCTCTGGTTTCGATACACTAAGGTACGAAAACACTGTGCCTCAGCTACTCAACCGCCGCTATCATAATGAGATAAATTTACAAGCCTATTTCTCTAATAATTGATTTAATTGCTCTGAGTCGTCAAAGTGCTTTCTAAAACGGGCTACGAATTCTTCCCGTGTATAGCTATGATTTTGTGTGCCGCTTTGCTCTAAAACATAAACAGCAGCGAGTGAGCCAATTTGCCCACAGAGTTCCCAGTCCCAGCCATGTGAGTAGGCAGCAAGGAAACCACCTCGGAAGGCATCGCCTACACCGGTTGGGTCAACGATCTCCCGCTCTGGTACAGTGGGAATATGGGTCTCTTTTCCATCAGCATAAATATCTGCACCGTCTTTACCACGTGTAATCACAATATGATCAACTTGCGCCAGCATCCCGTCTAAATTAAGACCGGTTTTCTTTGATATCAAGCCAAATTCATAATCGTTCACAAAGAGGAAATGGGCACCCTGCATATCGCGGGCGATCTCTTCACCTTCGAGACGCAACAATTGCTGGCTCGGATCGTAAAGATAGGGGATGTCCAACTCGCGGCACTCGGCGGCGAATTTGGTCATTGCATCGGGAGCATTGGGTGAGATGACAACCATCTCGGGCTTCTGCGCAACATCCTTGATGGACTGCACAGCCGCATGACCCATTGCGCCGGGCGAAAAGCTGGCGATCTGGGCACTGGTCTGGTCAGTGGTAGCGAAGAAGGATGCCGTGAAAACATCGGGGATGGCTTTGGCATATTCCGTATCAATGCCCTGCGCATCCAACCATGCACGATAATCGCTGAAATCCTGACCGACAGTTGCCATCAGGCGCGGTTTTGCACCCAGCAAGGCCAATGTGTAGGCAATATTTGGCGCAACGCCGCCACGCTCACGAGTCATCGAATCAACCAAAAAAGAAAGGCTGATCGAAGAAAGGCGTTCGGGAAGAATCTGTTCTTCAAACTTCCCCGGAAAAGTCATTAGGTAATCGTAGGCGACTGAGCCTGTCAGTAAAATATCCATTTTTCTTCCTTCTTGTTTTAGCAATTTGCCCGAAAAAAGCGCGCTCTTTGAGCGCGCTGGATTGACGGGCGTAGTTTAGCATGGGACAGGGTGCTTGTCAAAGGAAAAATATGAAAGGCTATGCCGAGGGAAGGATCATAATTCGTCTAGTGGGCTGCGAACATAAACACCTCGACTGTTGAGAACATGGGTGTAGATCATGGTGGTTTGCAGACTTTTATGTCCTAACAACTCCTGCACCGTTCGAATATCGTAACCAGCTTCAAGGAGGTGTGTGGCAAAGGAGTGCCGGAAGGTATGTGGACTAACACGCTTTGGCACTCCGCTTGCTTGAGCTGCTTTTCGTACAGCACGCTGTAAGGATGAAGGGCTAGTATGGTGGCGGCGCATTATGCCATCTTCGCGATTAGGCGAGAGCGTTTTTGAAGGGAAGATATACTGCCAAATCCATTCTTTTTCTGCGTTGGGGTATTTTCGCGCAAGGGCGTAGGGGAGCCAGGTTTTTCCATGCCCTGTTGAAATGTCTTTTTGGTGTATTTCCCAAACACTTTCCAAATGCTCTTTTAACGGAGCGAGAAGTTGCTTGGGGAGCATCGTGCGGCGGTCTTTGCCACCTTTGCCATCACGGACAATAATTTGCCCATTCCCAAAATCAATATCTTTGACGCGCAAACGGACAACTTCACTTAAACGCAAACCTGTTCCATAAAGAAGGCGCGCCGCAAGCCCCATTACACCACTCATTTTATTCAAGATAAGTTTGGCTTCTTCTTTGGCAAGCACTACAGGGATATTATTGGAACGCCGTGCGCCAATATAGGCATCATCTAAGTTGATTTTTCTGCCGAAAATTTCTCTGTAGAGAAAAAGGATTGCGCTTAATGCTTGATTTTGGGTGGATGCAGCGACCTTACGCCTTGTGCGAGATAGGAGAGGAAGGCGATAATTTCAGTTTCACCCATATCTTTTGGATGTTTTTTCTTGTGAAAGAGAATATATTGTTTAATCCAGTTGATATAGGTGTCTTCCGTGCGATAGGCATATTGTTTACGCCTTAATGTTTCGCTTACTTGGTCGAGGAGTTTTTTAGGCTTTGGTTCCATTTTGCTGTCCAGAGTCTTTTATGAAGCAAAAAGTGCCTCATAATAATGTGTTTTAGACATTATACGTCACTTTTTGCAGCATAATATTAAGTACCCGCCATTTCGAATCGTTTTTTGCTGCTTAGATTCAACTTGTAAGTGCACCACTTCACAGTGTCGAAAAAGAGGCAA
>JABGQU010000115.1 GCA_018648605.1 Anaerolineae bacterium | reverse complement strand
TCAATTTGGGTTGGTCTTTTTCATCTACCCCAAATTATTGAGATGATACCCAAAATTCTTAAAAAAGAGTTGACAACTCCCCCAAAAGATTTAGACTATCTCCATGAATAAAAAACTTATCTTTGCCTTTTTGATTCTCAACTTCGCATTTTCCGCCTGTAGCAATACCACCCCCGATAATCCCAAACTCATTCTTGCCACCACCACCAGCACGCAAGATTCGGGTCTGCTCGATCTGCTCGTGCCGATCTTTGAAGAAGCGCACGGCTACACCGTCCAGACCATCGCCGTCGGCACGGGCGCAGCGCTCAAGATGGCAGAAGAAGGCAATGCCGATGTGCTCCTCGTCCACGCGCCAGCCGCAGAAATCGCTTTAATGGATGCAGGATTTGGACGTGATCGTTTCCTCATCATGCATAATGATTTTGTCATCGTGGGACCTGCCGACGATCCGGCAGTGATACGCTCCACGACCTTGGCTGGCGAGGCGTTAAATAACATCGCCTCATCCCAAACAGGATTCGTCTCCCGTGGTGACGACTCAGGCACGCATAAAAAAGAAAAATCAATCTGGGCGAGTGTCGGCATCACCCCGGCATGGGAAGGCTATATCGAATCCGGTCAGGGGATGGGCGCAACGCTCATCATCGCCTCCGAAAAACAAGCCTACACCCTCACAGATCGCGCCACCTACCTCGCTAACCAGGAGAATCTTGATCTTGAAATCCTCGTCGAAGGCGACGAAGTTTTGCTCAACGTCTACCACGTCATGACGGTTGATCCTGATAATTGGGAAAATACCAATTATGAAGGTGCGCTCGCCTTTGCCAACTTCATGGTCAGCGACGAGGTGCAAGCCCTCATCAAAGATTTTGGCGTCGATAAATTCGGTCAGCCGCTCTTCTTCCCCGATGCGGATAAGACAGATGCCGACTTGGGTATATAATCGTAAAATATGTAGGGGCGGGGTTACCCCGCCCCTACAATAAATAAATTATGTTTTTCGACGCCGAAGTCCTCCAGATCACCCTCCTTTCCCTGCAAATCTCCGCCCTTGCGACGGGGATCAGTCTTTTAATTGGGCTGCCGCTCGGCACACTCTTGGCGTTAGGTAAATTCTGGGGGCGTTCTTTTCTTCTGAGCATCGTTAATACCGGCATGGGGCTGCCCCCTGTCGTGGTCGGTCTTTTCGTGGCGATGACGCTCTGGCGTTCAGGCCCGCTCGGTGAGTTGCAACTCATCTATACCCCCGCTGCGATCATCATCGCGCAAACCGTCATCTCCGCGCCGGTCGTCACGGGGTTGACCGCGGCCGCGTTACAAACGCTCGATCCGCGTTTTCGGCTGCAACTGTATGGTTTAGGGGCTTCGCGTTTACAGATGATCTGGGCACTCTGGCGGGAATCACGTCTGCCGCTTTTGGCTGCGCTGATGGCAGGTTTTGGCTCGGTGATCTCAGAAGTGGGCGCATCCATGATGGTGGGCGGGAATATCCGTCATCAAACGCGGGTGCTGACAACGGCCATTGTGCTGGAAACAGGCAAAGGGAATTTCGATATCGCCATTGCGCTCGGTGTTTTGCTGCTTACGATCACCTTCTTGGTTAATTGGGCACTGACCTGGATCCAGCAGCGAGCGGCAAGAAGATGAAAGAAAAAACGCTGATCTCGATTAAAAACTTACTCGTCAAACGCGGCGAAAAAGACGTTTTATATGTGGATGAACTATCCATTCAGCGCGGCGAGGTATTGGCTGTGGTCGGGCCGAACGGTGCAGGGAAGAGTACCCTGTTGCTCGCGCTGGCGCGGCTGATCCAACCTGAAGCCGGGCAGATTTCCTTTAATGGGCAGCCAGCCCAAAGTGAGTCCGATACGGCCTATCGACGCAGGATCGCGCTCGTGATGCAGGATCCGCTTTTATTCGATATATCCGTTTTTGAGAACGTCGCATCCGGTTTACGTTTTCGGGGCGTTGTAAAAGAGGAGATCCAGCAGAAAGTGCCCTTGTGGCTGGAGCGTTTGGGCGTAACAGATTTAGCAAAACGGCGCGGCGGGGAGCTTTCGGGCGGCGAGGCGCAACGCGTTAGTTTGGCGCGGGCATTGGTTTTGGAGCCGGAATTACTCCTGCTCGACGAACCTTTTTCTGCGCTCGATCCGCCCACGCGCGCGCGCCTGCTGGAAGATTTAGGCGCGCTGCTCCATGAAACAGAGACGACGACTCTTTTCGTGACCCACGATCTGCCCGAAGCAACGCAGCTCGCCACACGCATCGCGGTGATTATCGAGAATCGTCTGCGGCAGATTGGTACGCCAGATGAGATTTTTGCGAAGCCGATTGATGAAGTTGTCGCTCACTTTTTGGGGGAGAAAGTAAAGAGGGGATGAGAAGGAAGTAGGTTTTGTGTATGGTTTTATTTCTCGCTACCCTCAGACACTATCCGATTTCCACCCTTTGCTTTTGCTTTGTAAAGAAGGTCGTCAACTTCCCTAAATAAATCTTCTGGTTTGGTTGCTTTTGGTGATATTGTTGCTACCCCAACACTAACTGTCAGGTGAATATAAAGATCGTCTATTTGAATATTTTTTTTAGTATCAACTTTTGTATACGCTCTACTACGTTTAACGCTCTTAGAAGAGATGTGAAAGGAAGAAGCAAAGCAAACTCATCGCCACCAATTCTTCCAAATATGTCAGCGTCTCTTTTTGATGAAGATACAATTTCACAAAACTTCATCAACACAGTATCTCCCGCATGATGCCCAAATTGATCGTTAATACCCTTGAATTTATCTAAATCAAAGACCGCTAGGCAAAACTCTTTTTTGTAGCGAATAAATTGTTGGAACTCATCCTCTACTCTCTGCAAGAAGGCTCGCCTATTACAAACTCCTGTAAGCGAATCTGTATTTGCCTGCTTTTCAAGTTTTTTTGTTAGCTTCTCTCTTTGAGTTCTTGCTTCATATTGACTGCGCCTATATGAGTAAGAGCGACTGGAGCTCATAAAAGCAACCGTATTTACCAGAAAAAAAATGGAAATAATCGTGATCTTGTGAGGGAGGATCGTAAATGGATCGAAGAAAAAGAGATGGATAATAGCGAATGCGCTAATGAGGAATGTTGAGATTAATCGGTAGTGTAATTTTGTAGGGATGATTAGATAAAAGAAAAATATGACTGATATTTCTACAATATTTGTTATGTACGTAGCATATGGATCAGCGTGATGCAGCAGCCGGACAATAAACCCCATTATGGCTACGAAAAGCATCCAAGCCAAGCTGAAATTATCAAATGTTTTTGGTGTTTTATTTCGTTTTAGAAAGACAAGAAACCAACCAGTAAAGATCAAAAAGCTAATACGGAGCGCTAACAAGCCGTAAGTTTCTGGATTAGGAAAATATAGCCAGGTTTCAATACCAGAAAAGACGATATTGGTAAGTGTGGTTAAGGTAGCAAAGATGAAAACTTGCTCAGAGTCGGACTCTAAATAACCTCGACGGTAATCTTCTTCCAATTCATCTAACTGGGGCTCAAACCGATCTAAGAACATAAACCTTCCGCCTCCTAACTTATGACCCCCCAAGTACCCCTGATCAACAAATAACACGTAAGGGAAAATTATCCGACCACATAAAATCATTTTATCATTTCCCTCTTATCCAAAACAACACCTATCCATTTTGTAATCTCCTCCTTAAACGAACAAACCCGCGAAAAAATCGCGGGATGTTCTAACCAACCAACTCAAAAGGAGAAAATTTCTAAACCGCGCTTAGTATACGAAATGTCAGACAACTTCACCAGTGACAGGCATCATCCTGTCGTATGACAAAGCGCGCATCTATTTCCTTATAAGTCGATAAATCGCCTCTGTGTTGTAATCTGCGTAATACAGTGTGCTATCTTCGCCCTCGCCAAAGCTGGAGAGCAACGCGCCTGTATAGAAAAGCGGCTCAGATCGCCAGGTACCATCCACGCTCAATAAGCCCCAAATGGCCCCGCTGCAAAAATCGCCATAAAAGTAGACTCCCTGCCATTCGGGAAGCTCATTACCGCGATAAACATTGCCGCCGGTTACAGAGCAGCCATCGTCGTGGTTATATTCGGCAACGGGCGCGATCACGCCCAAAGACTCGGGTGGCTCAAGAACGAAAATATGCGTGCCTTCCATAAAGTTCCAGCCGAAATTCGCGCCACCTGCCGAGCCTGCGGGCAAAAAGTCGATCTCTTCCCATTCATTTTGTCCCACATCCGCGATGTATAGATCGCCCGTGAGCGAGTCGAAACTGAAACGCCAAGGGTTGCGCAAGCCATACGCCCAGATTTCGGGCAAGCCTTCCCCTTTCAAAAAGGGATTGTCTGCGGGCACAACATAGCTCTCACCACCATCCACGTCGATACGTAAGAGCGTGCCGAGATAGGAATTCAGATTTTGGCCGTGCCCTTTGGGATCATCCGAGGAGCCACCATCGCCCAAGCCGATATAGAGGAAGCCATCTGGACCAAAGGCGATCCCGCCGCCGTTATGATTGCCATAAGGTTGTTCGATGTGGAGCAAAACCGCTTCGCTCTTGCGGTCGGCTTGGTTGGCGTTACCCGATACCTGGTAGCGGGCGATGACCGTATTTCCGTTAACATCGGTGTAGTTAATGAAGAAGATACCATTTTGAAGGTAGTGGGGATGGAAGGCCAAACCCAGCAAGCCCTGTTCTGAGCCGCCTGTTCTCACTTTTTTGCTGATATCGAGGAAAGGCTCATCGAGGAGAAGATTATTTTCGACAACACGAATACGACCGCCGCGTTCAACGACAAAGAGACGCCCAGAGCCATCCCCCGCGTTTTGGATATCGAGGGGTTGGTCGAAGCCGCTTACTGCGAGTGTCCACATATATTGCATGGGGTCGGGGAAATCTGTCACAGCGGCAGGTGCTTCGGGGGCGTTTTCTTCTGCTATGGGCGCGGGGGTAGCGGCATCTGTTGGGGCCGGGGCAGCTGTTGCAATAACGGGAGCAGGTTGCGGGGTAGGGGCGGGTGCGGTTGAGCAGGCTGTTAATCCAAGCAGCAAAATTAATCCTAAAATCAACTTTTTCATCATAGCCTCCTTTATTCCACTTCTGTGATTTCCCCTTCGACGATGTCGCCTTCAGGGGTGGGGGTGATCTTTCCTGTAAGCTGCACGAGATGTTCTTCTACCACTTCGGCTGGGCAAAGTTCGAGGAAGAGGGTGAAGCCAAACCACATTACGGCAACATCATCTGCCGCGCCGATGACGGTCATGAGACCACCCGGGATGAGGTCGATGGGAAAGATGAGATACGCCAGCGAACCAAGCGGAAGTAATTTGACAAGACCGTTCACACGGGAATCGTTCATCAGGCGCATGATAAGTCTGGCGCGCAGAATAAGGTCTTTGAGGATATTGCCATCTACTGTTGTGATCTTTTTGCTATTATATTGATCGGTCATTTTTTCTCCTGTTCTCATTCGAGATAAAAGCATTATAACTGCCTTGTTCTTTGGTTTACGAAAAAAAGGTGATGTAGTTTTGCAACTTTTTTCTTTTTTCTTCATCTAAAAAACGTTGTAGACAAGACAAATATTATGTCATTCCCCTTTCGGGTACGTGTGCGAGTGAAGTTTGCCTCCTCGGCTATCTTGGAGATTGCTTCAGTCGCTACGCTCCTTCGCAATGACAAATTCACATCAGGAGTATTTCATTATGGAAATGATTATCGACTTCCCCGGCGGCGCACGCGTAGATGCGCACTTTGGACCTTATACCGTAAATACCGACCAACCCCCGATGGGTGGCGGCGAAGGTTCTGCCCCAACGCCCTTTGCAGTTTTCCTTTCTTCATTAGGAACCTGTGCAGGCATTTATGTGCTTGGCTTCTGCCGCCAACGCGGACTTTCAGCTGAGGGCATTCGCATCGTTCAGCGGATGCGCAGCAACCCAATGACCGGCTTGGTTGGCAAGGTTGAGTTAGAAATTCAAGTGCCCCCCGATTTCCCCGAAAAATATCGCCCTGCGTTAATTCGCTCGGCAGATCAATGTGCAGTGAAGAAACATTTTGAAGATCCGCCCTCTTTTGAGATCACGACAAAAGAAGTGGCTGTAGCGTAATTTTTTATAGGGGCGACCAACCGGTCGCCCCTATATTTTTTACAGAGGGGTAAAATAGTCAGATGCCCTATATCATTGACGGACACAACCTGATCCCCCGCGTGGGCTTGCGCCTAAACGCTGTAGACGACGAAATGGCCTTGGTCGAAATACTGCGTGAATTTTGCCGCGTAAAGAAGAAACGCGTAGAAGTCTACTTCGATGGCGCACCGCCCGGTGAAAACCGCACACGGAAATTTGGCTATGTGACCGCGCATTTTGTCCGCCAAGGGCGCACCGCCGATGATGCTATCCGCGCAAGACTGCTAAAAATGGGCAAAAGCGCCAAAAACTGGACCGTTGTCTCCTCTGACCGAGAAGTGCTAAATAGCGCGCGCTCCGCGAATGCCAAGCGTATTTCTGCCGATGAATTTGCCCAGGAACTTGAAGAGGCTAAGTTCGCTGCATTTGAGAATCCAACAGAAGATACAACACTTTCCTCCAAAGAAGTGGATCAGTGGCTCGAAATTTTCTCTTCAAACGGAAAGAAGACAAAGTAACTCTAATTTTATTTTAAGGATAAGCCGACTAATTTAGTGTATATTGTCCCTAATGGCACTTACGTTCCCTTTTACTGGTATCAAGTAAGTGTTAACCACCCCATAGCATGTCCCCCCCATGCTAATAAAAAGGTGGTGTCCCTCCCCCGAAGATCGCCAAGTGTAAAAGCTTGGCGATCTCTCTTTTTAAGCCCATAAAGTGAATCATGGCTGTATAATAAAGATTATTCCTGAGGAGAAAATCATGAGCAAACGATCTAGTGGCTTTATCCAACTTGAGTGGGAATGTCCCCAATGTGATGCGCGCAACCCGGGTCCCGAAGGTAGTTGCCTGAGCTGTGGTGCGCCCCAGCCCGACGATGTTGAGTTCGTCGCTCCTGCTGAGCGCAAATTTATCAAAGACGAAAAAATGCTTAAACACGCCAAAGCGGGTGCCGATATCTACTGCGCATTCTGCGAAACGCGTAATGCTGCCACCGCAGAAACCTGCTCGCAGTGCGGCGCAGAACTGGCAGAAGGCGAAAAGCGCAAAGCAGGCGCAGAAGTGCGTCAGCGTGCTGCGGCAAAAATGGTTAATTGTCCCAATTGCGAGGCAGAGAATCCCTCGTCCAATAGCACCTGCCAGGAATGTGGTGCACCGCTGGAGCGACAGAAAGTTGCGTCTGCACAATTCGCACCCAAGGGGAAAGCTGCGGCACCATCCCAAAAGGATGCACCGAAGAAACGCCACTGGATCATTGGCGTGATACTGCTCCTGATCGCTTGCTGTATTGGAGGCTTGTTCTTTTTCTTCAGCCCGAGTGAAGATATAACCGGAACCGTCAGCGACGTGCGTTGGGAAACGAGTATCAGTGTGCAGGAAGAGCAAGAAGTTCGACATAATAACGAACGGGGTAGTGCTCCCTCTGGCGCTTATGATGTCTCCTGTCATACTGAAAGTGAAGAAACCTGCACTGAGCGCACGGTCGATCAGGGCAATGGCTTTGCGGAAGTCGTGCAGGACTGCACAACCAGTAGTGAAGAATATTGCTCCTATAGCATGCTTGAATGGCAAACTCTTGAAACTCTCACGCTGGACGGAAGCGATTACAACCCGCGCTATGCTGAGCCCTCGCTGGCAACGGGGCAACGTCTTGGTGGAGAGAGTGCCGATTACAGTGTCAACTTTAGTACCGAAAAAGGCCTGCTTGAATATTCTCCAAGCGACCTAACGGAATATCAACAATTCCAACTTGGCAGCGATTGGACCTTGAGCCTTAATCGTCTTGGCAACATCGTTTCGGTTGGGCGCTAAACGAATACGCAGGTGGCGGTCACTTCCAAAGTGACCGTCACCTTATAATCCAATGCATATCCCCTTCTTATTAAAAGGAATCCTGATCGGATTCTCCATCGCTGCTCCGGTGGGGCCAATAGGCGTACTCTGTATTCGCCGGACTCTTGCTGAAGGGCGCCGAGCAGGTTTGGTGTCGGGTTTGGGTGCGGCTACGGCTGATCTGTTTTATGGCTGCGTGGCTGCTTTCGGGCTAACTTTCATCTCCCAATTTCTGATTAATCAAGAAAATGGGTTGCGTCTCGTTGGCGGGATATTTTTGCTCTATTTAGGCATTAAGACATTTTTATCCACAGGCTCAGGCGAGGCGATCAAAAACCAAAAAGGCGGGCTCTTGAGCGCATATTTCTCCACCTTTATCCTGACGATAACCAACCCAATGACTATTCTGTCTTTTGTGGCAATCTTCGCCGGATTAGGCATCGTAAATACAGGCGGTGATTATGCTTCTGCCTTAATGCTCGTTACAGGCGTTTTTATCGGTTCGGCAGCCTGGTGGTTTCTGCTCAGTGCAGGCGCGAGCTTCTTTCAGAAAAAGATCGACGCCCAGGGCCTGGCATGGATCAATAAAATTTCGGGCATTATCATCACCCTTTTTGGGATCATGGCTTTGAGCGGACTTTTTCTGAAAGTAAGTTGAACATCTGCTATAATTTGAAAAATTCTAACAAGCGACAGGGGTTATGGCTTTGAAAAAACGCAAGAAGCAATACAGCGGGGTAATTTTATTCCTCTTAGGCGGGCTGATCGTTCTCGCTCAAGTAGGCAATGTTTCTGCCGCGTCAAACGCCCCCTCAGGACCCGATCGTTATACCTACACCTACGTTGATCACAGTATTTTTCAATGGTGGATGATGGCATGGGAAGATAGCGAACTCTTCTGCAAGATCGACGTGGAGCACGAAGGGTTACCAACTTTCTGGGAGATCTACGTCGATTGTGGCGAAGACCTCGCAGATGCCTGGCTAACGCAAGAAGCCTGCCCCATCGAAATCTTCACAAACGACGTGCGCGAATGTCCGGGCTATTATATGCACCTTGCCTCCACCGTGCCCGCCCAACGGGAAGTGGCGCTTGCCCTGCCGCCGCCCGTCGTTTGGCTGACTTTGCAAGACTGCCTTGTGGATGGGATAACAAACCGCTGCGAACGCCCCCCTACACTTGTTCTGCATGGCGACGAGCCGCTTACTGAAGAAAAGATCATTTCCGTTACCGGCGTTGTGGACGGGGAAAGTTTCACCTGTTTTGGTTCCCTTTGTGAACTACCCCTTGAAGAAACAGACGAAGAGGGCATCCAGCTCAGTTTTTGGGCTGCTTCCAGCTATGGCGATACCAGCTATGCCTTCGATGCCCATATTCGCGTGACTCTCTCTGAAGACGAAGAGGGAAAACCATTTTGGTATGTGGATGTGCTTAGTTCCCAATGGCGTGGCGAAGCCAATGCAAGTTGTGCTGAAAGCTGGGATGCCTTCCCGCCCGTTGGCGGCGCACCCGAATGGCTCTCCTCACCTGAAGATGTCAGAGAATTAGAATCTGATTTGGCGTATGCCTACCTTGCTGGAAATTTGATCGAAATAGGCGTGGTGAATGCCGATCATTGCCCCGATTTTGGGCTCGATTTCCGTGGTCAAGCCACTGCATGTGGGTTGGAAGCCGCTCAGCCTGCCATGCTCGAATGGCAAAATCGCTTTGATACGCTCATCCTGAAAGCTGCCGAAGAGACCAGTGTTCCGGCTGCTTTGCTCAAACGTCTTTTCGCGCGCGAAAGCCAATTTTGGCCCGGAACTTTTAACGAAGGCAGAGATGTGGGTCTCGGACAGTTGACCACAGAGGGTGCAGATTTTGCCTTTTTGTGGAATCCGATTTTCTTCGAGCAATTTTGTCCACTCGTATTCGATGGGGAAACCTGCGGGGGCGGCTACCTGCATCTTGATGCCGACCAACAGGAACGTCTGCGCGGCGCGCTGGTTTACAGCGTCAATGCGACTTGTGAGACTTGTCCGCTCGGCGTGGATCTGACGCAGGCAGATTTCAGCGTCAATGTTTTTGCGAATACGCTGCTGGCGAGTTGCGAGCAGGCGGGGCGCGTGGTGTATAACAATACCGACCAGGCCCCGGGGGAAACGACCAGCTACGAGGATCTGTGGAAATTCACGTTGCTCAATTACAACGCTGGGGCGGGCTGCCTTTCGCTGGCGATCGGCGAAACCCTGGACCAGGATCAAGAACTGAACTGGGAGAATCTCTCTCAAAACCTGACTTATGTTTGCATGGGGACAAAGGATTATGTTGAAGATATTAGTGAGTGAGGATATGCAATCCGCTTAGACGTAGGTTATGCGGCATACGGTAATATCTTATGGGTATATTTGCTGCAAATGCGGATGCTGTCAAATCATATATTGAAGAGGGGTATAACTTGATTACCGTTGGGATGATACGATGCTTATCGCCAAAACAGCTAAAGATATTACCAACGCGCTGAAAAAAATAATGAACAAATAAGCAAGTAATTAATCAAAAAAGGATTGCAAGGCTTGCAATCCCTTTTTGCTATCACAATTTCGTCCAACGGCGTGCTGCTTCGAGTTCTTTTAATTCTTCGCGTATCCGCCGGATCCAGTCCAGTTCGGTTTCGTATTGGGCGATACCATTCTTATGGATCATCTCCCATAGGTATTTTTCGCGCATACTTCGATCAGGCATGTTCGGTTTCCTATCTGCCTGTACGCGCAGGAAGAAGAGTTTTTCACCGACTGTATTTAAATAGGCTTCAAGTAATTCGTCTATTTCCTCCGCCTCCAAAGAATCCGCCCATCTTAACTGATGCAGAAATGTTTTTTTAGACTGTGGCACTTCTGGCTCAGTTTTGACCCACTCTCCCAAAGCGCGAATACCCTCTTCGGTGATCGTGTATATATGGCGATTTGGTGCTCCGTCCTGTTCTTCAATGCTTTTCGAGACCCATGCATCGGTGTGTAATTGAACCAGGGCACGATAGATCTGATTATTATTCCCTGTCCAGGGGAGCGTTTCTGAATCAGCAATTATTTTTTTGACGTCATACCCCGTCATTGGTTGCCAGCTTAAGTATCCCAGGATCACATATTTGATTGACATAATAAACTCCTTACTCATACAGGGCGATTGCATCTAAATACCAACGGCTAATATCTTGCAGAGGTAGTCATT
>JABGQU010000114.1 GCA_018648605.1 Anaerolineae bacterium | reverse complement strand
TCAGTGGACGGCATGCTCCGGAATCCGTGGACGATATGCTCCGGATTTTGCATTCACAATAAAAGATTTTACCAAAGAGACCAAAACATTATTCGTCACCCAGTCAGATGATACTTACATTTTAGATAGTTTTACGTGTAGATCGCTCTTTTTTATAGTATTTCTACGAAACTATCAGGTAAAACGGGTTCTTGGTAATAAAAAAGGGGCGCAACGCCCCTTAAAACAGCAAAAGAAAAACTATTCGAGCGCGCACGCTCAATACTTACGATTTCGTGATTTTCTGCGCAGCTTGCAAAATCTCATGCGCCGAGCGCAGTGTACCTTCACCAACATCGCCGAGCATCTGCGCTAGCTCAAGCAAACGGGCTTCTTTTTTCAGCGGGCTAACACTCGTTAGCGTGCGCCCGTTCTCCAACGTTTTTTGCACCTGCAAATGTTGATCGCCAAATGCCGCCAATTGCGGCAAATGCGTTACGCAGAAAACCTGATGCTGGCGTCCGAGTTGCCAGAGCTTCTCGCCAACTACCATACCAATACGTCCGCCGATGCCTTGGTCGATCTCGTCAAAGATCAGCGAGGGCACTTCATCCGCACGGGCGAGAACGTTTTTCAAGGCAAGCATCATGCGCGAAGTCTCACCGCCCGAAGCAACTTTGACCAGCGGCTTCAACCCTTCGCCAGGGTTTGGCGCAAGCATGAATTCGACCTGGTCAAATCCGTTATCACCAAAAGAGATGCGTTCATCGCCGAGGGGCAAGCCATTTTTATCGGGCAGGGTTTTAAAATCGACCGCAAAATTAGCGGCTGCCATGCGCAGATCAGCCAACTCTGCCACGATGCCTTTGCTCAACTTCTCAGATGCGGCCTTACGTGTATCGGAAAGTTTTTTGCCTTGTTCTGCCAAAGTCTTTAGCAGAACTTTCTCTCCCTGCTCAAGCTCGTCCATGCGTTCGGATGCGGTAGAAATACTCTCAAGTTCGCGGCTGGCATCTGCTTCGTAGGCGATCACGGCTTCGAGCGAGCCACCATATTTTCGTTTCAAACTCTGAAGCGAGTCGAGGCGCTCTTCCACATCTTCTAGGCGGGATGGGCTGAACTCGATATTTTCAAGATAAGCACGCAGATCACGCGCAAGGTCTGCTAAGTTCTCAAGGAAAACGCCGGAGCGCTCCGCAATTTCGGCTTGCGAGGCGTCTATTTTCGCGAGTGTGGCGAGATGCTGGGTTGCTTCCCCGAAGCTGTCCGTTACCGCAGGAGATTCGGGAGTGCCCTCATCGAGGACGGCGAGAGCTTCCTGCGCATGGGATGCGAGGGCTTCAGCATTCGCAAGACGATCTCTTTCTTCTTTGAGCGTTTCATCTTCGCCGAGTTTGGGGTTAACGGTTTCGATCTCTTCGGTTTGATAGCTGAGCAAATCTACGCGTTGCTCGGCATCTCGCTGCAGACGACGTAATTTATCCAGTTCACTGCGTAGGGTGATAAGTTCTTTGTAGGTCGTGCGGTAGGTGCTCAGGGCTGAATCGATATTTGCGTAGCGGTCGAGCAAGCCCAAATGCGCGCGCGTATCGAGCAAGGAGAGATGTTCCGATTGCCCATGAATATCGATCAGATAGGCGCCCAAGGTTTTGAGCAGCGAGACATTCACCGTCCGCCCATTAACGCGCGCTATGCTGCGTCCTTCCGGTTTTACTTCGCGGCTAAGCGTGACGTATTTTTCATCGTCCAGCAGGTCTTCGGCTTTGAGAATATTGTTGACGGCAATGCGTTCGTTCCCCGATAAATAGAAGGTGCCCTCAACGATCGCGCGAGATGCGCTTGCGCGCACAACACTGGTATCTGCCCGCCCACCGATGAGAATTTCAACGGCATCGAGAATGATGGATTTACCCGCGCCGGTTTCGCCGGTGAGAATCACAAGACCGGAGCCAAAATTTAGCTCCAGTTTATCTATAATTGCGAAGTTTTCAATACGAAGTTCTTTAAGCATGGTTATTTAAAATTCAACCCCGAGAGGCTTGTGTAAACAGCAGGTGTAGTGATGAAGATGTAAACGACCTGCCAAACAAGAGGCAGTATCCACCAGATCGAGATATTCCCGAGATATTGCGGGTTGGCTAAAATAAGCAGAAGTGTGGAGACGCCACCCAATATTGCGGGGAGTCCGCCAGCCACAACACCGACCGCGATGGTGATATAGAGATTACGGGAGCGCCTGCGACCTGTAACAGCTTGAGCGGCATTTGCAATGATCGTTGCGGCAAATGGGGCAAAAAATAATACAGCAAAACCATAGAACCAATTTGAAATAACACCAACAATCGCAGATCCAACACCTGAAAGCACGGCTGCTGTCAGGAAGCCTGTTAAATAATCGTACCAGAGGGATGTTTCAAAGTTTTTTTTATGGTCGTTGACACAGTCTATACATCTGTAACCTGTGGGCGTATGCACAGCACAGCTCTTACACATCAGTTCTTCGCAGCGGTTACAACGAAGGTTCGTTTCAATTTTTGGGTGATTTTTACAGTAATTTGTTTCGTATGTTGGCATATTTTTATTTACCAATTTTAGTTTGTAAAGGTGGCAGCCACCTTATTATTTCTTGAACTGAAACTCATTTTATTATAAAACACAGGTTTTCCCTAATCTTTTGAAGGTGACTTTCACTGCATTTCTTTTTACTTTCCTATTGAAGGGTTCTGATCCATATGACGTCTCAGGTTGCGATAGAAGTAGCCCAGATCACCAAAGCGAACAAATTTGGCAGAATATTCTGCAGAATGAACATCAACACGATCATCTGCGTCCAAGCCGATGGGGGTTTGTCCATCCACGCTAAGGACGGCGTTTTCACTTTTTACTGTGATACTGACCGAAGATCGCTCTGCGAGAACAACGGCTCTATCAATCGAAAGATGCGGAGCAATCGGCACAATGAGAATATTACGTAACTCAGGCGGCAAAATAGGACCGCCCGCAGCCAGCGCATAAGCGGTGGAGCCGGTCGCCGTTGAAGCGATCAATCCATCCGCAACATAGGTAGTTAGTTGTAAACCGTCCACGCTGGCGGCAATATGCACAGGGTTAAGAAATTGCCCGCGGCTGACAACTGCTTCGTTCAATGCGTGCCAGGTTCCCTGAAGTTCACCAGCACGGAATAATTCCACATGCAGCATTAAGCGATTCTCGATCCAATAGTCGCCACTCAACATTTGGGTCAGCATCTCGGCCCAGTTATCCCGTTTGACCTGAATGAGAAAGCCGAGCTTCCCAATGTTAATGCCCAAGATCGCTACGCCGCAGGGCGCACAAAGATGTCCGGCGCGCAAAATCGTTCCATCGCCGCCGACGGCGATCAACACATCGAACTCCCCGGCTTTTACACGTTTACGCAGATCCTCGTCGTGCAATGAGCCGATGGGTGCATCAATGCCTTGCTTTTTAAGGTAATCCACAATCGCCTGGGCTTCTTGCAAAGCTGCCGGATATTTTGGATGGATCGCGACGACCAATCGCGTAGGAATAGATGTAGACATAACGCCCCTATTATACAGGAATCACGCGATACGCTGGTCGCAGATTTTGCGATACCCGCACCCACGACAACGCGCTGCAGAGCTATGCGAACAATCCACGTTGCTGCGCTTTTCATCGCGGCGCATTTCCCTGAGAATATCCAATAGGGCGGTCTCTAGCGCGGGCGTATAGTCGATGGCAAAATCACGATCACTATAATGGATAATGCCATAAGGCGGACGTTCGCCCAGCGTTTTATGAACAAGATAACAATAAGATGCCAATTGGTAGATGTGAGAATCGTAAGGGGCTTCAGGGGCGCGCCCCGATTTCACCTCAACGGGAATGATCTTCCCGCCACGCTCAACGAGATAATCGGGTTTGCCGGTGAGCCTGAGCTTCTTATCGTATAAGGGTTTATCAACTTCTCCCCAGCTACGCGTGTCAGTATAGATCACGCGTCCGCTCGGAAGACCGGTTTGCTTCCGTTGCCGATTCGACTGCCAGAAGAGAAGCAGGGCGAGGAGTAAAAGGAAGAGAGCAAAGGGAAAAATTGTCATTATTTCGGTAGTGGCGACGCTCTGTCACCCAAGCGGGATAACCCGCATCTACAATATCTGCACCGTGCAATAAGAGACCAGCATCACCAACGCGATCAACATAATAATGATCGCTAATGTGCGCGTCAATCCAGCCGCCATAACCTGGCGTCCATGTTTTTCGTGCATTTCAGTGCCAGCGCTCATTCGGGTTTGATTATCAGATTTTTCGCCGTTTCGTGCGTACCACCAGGCACGTTTACAGAAAAGGTAAGAGCCAATTTCAGAAGATCGGATCGCTTTCATAAGGCTCATATTTTAGCACATTTATTCTAAATCAATTGCGCTTGCTTCGGGATATTAGATTTCATATACTTTAAACATAAGCCTGCAACACAGGCAAAAGGAGAAGCTCAAATGAAATACAAAGTCCATCGTTTTCCACTGAAGATGAGCAAAGATCAAGACCGGTTAGAAGAATTCCTGAATAACCTGCGCGGCGAGATGGTCGCGATCATCCCCAATGTCGCGCCCACCTTCCAACTCATGGGTGCCACTGCTAAGGTCGACTTTCTATTGATCGTTGAAAAGTTAGTGTAGAAAATAATTCTGAAGACAAACAGCCATCAAACTTTACAGCCTTCACAATGCGGTAAAATCAACAACTATGAGTAAAAAAGTGAGCTTAGTTCTCAATGGTCTCCGGTTACTATTTTCTGTGATTACTTTATTCACAGTTTCTTATTCTATATCCCCATTTGCTAATATAAAAAGTTTTCTGGACGCACTGACCCCAGACAATAACCTGGAAGCATTTACGCTTACTTTATATCAGGACAGCCTCCCGTATATTATCGGTATAGGTGTTTTCAGTCTTCTTATCTTTATTCTGCTAACTCTTTTTTCTAAAAAAAGCCACGAAGCAATTTGGCTTTTTTCAAAATATATCGCCTCTTTTCCCCATAGACTCAAAATAGATACCAAAAGATTTTGGGCGTCCGCAAGAAAATATATCAACCAAGATCGAGATTGGGTAGTCGTCCTAATATTGATGCTTCTTGCAACATTATTGCGTATCGATTTCCTCGATAAACCAATGACCCATGATGAGGCATATACCTATATCACTTTCGTCTTGGGTGGTTTTGAAACCGTGATCAGTGATTATCACCTACCCAATAATCATATTTTATATTCCATATTTGTTTATATTTCAGTCCATTTATTAGGAAATGCCCCCTGGGTTTTACGCTTACCGGCATTGCTCGCTGGTTTATTGTTAATCCCAGGAAGCTATCTTGCAACACGTCAATACTTTAACCGTGAAACTGCTTTACTAACCAGCGGGATCATTACCCTTTCCCCTGTTTTCATTCTTTATAGCACTTCAGCACGCGGATACCCTCAACTTGCGCTGCTTTCTATCTTGCTTTGGTTTTTCGCGATTTTACTACTCAAACATAAAAACATTTTCATTTGGATATTATTTATTATCACAGCCGCGACAGGGTTTTATACCATTCCGGTTATGGTCTACCCTTATACAGCAACAATGGCCTGGTTATTTCTCTCCTGGCTTTTCAATCGATATTCAGATGAATATGAAAAGAAAGAGTTTTTTCTATTATTATTTTTCTCTGGTGTTCTGGTTGTTTTTCTCTTTGGAATTCTATACTTGCCAGTATTTATAAAAACAGGAATCGAACCTGTTTTTCATAGTGCCCCAACCAAATACAACCATGAGCCGACTTTGGGACTGTTTAGAGAATCACTTCTTACCAGAACCAGAAAAACCTGGGAAGAATGGCACCAAGGAATGCCGGCATTAGCCTGGATAACTCTAACGAGTTTGCTAGTCTCTTTCCTTCCACGCCACTTGCGCAAGAAGAAATATATCAACTATTTTCTCGTCAGTATCCTGATAATTTTTACGATCACATTTATGCAACAAATAGTAGGCTGGAAACGGATTTGGTTTTTCTTTTCTCCTGTCTACTTTAGCTTTGCTGCAGCGGGTTTTATCTATCTTTTGAAAAATATCCTGAAAATAAAACAAAGTCTTCTTTTAGCACTCATAGCTTTTTTGCTTTTTCTTTCCACCATCAACGCGGGCCTTTGGATGCACGATCCGGGACAGGAGATGCGCGAATTACGAGGGGAACCTGCTGCCATAGAATACGCAATTGATCATCTAAGTACCATAATAGAGCCACACACAGCCATCGTTACCAGTGCCGATGAAACACCTGCAATGCAATATTATGCATATACCTATGGAATCCCACTCTCTCAAACTCACCCTGCCGATAATAAGTTTAAAATACTATATGTCGTTTTAACTTCCCATGATGCAACGATCGAAGATACGCTTCGCAGCGGCACTAAAGATCGTGCGGATGTGAATGCCAGTGAGCTTATCTACCATGATGGCGATTTGAAAATTTACCAAGTGCCGATTGTTGTTTTTTATGAAGAATAAGAAGCGACTATGGGGAATCGGGGATACACCCACTTTCATTCATGCTAATAGAGCAAACAAATAGAACTTGGCTAATCTACGTCACTACCCTTTCGGGCACGCGTGCGAGGAGCACGCACCTGCGACGCGGCAGTCTCCTTGACAGTGGTGGAGATCGCTTCGGCGGAAAAACTGCCTCGCGATGACGTGCCGCTGTTTTATAACTTCTAAATGCTTTATCCATAAGAAAAGAATTCACCTCTACATGCGTTTATAATACTCGTCATGTCTAAAATAAAATTCTTTTATCCTATTGAAGTCCGCTATGGGGATTTGGATCCGCAAGGGCATTTGAACAACGCCAAATATCTGACTTACTTCGAGCAGGCGCGCATCCGCTATTTTGTGGAACTGGGGCTTTTTGTTCCGGGCAATCTTTTATGGATATTGGCGTTATTATGGCTGAGTCCAAAGTGACGTATCTTGCCCCCGTTGAATATGGAACGCCTGTGAAAGCTGGCGCCTGCACCTGCAGATTGGGGAATAAATCCATGACCGTGGAGCAGAGTATTGTCCACGCCGAGACTGGTGAGGTCTTCGCTTCGGGATATGTGATTTTGGTGGCATTTGATTACCATACGCAGAAGACGATTCCCATTCCCGACGAGATGCGGGAAAAGATCGCAGAATTTGAAGGTTTGGAGATTTAACCGCCAAGACGCGGAGAACGCCAAGTTTTTATATAGGTCGCCAAGAAAAAAGAGCCTTGGCGGGCTAAAAAAGAAACTCTGCGCTCTTGGCACCTTGGCGGTTCAAAAAAGGAAAATAAAATGCTTCTCCCCAGAATTAACAACAAAAAGATGCTCGACTTTCTCGTCGAGTTGTTGAACACGCCCTCCCCAACGGGCTATACGGATAATGCGATTGCGCTCATTGAAGAAGCTTTTGCCCAATTCCCGGATTTGACGACGCGGCGCACGAATAAGGGTTCGTTGGTTATTAAGTGGGTCGTTGATTCTGACGAAGCTCCCCGCGCCATTACCGCACATACCGATACCCTCGGCGGGATGGTGAAGGTTATCAAGCCAAATGGAAAGTTGGCGCTAACGCAGCTTGGCGGGTTGATGCTAAATGGTGTTGAGACAGAAGGCTGTTGGGTTATCACGCAGAGCGGAGAGAGAATTCGCGGCTCCTATATGTTTAATAAAGCATCTACTCATGTTCATGCGGATAAGGTCTATAAAGAACAGCGCAGCCCGCAGACAATGGAAGTCCGTTTAGATGCGAAGACTTCCTCTGCAAAAGAAACCCGCGAATTAGGCATTCAGGTTGGGGATTTTGTAGCCTTCGACACGCGTACCGAGATCACGAATGGATTTATCCGCTCACGTTTTCTGGATGACAAAGCCTCGGTTGCTGCTATTCTCGCGGCAATTGATTCCATAACGGAAGCAGGCCTAAAACCGGCGCGTTCCGTCTATTTCTTAATCAGCAATTTTGAAGAGGTGGGGCATGGCGCTCCGGCGGGGCTGCCATCCGAGATATCCGAATTGGTGGCTGTGGATATGGCGGCGATCGGCGAGGGGCAGACATCCGATGAGTTTCATGCGACGATCTGCGTGAAAGATAGCAGCGGCCCTTATCATCATGGTTTGTCTAATCATTTGCGAAAATTGGCGGATGAGCATGAGATCCCCTATAAAGTGGATATTTACCCCTACTACGGCTCCGATGCGAGCGCGGCGATGCGTGCAGGCGCGGATGTGGCGCACGCGCTGATCGGGCCTGGCGTAGAGGCTTCGCATAATTATGAACGCACGCATACCGACGCGCTGGTGGCTACGGCGCAGTGGGTGATGGCGTATTTATTGAGTGAGTAAAGAAGGAACCGCCAAGGCGCGGAGAACGCCAAGTTTTTATAAAGGTCGCCGAGAAAAAAGCTTGGCGGGCTAAAAAAGAAACTCTGCGCTCTTGGTATCTTGGCGGTTCAAAAAAAGGAGCTTTTATGAAGTTTGATGCCGTACTGCCCCCGATGCACCTGAAAGATGTTCCCGCTGTGGCGAAGGCCGCCGAGGCGATAGGCTTTGACGCCCTCTGGACAACAGAGACCCAGCATAATGCCTTTTTGCCGCACGCACTGATCGCCGAGCATACATCCAAAATTGAGATGGGTACGGCTGTCGCGATCTCTTTTGCGCGCTCGCCCGGGGATATTGCCTACACCGCCTGGGATTTGGCTGCCCAATCGGAGGGGCGATTCATCCTTGGGCTGGGGACGCAGGTGAAGGGGCATATCACGAAACGCTTCGGGATGGATTGGCCTGATTCCGTTGTGGGGAAGTTACGGGAGCAAATAGGCGCGGTGCGCGCGATCTGGCAAACCTGGCAGACGGGCGAAAAACTCTCTTTTAACGGTGACTATTACAAACTCCGTTTGATGACGCCGTTCTTCGATCCGGGACCCCTGCCCCCCCTGCCCTCCGGGCATCCCCCCCGCGAGCGAGGGGGAGTAGAGGGGGGATATATCCCTATTTATATCGCGGGCGTGAACACGGGATTGGCGCGTCTGGCTGGCGAAGTTTGCGATGGCTTCCACGCGCATCCTTTTAACTCGCCGCGCTATCTGCGCGAGGTGTTGACCCCCGCCCTCGAAGAGGGCGCCGCCAAAACGGGACGCTCGCGCGCAGATGTTTCTGTCTCCTTGAGCGCATTTGTGGCGACCTCGCCCGAAGAAGCCAATTTTGCCCGAATGCAATTGGCTTTCTACGCATCCACGCCATCCTACCGCCGCGTGATGACGCATCACGGTTGGGGCGAAACCGCCGAAAAATTGACCGGTCATGCCGCAAAAAAGGAGTGGGCAGAGATGCCGATGCTCATCACCGACGAGATGCTCGAAGAATTCGTCACCTACGCAGATTCTCCCGCCGATCTCCCCACCGCACTGCAAAAACGCTACGATGGGGTCGTGGACAGGCTCACGGTCTATACGCCTTTTGTGCCGGGTGAGAAGGATGATTTTTGGAGAGCGTTATTGGGTGGGTTTTAGGGAATAAGAATACCCGTAAGGTATTTCCCCATAATTCTGATAAACCAGGAACATCAAATCCCAGTTTTTATGTAAAAACTGGGATTTGATGTATAATAGCATTATGTTCACACGAGAATATGAGCCACTAAAGCAATATCTTCATGAGGGAAAGGTCTTGCTTATCTATGGGCCTCGACGGGTAGGTAAGACAACAATCTTGCAAAATTACCTAAATGGTACTCAGCTAAAATATAAACTTGACACAGGTGACAATCTTCGCACGCAGCATATTTTAGGTTCACAAGAGTTCAAAGAAATTTTGCCTTACGCAGAGGGATATGAACTTATCGCTATTGATGAAGCACAGAATATCCCCAATATTGGGATGGCGCTAAAGATTCTGGTTGATCAGCGCCCTGATCTAAAAATTATCGTCACGGGTTCATCCTCTTTTGAACTGGCGGGGCAAGTTGGCGAACCATTAACAGGACGTAAACGCACGCTCACACTTTACCCTCTTTCACAATCAGAACTTCTGTCTACGCATAATCGCTTTGAGCTTAAGGAAAATCTTGAAGATATTCTCTTATATGGTAGTTATCCTGAAGTGGTGATGGCAAAAACGCGAAAAGAAAAAGTTGCAGCATTGATGGAAATTGCCAATTCTTATCTTGTTAAAGATATTCTCGCCTTTGACCGTATTAGAAATTCAAGACAGTTGATAAATTTACTTAAGTTGCTAGCTTTTCAGGTTGGCTCAGAAGTATCATTATCAGAACTTGGCACGCAACTTGGTATGGATCATAAATCTGTACAACGCTATCTTGATCTACTTGAAAAAGCCTTTGTAATCATCCGATTGAGTGGTTTTAGCCGAAATCTGCGCAACGAAATTACCAAGAAGGAAAAATACTACTTCATGGACAATGGTATTCGGAATGCACTGATTGCGCAATTTAATGGTCTCTCGCAACGCAACGACATTGGTCAGCTTTGGGAAAATTTCTTTTTTATCGAGCGCTTGAAATATAGAGAATATAATGCCATCTATGCGAATCATTATTTCTGGCGCACTTATTCTCAGCAAGAAATTGATATTATTGAAGAACGCGATGGTCGCTTATATGGCTACGAATGTAAATGGTCACCAAAGAAAAAAGTAAAAATCCCTAAAAACTGGCAGAGCGCATATCCTGAAAGTGATTTTCATGTCGTTACCCCAGAAAATTATCAAGATTTTGTCTTACCCTAAATCCAAACTAGGCGAGAAGGATGATTTTTGGAGAGCGTTCTTGGGTGGATTTTGAAAAGCTCAACGCGAATAAAAGCGGGGAAAGGTTGTAAGCGAAAAGTTGAAAGTTTGCTAAGAAAATATAAATGACACTCAAATCAGGTGGTGATTTGAGTGTCATTTTGTTATGGTCGGGAGCATGTCTATAAAACGCTTATTATGTAACCGAAATTACACACTCAAAACCTTTTTCTGGCAGCCAATTCAAAATTTTTATTTTGAAAAAACGGGTCGTCTTCTTGGGTGTCAAAGTAAAAATCATTCGCAATGTGAAGGAGAACTTTGGATTTGCGAGCGTTGTGGAAAAAGAATTTGTTGGGAAGAAGGCTCTACAGATTTAATTGAACTATGTGATGATTGCTGGGTAGCTGTTAGAGTAAAGTACCACCACCAAAGGTGGTGGCTTGAAGTGTTGCACCTAGAAGGTGCG
>JABGQU010000113.1 GCA_018648605.1 Anaerolineae bacterium | reverse complement strand
TTATGAGGTATTCTTCGGACATCAACCTGTTGCACTTACGACTTGAATCCAAGTCATCAAAAAAACGTACAAATACTATACAGAGAAAAAATATCCATGTCAAATTTTTTCGCTACGGTAAGGGGCTGTTTTTTTTGCCTGGGGATAGGCATTATGTTGAAAAACGAGAGCAAGCCAAATCCGCGTGCGAGGCGGCTTTTCATCCCAAAAAAAGAAGCCCCCGTTCCTGATTTTAGGAACGGGGGCTTACTGATTACTAATCACTGATGACTGAATTAGTCATCCATGTGTTTGATCATAGCCTGACCAAACTCGGAGCATTTGACTTTTGTTGCGCCATCCATCAGGCGGTCGAAATCGTAAGTGACGGTTTTGGCTGCAACTGCGCCGCTCATGCCTTTGAGAATGAGATCGGCAACTTCGTGCCAGCCCATATAGCGGAACATCATCTCGCCGGAGAGAATGACGGAACCGGGGTTGACCTGGTCGAGGTCGGCGTATTTGGGGGCGGTGCCGTGTGTGGCTTCGAAGATTGCGCGTCCGGTGACGTAGTTGATATTTGCGCCGGGAGCGATGCCCATACCGCCGATCTGTGCAGCGAGTGCGTCTGAGAGATAATCGCCGTTCAGGTTCATGGTGGCGAGCACGTCGAAGGATTTTGCGCGGGTGATGGTCTGCTGGAAAACGATATCTGCGATGGTATCGCGGATGCTGAGTTTGCTCTTCCATTTTCCGTCGCCGTGAGTATCCCAGAGAGCGAGCGCTTCTTCAACTTCGGCGATGATCTCTGCTTGTTTGTCAGGAGCCATCATGTCGAAACCGGGGTCAATGGCTTTGGCATTCTCTTCAACGGTCATATCAGGATTGGCTTCTTTATTGCCCAAAATCCAGGTTTCACGCTCGGTGACGATATCGTTGCGGAACTCGCCTTTGGCGATTTCGTAGCCCCAAGCACGGAATGCACCTTCCGTGTATTTCATGATATTGCCTTTGTGAACAAGGCTAACATCTTTGCGGTTATTGTCGAGTGCCCATTGAATGGCGGCGCGCACGATGCGGGCAGTGCCTTCTTGAGAAACAGGCTTGATGCTGATCCCGGCGGTGTTGGGGAAGCGGAATTTATCGTATTGTTCAGGGAATTCTTCTTTCATCATATCCATGAACTTTTTATTCTCTTCAGTGCCTGCTTCAAATTCTGCGCCGGTATAAATATCTTCGGTATTTTCGCGGAAGATGACCATGTCTACATATTCGGGGTGCTTCACGGGTGAAGGGACACCTTCGATATATTGTACAGGGCGTTGGCAAACATAAAGATCGAGCAATTTGCGCAGGGCAACATTCAAAGAGCGGATGCCACCACCGATGGGGGTGGTGAGGGGACCTTTGATGCCGACAATATATTCTTCAAAAGCGGTGATGGTTTCTGCGGGCAGCCATTCGTTGAACATATCGTAGGCTTTTTCGCCAGCGTAAACTTCCATCCAGTTGACTTTGCGTTTGCCGCCATAAGCCTTTTCTACTGCTGCATCAAAAACGGCAACAGAAGCCTTCCAAATGTCGCGCCCGGTGCCGTCGCCTTCGATGAAAGGCAATACAACATTGTCAGGAACCTGCAAAACGCCATCTGTCATTGTGATCTTTTCCCCTTCAGCGGGGACAGTAATTTTTTCGTAACCCATTCATCTCTCCTTTTGGTGATTTTATATAATAGCGAAAAAATTATAGCAGTTGGGCATCTTGGAAGGCAGTGACGATTGTCACCCAACATCTCACTAGTTTAGACATATTTTTGAAGAAACCTTGACAAATCCCCCAGCCTGCATAGAATCACGCACGATATGCGTCAGAAACTACTTCACATCTTCAAAGAATTTTCCGCTCCCAGCGGGGCAGATGCCGTTTTTCTATTCAATCTTTAGAGAGCCATTCGTGGCTCTCTTTTTTTATGCCTTCATCACCCCTCTCCTTTTCAGGGAGAGGGGCAGGGGTGAGGGTAAGAACCAAGGACTAACCAATGCTAAAACTCCCCGGATTAATTGACCCTCACGTCCACGTACGCGAACCCGGACAAACCCACAAAGAAGATTGGAATACAGCGACATCTGCCGCCCTCGCAGGTGGGATCACCACCATCTTCGGGATGCCCAACACAAAACCGCCTATCTTCGACGAAGCCACCCTTGACCTTGCGCTTGCTTCCGCTAAAACAAAAGCGCGCTGTGATTACGCCCAATTCCTCGGCGCAGGTCCCGACAACGCCTCCGCAGCCGCACATCTCGCCCCGCGCGCTGCTGGTCTCAAAATGTATCTCGACTCCACCTTCGGCGAATTACGCCTTGATAATATGTCCTTGTGGACGCCCCATTTCGAGCAATACCCAAAAGAATATCCCATTGTCCTGCATTCAGAATCACGCACAATGGCGGCGGGAATCTTATTTGCCGCGATCTATGATCGGCCCGTTCATATTGCCCACCTTTCCTTAAAGGAAGAGATACTCATCATCAAAGCCGCCAAAGAACGCGGCATCAAGGTGACCTGTGAAGTCGCGCCGCATCATCTATTCCTTCAAGCCCCCTCTTCCGTCTCCCCCGCTCGCGGGGGAGAAACTCTTGCTCCCCCCCCGTTTACGGGGGGGGCTGGGGGGGGACGTTCGGAAGTTCGTCCCCGTTTGACGACGCAGGAAGACATCAACGCACTCTGGGAAAATATGGACGTGATCGACTGCTTCGCCACTGACCACGCCCCGCATACGCTCGAAGAAAAAGACTCCCAAAAGCCCCCGCCCGGCTTCCCCGGTTTGGAGACAGCCCTCCCACTGCTGCTCACGGCTGCCAGCGAAGGGCGTTTAACGGTAGATGATATTATCGAGAAAATGTATACCGCCCCGAAGAAAATCTTTAATATTCCTGACCAGGCCGAGACATGGGTTGAGGTGGATGAAAATGCCAAATATGAGCTTCGCGCCGAAGAGATGTACTCCCGTTGCGGCTGGACGCCCTTTGAAGGCTGGCAAGTTCAAGGGCGTGTGACGCGGGTTGTCCTCCGAGGAAAAGATGTGTATAAAGATGGAGAAGTTCTGGCAGAGAAAGGCTATGGGAAAGATATCCGAAAGTAATGTCATTGCGAGCCGTCGATGCTTTTCGATGGCACGGCAATCCCCTCGACTGACTTGGAGATTGCCACGCTCACTTCGTTCGCTCGCAATGTAAGAGGAAAGGTATCCATGCAAAACTTCACCGATGTAAAACTAGAGATATTTGTACCTGAAGAATATACATTGAAGATTCGCGATGCTTTGGCAAAGCTCGGCGTTGGGGTGATCGGCGATTATGATCATTGCGTTGCGCTTTATCCCGTTCAGGGATATTACCGCCCGCTGGCTGGCGCGAATCCTTTTGAGGGCGAGGTCGGCAAGATCAGCAAAGGGACGGAGTATAAGGTGGAGGTGAATTGCAAACGGGCGTTGGTGAACGCGGCGTTGCAGGCGATCAAGAAAGCGCATCCTTATGAGGAGCCTTTGATCAATATCATTCCCTTGGCAAATCACCTTTTCGAGGAGAGATAGATTATGTTGCGTTTTATTTTTCGGACTTTGCTCCGCAATCTTTTTTACAAGCCTCTCAATATTGATGAACTGCGCGAAAGTCAGACACGCTCCGCAAAGATGATGCAGAAATTTCCAAAAGGCATTTCTGTGGAACACTTTTCTATACATGAGCTTTCACTGGAGTGGGTCAGCCACGAAAGCGCAAATGCTGAAAAGATCATTCTCTATTTGCACGGCGGCGGCTATGTTTCTGGTGACCTGACGATGTACCGTCTCCTCTGCGGGAGTATCTCGGAGAAAAGCGGCGCACGCGTCCTGATGCCCGACTATCGCCTTGCGCCGGAGTATCCTTTTCCGGCAGCGTTGCAGGATGTCCTCGAAGTTTACGATTGGCTGCTGAGAGAGGGCTTTGCAGCGGAGAATATATTTTTCGCCGGAGATTCTGCGGGCGGCGGATTGAGCCTTGCCGTGACGCTCGCCCTGCGTGATGAGGGACGTCCGCTCCCAGCTGGCATCATCTGCCTTTCGCCGTGGACGGACTTAACTTTCAGCGGCGAATCGCACGAGACGAACGCGGAGAAAAGCGTGATCCTGCACCCCGAAAATCTACGCCTGTGGGCGGAGGCATACATCGCCTTTGCCGACTCACGCACCCCGCATATTTCGCCCGCTTTTGCAGATTTGACGAATTTCCCGCCCATGTTAATTCAGGTCGGTAGCGATGAAGTCTTTCTCGACGATGCCCGCATGGTAGCCGAGAACGCCAAATCCGCAGGTGTGGACGTGACGCTCTCGGTCTACGAGAAGATGTGGCATGTCTGGCAGGCGGTTGGAATCTTGCCTGAAGCGAAGAGAGCATTTGCCGAAATTGGCGAATTCGTGGAAAAATTGAACACGGATCACGCTGATTAGACGGATTTACGCAGATTTTTTAAAATGCCCCCACCTAGCCTCCCCTGTAAACGGGTGAGGGACAGGTCTCGCAACCGAGACGTGTTCTCCCCCCGCACGCGGGGGGAGTTAGAGGGGGGGCTAAAAAGGAGAGAAAAAATGAAAAGAAAACTCATCATCCTATCCACCCTCCTGCTGGGAATACTCGCCTGCGGCGTTACAACGCCCACGCCTTCTCCTGAGCCAGCCGCTGAACCCGCCCAAGTGGACGTCGCGCCTGAAGTAGAAGAAGTAGCCCCGGAACCGACCGCGACCTTTACGCCTGAGCCTGAACCGCAAGAAGAGATCATTGAAGAAAAGCCAAGTTGTATCGAACTACTCACCCCCCCTCGACAAAGCCGACCTCCCCGCCGAAGGGAAAGTAGTCTTTTCATGGACAGCCCACGATAGTGCCGAAAGTTATTTGCTCAACTTCATTTTCCCTGACGGATTAACACTCGAATTTACCTCCGACGAAACCACAAAGAACCGCTACATGGACGGCTTCAGCATGCACCCCGCCTACAGCCAAAGCGGCGAACACCAATGGAACGTGACCGCCCTGAATGCCGCTGGCGAAGAGCTTTGCCAGAGCGATTTCTTCACCTTTACGAAAGGTGTTTCTGACGGGGTGGGTGAAGAGAGTAGCAACAACAATAAAGACGATGATTCAGGTTGCCAAGACTTAAGTTGCGGTAGCGGTGGTACTGGCACCGAATAAATCACCAAGAAAATGTCATGAATAACGGAAACAAGCCGCCCCCTCTGCCCTATCGGGCATCTCCCCCAAATTCCAAAAGCGTGGAATTTAGGGGAGACCAGACGAATCGCCAATCACAAATCCCGTAAATCAACTTGATAACGATGTAAGGGCGGGGTCACCCCGCCCCTACCCCTAAAAAGGAGAAAAAATGCCCACTTCCCCCCAATCGCCCCACCTGCCCTTCGGCGATAACGTTCACTCGCCATGGTATGGCAAAGACGTTCTAACCGTCAAAAATCTCGACCGCAAAGACCTCGAATATATCTTCGGCGTCGCCCACGAAATGCACGGGATGGTCGACCGCGTCGGCTCCTTTGACCTGCTCAAAGGAAAAATTTTGGCAAATTTATTTTATGAGCCATCCACGCGTACGTCTTCATCCTTCCATGCCGCGATGGAAAGACTCGGCGGCAGCGTTATCCCGATCAATAACGTCAAATTTTCATCCGTCTCGAAGGGCGAAAGCCTTGCAGATACTATCCGCACGCTCGAATGCTACACCGATGTGATCGTCCTGCGCCATCCAGAAGTCGGTTCGGCTGCCATTGCCGCTGACGCCGCCGAAAAACCCGTCCTGAACGCCGGCGACGGTGTGGGCGAACATCCCACGCAGGCATTGCTTGATCTTTTTACTATTTTTTCAGAACTCGACATCGGCGAAATTGACGGCAAAACCGTCACGATGCTCGGCGATCTGAAATACGGGCGCACCGTCCACTCGCTGGCACGCCTGCTGACTCTTTACGATGTCAAAATCAACTACGTCTCGCCCGATATTTTGAAGATGCCCGAAGAAGTCAAAGAGGAAGTTGCCACCAAAGGCATCCCGCAAGCCGAATACGGCAGTCTCGAAGAAGCCTTGCCCGAAACCGACGTGCTCTACGTCACCCGCGTCCAAAAAGAACGTTTCGAGAACCCCGCCGATTACGAAAAAGTGGCTGGCTCCTTCATCGTCAACCCTGAGATCATGAAAGCCGCCAAAGACGAAATGATCGTCATGCACCCCCTGCCCCGCGTCGGTGAGATCAGCACCGATTTCGATAAAGACCCGCGCGCCGCCTACTTCCGCCAGATGGAATATGGGCTTTATGTAAGAATGGCGTTGCTGGCGATGGTATTGGGTAAGGCTTAATAAAATGTCATTGCGAGCGAAGCGAAGCAATCTCCCTCATTGTGTGGGAGACTGCCACGTCGACCTTTCGGTCTCCTCGCAGTGACGTATCATTCTTTCTGGTAAAAGGAAATCATGGAAACCTTCTTCTCATTTTTAGAAAGACGTGTGGATGATTGCTCATCCCTACTCTGTATCGGGCTTGATCCACATCTTGCTGATCTCCAACATCCCACTCCCGAAGCCGCCCTTGATTTTTGCTTGGGAATCGTTAAAGAAACATCTGCCTACGCCGCAGCTTTCAAACCCAACGCCGCCTTCTTCGAATATTTCGGTGCCGAAGGGTGGATAGCCCTCCAAAAGCTGATCGCCGCAATAAAAGAAGAATCAAAAAAACTCGGCTCCATGATCCCCATCATCCTCGACGCCAAACGCGGCGATATTGCCTCCACAGCCGAAGCCTACGCCAAATCTGCCTTCGACCATCTCGGCGCGGATTGCATCACCCTTAATCCCTATCTCGGCAAAGACTCCATTGATCCCTTCTTGGGCTATCCAGAAAAAGGTGCGTTTTTGTTGTGCAAGACGAGTAATCCCGGCGCGGGTGATTTGCAGGATTTGTCTGTCCTAGGGGCGACCGGCCGGTCGCCCTTACATCTCTACGAATACGTCGCCCAACTCGCCCAATCCTGGAATACCGGCAATAATATCGGGCTCGTCGTTGGCGCAACGCAACCCGAAGCGTTAGCCAAAGTCCGCGCTGCCGCACCCGATCTGTGGTTCCTCGCCCCCGGCGTTGGCGCCCAAGGCGGAGATTTAGCCACTGCGCTCAAAGCCGGTCTCCGCAAAGATGGAAAAGGGATGCTCATCAACGTCTCGCGCTCCGTTGCGCGGGCTGAAAGCCCCAAACGTGCGGCGGCGGAGTTACGCGATGAGATCATTGCTGTAAAATACGATTTAGATTACTAACCACGAAGAGAGATGACAGTCACCTTTAAGGTGACTGTCATCTGCAAATATAAGTCAGGATTCCGATGCCAAAACTGCTCATCATCACGCAAAAAAACGATGAATACGAAAGCCTGATCCGCGCAGCAAACCTGCCCGATCTTGAGATACTTTCTATTCAAGACGACAAAAGAACCTCCGAATGCGATATCGTATTAGGCGAGCCAGCCCGCATACGGGAGCATCTCCCTGCACTGAAAAATCTTCGTTGGGTACAATCCATTTGGGCAGGAGTTGAGCCTTTGCTCGCTCCAAATCTGCGCCGAGACTACACCCTGACCAATGCGCGTGGCGTCTTCGGCGAGTTGATGACCGAATATATTTTTGGGTATCTGCTAGCTCATGAAAGACGCATTTTTAAGCTTCGTCAGGCACAAGTTGAAAAATACTGGGATGGGCAAAATAACGGCACGCTACGCGGAAAAACCATCGGCTTGCTGGGCGTCGGCTCCATCGGCGCGGAGGTTGCCAGAACAGCGAAGCACTTCAAGATGAACGTGCGCGGATATACCCACTCCAGCGAAACCAGCTCCGATGTGGATATGTACTATCACGATAATTTGCTTGAATTTGTAGATGGCTTGGATTATCTCGTCAACATCCTGCCGAATACTCCGTCCACGCGCAAACTTTTAGATGCTTCCGTTTTTCAAAAATTGCGAAAACACGTATTATTTATCAACGTCGGACGCGGCAGTGCTGTAGATGAGGACGCATTAGAAAAAGCACTAAGAGAAGAAAAAATCGCGGGGGCAATACTGGATGTCTTTTCCGAAGAACCCCTGCCCAAAGAACATCCCTTTTGGACAACGCCGAATCTTCTGATGACCTTCCACACTGCAGCACTAAGTCTGCCTGTATATATTGTTGATCTTTTTGTTGAGAACTATCACCGCTATCTCAAAGGGGATGCGCTCAACTATCAAGTTGATTTTGAGCGAGGGTATTAGATAATCCTGTCATTGCGAACGAAGTGAAGCAATCTCCCCCGTCGTGAGGGCGATCGCCACGTTGGGCTAAAGCCCTCCTCGCGATGACAAAAGAAAAGGAATAATTATGAAAAACAAAAAACTTGCCGACGGGCTTCTCTCCGCTGGATGCGTCAAATTTGGAGATTTCACCCTAAAATCCGGGGCAAAGTCTCCCATCTATATTGATCTGCGCCGCTTGGTCGCTTTCCCTGATTTGCTAAAAGAAGCCGCAGCAACTTATGCAGAAATTATGCAAAACCTTGAATTCGATCAACTGGCCGCCCTGCCTTACGCGGCGATGCCCATCGGCACGGCGATTTCGTTGCACGGCGGTTGGGGGATGATCTATCCGCGCAAGGAAGTTAAGGGGTACGGAACCAAAGTCGAGGTCGAGGGCGTTTACGATGCCGGGCAACGGATCGTTGTTATCGACGACCTGATCTCCTCTGGCGGAAGCAAGCTGGAGGGCATCCAAAAACTAAAAGCTGTCGATTTGGACGTGGAAGATATTGTCGTGCTGATCGACCGTCAACCTGAAGGCGTAGATTTTATGGGCGAACATGGCTACAAACTACACAGCGTTTTCACGCTGCCACAACTGCTCGAGTATTGGGAAGAAAGCGGCGCAGTGGATGCAAAAATGATCGCCAAGACGCGCGCGTTTTTGGAATAGATTCAGGTGCAACGCACTTTGGAAGTGCGTTGCACCTTTGTATTTAAGGAGAACACTTTGACTACCCCAGAATGGCTAAAGATCGCCCGTGAACTGCATTCAATGTCGCAAGTTGGGTTGGAGCACGCCGCGAACGGCTACGACACCGAGCGCTACACACGCCTGCGCGAACTCGCGGCAGAGATCGTGAGCAAGCAAAGCACACTTTCTGAAGAAGAAGTACAAAAGAGTTTTGCAATGCAGCCCGGCTATATCACGCCCAAAGTGGATGTGCGCGCCGCTATTATCCACGACGGGAAAATTCTGCTCGTGAAAGAAGAGAGTGATGGGCGCTGGAGTTTGCCCGGCGGCTGGGCGGATGTGGGCGATACGCCCTCGCAGGCGATTATCCGCGAGGTGAGGGAAGAGAGCGGATTCGACGTCCGTGTGAGGAACGTGGTCGGTGTTTACGATGCCAACCGCGTCCCCAACGAAGAGTGGATGCCCTTCTATCACGCCTATAAGTTGCTCTTTCTCTGTGAGATTCTCGGCGGCGAAGCACGCAGTAGCCATGAGACCCCCGATGTAGGTTTCTTCGCGCTGGATCAGTTACCACCCCTTTCTCTCTTTAGAACGAATCGGGGTATTATAGAAGATGCCTTTGAACAGGCAAAAAACGCATCAAAGGGGACGGTGTTTGAATAAAAGATTTCAGTTCCTGAGCGGACGCAAAGCGGTAGTCGAAGGACGGGCTCTAAAAATACGCTCGGCTACACTCAGAGAACGGTATTACTAAAAAAGGAGTTTTCTTATGTTTAAAAAATACTGGTGGCTCATTCTCATCATTGTTCCGGTGATTGTTTTTGGCTTACCTATTCTCCAGCAAGGTGGTGTTGCCCCACTTGTCTGCACACAGCCCCTGATACCTGAAGATGGCGCTAAAACCCCTTATGGCGCGGACCTCTTGATGACCTTTTCCTTTACGCCCATGGAAGGTGTTGAACTCTATCATCTGAATGTCTTGACCCCTTCCGGGAATTTGGTCACTTTTGAGCTCGAAGATACGCAAGCCCAGCGTGTTATTTCAAGCTTTACAGAGCCTGGCGACATTATCTGGAATGTGGAAGCGCTAAACGACAAAGGTGAAATCGTTTGTACGAGCGATAGTTTCTCCTTCACTGTCATAGAAAAAGAAGCACTTGTGCCAGAAATAATAGTGGAAGAAACTGAAGAGACTCTGATCATCACGCCGACACCTGGAATATTCGGTTGTGCACAACCACTCACCCCCGAAAACGGCGCAGAACTCCCCAAGATCGGCAAGGAGATCTTCTCGTGGGCAGCCGTAGAAGATGCCACAAGGTATTTGTTAACCATCACAGTGCCTTCAGGAAACACCATCACTTTTGAAGGCAACAGAACCGAAATAGGTCGATATATGGAGGCCTTCGAGCAAGGTGGCGAATATCAATGGGCAGTAACGGCCCTGAACGCCGCAAGCGGAGAAATTTGCGAGAGCACTGTATTTACCTTTAGCAAGTTGGCATCGCCGCCTGAAAGCGCACCACCACCAAAAAATAGTGGCGGCGGTGGTGGTGACGGCGGAGATGACGATGATGACGATTAAATATGAAGACAAAATGTCTCTCTATTTTCGATAGATAATCAAACTTTTAAAGCGTCCCTCCCCCGCGAGCGGGGGAGGCTAGGTAGGGGCCTTTGTCAGTTTCGCCCCCCTCTAACTCCCCCCGTAAACGGGGGGAGAACTTACACAAAAAAGGGAGAGTTTTGATGCTCAAAAAATACTGGTGGCTTATTCTCATCATTATTCTCGCGATCATCTTGGGCTTATCTTTTTGCCAACAAGATGACCCCGCTCCGCTCATCTGTACGCAACCACTCATGCCAGAAGATGGTGCAGAAATCTCTTATGGCGCTGACTTGATGACCTTTGCATTTACCGAAATGGAAGGCATCGCGTTATATCACTTGAACATCCAGACTCCTTCGGGACACCTGATCACTTTTGAACTCGACGATACGCAAGTTGAGCGTATTATTTCAACCTTCACAGAGCCCGGTGAAAACACTTGGTACGTAGAAGCCCTGAACGATGACAGAGAAATAATTTGTACAAGTGATAGTTTCACATTCTTTACAGTACAAGAGCCTAAACCTGTGCCCGAAATAGAAGAAGAACCTGAACCTATACCAACTTTTACACCTACACCTGAGCCGTTGATTTGTGTTCAGCCACTCACCCCCGAAGATGGCGCGGAATTGCCCTATATCGGCAAAGTGATTTTCTCGTGGACAGAAATGGGCGACATCACAGACTATATTTTAGAAATAACAATGCCATCAGGTGACCTGCCCCCAATAGTTGTACCAGTTCTTATGTTAGTCGAACTGGCTGGAAT
>JABGQU010000112.1 GCA_018648605.1 Anaerolineae bacterium | reverse complement strand
AGACTTTAACGCTCAGGGAACACCCTGCTCAGAAACTGGCTTTTGATCCCACCGCCTGTACGCAAATAGAACTCCTGGCGGCTCTGGTAGGAGGTCAATATCAGATAGAGATTGCCCAGAATCTTTTTCGGGAGATTGGCGATCTTGTGAAAATTTACAACGCCCCTGCCAGCAAACTTGCAGAAATAGCTGGTGTGGGAATTAGCACTGCCACTCGAATAAAAGCAGGGATTGCCCTCGGCATGAGGCTTGTTGAAGATGTGCCCGATGTGCCGCAAGGCGTACATTCTCCAAAAGATGCTTATTCTTTGGTGCAGGACATGACCACGCTCACAGAAGAACATCTCAAGGTGATATTGCTCAACCAAAGATCGAAGGTTATCGCGATTGTTCCTCTTTATAAAGGGAACCTCCATAGCGTAAGCATCCGGATCGCAGAGGTTATGAAACCTGCAATAGAACATAGCGCAGCCAGCATTGTGCTTGTGCATAACCACCCCAGCGGGGATCCCGAAGCCAGCAGCAATGACGTCTCAGTCACAAAGCAGATTGTTGAAGGAGCAAAGCTCTTCGATATAGAAGTTATCGACCACATCATTGTCGGTAAAAACCCAGCCTTTTATTCCATGAAGAGCAAAATTCCTCATGTGTTGAGAAGCTGACCTAAAGAAGATGGTGCTACCCCACCATCTTCTATTTTTTTAGGCAACCTTTTTTCTCGCTGGTTGTGGAAAACTCCACGCCCGTCGAGAGTGAATGTTTATGTCACTCAGAATATCAAACCCAATTTGGAGGTATGTACTATGACTATGTCAACCGCAGGACTATTTAATCCCGGCAAGTTTGTGATCACTCGCAGCCTTAATGATAATACGGCTCGCTTGATGCCCTATCTACTTCGCCATCTTAAAGGCGATTGGGGCGACATGACAGAAGAGGACAAGAACGAAAATGACCTAGCTGTAAAAGTGGGTGATCTTCGTATCTTCTCAGCCTACGAAACCGACATCGAGGGAGCAGAGAAAATCTGGATCATCACAGAAGCGAATCGGTCTGCAACGACCATCTTGCTTCCAAGTGATTATTAGGCGGTGCTGCGATGACTACCGCTGCACCACCCACTCAAATCTCGGTAAACGAGCGTAACTTTCGCCCTCAAACGCTGGGTGATTTCATTGGACAACGCCAGTTAAAACAGACCATGCAGCTTATGTTGTACTCTGCGAAGACTCGCAAAGCCACGCTTGAGCACGTTGCCTTTTTTGGCGGACCCGGCTTAGGGAAAACCACATTGGCGGCCATTATTGCTCACGAGGCCAATAGCCGTTTGCATGAAATCGCTGCTCCCTCAATCGGGAGACCTGGTGACTTGGCATCCGCCTTGACCATGCTTCAGCCCAATGACATCCTTTTTCTGGACGAGATTCATGCTCTAAAGAGAGATTCTGCCGAAACGCTTTATTCTGCGATGGAAGACTTCAAAGTCTCAATCAAACTGTCGAAGGATAGTGACCCGATCACAATGAAGGTTCACCCCTTCACGCTGATTGGTAGCACGACGGACTTTGGCTTATTGCCTGGCCCCATGCGTGCGCGTTTTGGGCATAGCTTCCATCTGCAACCCTACACCTTGGATGAGCTTGTTCAAATTATTGAGCGGGCCGCTGAGAAAATGGGTTTCTTTACAGAAGAAGAGGCTTTACAGGCCATTGCAAGACGCTCTCGCGGAACGCCGCGCGTTGCTCTTCGTCTGCTGCGCCGCTGTGTTGATGTTGCTATTTCCTCAGATGAGGATTTCATCGACACTGAACTGGTTGAAGCCACCATGCCGATACTCGGCCTGGACGCGCTTGGTCTCGAAGAAGCAGATCGTCAATATCTAGCTGCTTTGATCGAGATTTATCGAGGTGGTCCCGCTGGTCTTGGCGCGATTGCTGCTAATGCCGGTCTTGATATGTCCACGGCTAAAAATATCGTAGAGCCAGCTTTGTTATTGATGGGACTGGTTGCGCGTACCCCTCGTGGTCGCCGTGTGACACGTGCAGGTCATAAGCACCATCAGACCTTTGCACAAAGTGCGGCCTCTGTCAATTGGAATCGTATTGAAGCTGCCGATCAAGCAGTTAACTAAAAACGAGCAGGATGGCGGTCATCGTCATCCTGCTTTTTTACTTATCTTGGAGGTATGTGCCTAATGACTACTAAAGCCAAAGCCCTCGCAGTGATACCTATTGTCACCGCGGACGCGGGAATGAGAGCCTTTGTGTGCGAGGTTACCGGTGAAGAGATTCCTCTTCCTGAGTGCCTGGCTTGCTCCGAGCGCAGTGCGCCTGGTTGCTCAATGTTCCCTGCTTATATTCACCAGATTGTGAACGACCCCCGTCCTCACGACTTTTCACAACGCCTGGCTAAAGCGCATGGTGCAGACTTCGGCATTTCTGTTACCGAATTGATTTACTGCCCGCGCAAATTTCGCTTGAAGATGGAGCATAGTTGGACGGAAAAACCTTCCGACTTTTACGCTCGTTTCTCAGGCACGGCTATTCACGCTGCGCTTGAAGATTACGAAGGCGCAGGCATTGCCGAAGAACGCTTGGTTGCTACCTTCGACTATCGTGGGAAAACAATCCTATTCTCAGGTAAGCCCGATCTTGTGACTTATTCGGATGCTGGTTGGCTAATCACCGACTACAAACGCACTGGCTGGCCTCCACGCTCGTCATATTCGTACACATGCCCCAAGTGTTACGAAGTTATTTTGAGCGATATTACAGACCGACGTGGCATAGGTGGAGCTAACAAGCCTCTTTACTGCCCGGACTGTGACGAAAACTTCACCCGCCGACAAGTACATCAGATTACGCATCTACCTGAAGCAAAGCTCGCTCATGCTACACAAATCAATTTGCTGGCGCTGCTTCTCAACAAAAACGAGGAAGAATATGCCTCGATCCTTGCAGAGAAACATGGAATTGCTGTCTCAGATGCTTCCCCTGTTTTTTCTGGAAGAATTGTCTACATGGGACCCCAAAACATATTACCTCTCCCTGTAGAAGTCGATATTGAATCTGCTCGCACGTTACTGCGTGCCCGGCTCACTGTTCTTCTACGCCCTGAACTCCCCCCGAAAGACCCCCTTGAAGGCTGGGAGTGCAAATACTGCCCTGTCGCCGCTCAGTGCGACGCTGCTGCCTAGCGCAGCTCTATCCCTTATTTACTTCGGGAGACTTTCCCGCTGTATGAATATCCAATTCACCCCAATTTAAAGGAGGTAAGCCAAATGGCTACCAAATCTAACAAAAATCGTCCTTCCAACTATTTCATTGTCACCGCTCGTGCTTTCCGCAAGGATGGCGAAGATGGTGGCGTGCAGCTCACCAAAAACGGTCAACCGATTGCCAAATGTCGCGCAAGCGTCAGCATGGGCAAAGACAAAGAGGGAGAATATAAACCCTCGATGTGGGTCGAGCTTGTTGGTTTCACTCGCGAAGGCGATGATCCCAATGAAGTGACCGAAGCGGTTGGCGCACTCGAAGCCGGTGATTATGTCACGGTCAAGGGTCGCTTGGCGATGGAAGAATGGACGGGCGATGATGATGTCACTCGCCAGAGTCTCACCATCTGGGTCCAGTCTATCGAGCCTTTCAGCTTTGATAATGATGAAGACCAGGACGAAGAAGAAGACGAAGAAGAAGATTTAATCTAATTCGCTTTTTTCTATTCGCTCCACCCTCAGAAGCGCGAGTATCCCTCGCGCTTCTACCTTCACCTCAGCAGCGTTGTATCAATGTGGGCTATCCGGGTTCGATCCCCGGTGAGGTGACTGGCAAGAAAACGGAACTTCTGTTTTCTTGCTAATGCGGATAAGGCTCCTGCTTTATCTACTCGTTTTGTGTCATGCGACACTCCCTTTTCTCGGAGGTGAGGGTTCATCCCCTCACCTCCTCTCTTCAGGAGAAATAGAGTCATCTCTTGAGGAGAGGCTGATTCCAGCTTCTTTTTATTAGCGGGCTACCCGCCCTGAATCAGAGAAATGGGAGATGTTGCAATGAATACAGTTCTGGCAATTGGTTTTGCCCTTTTTGTTCTCTATGCCCTTTGGCATGGTATCTACCTTGTAAAACACTATCGTGATGGTGGTGTATTGCTTGAGAAACGATTAGGTCGTAATCAGCAGTAACTTCAGAGCGCGGGTTTTTGGCTAAACAGCCTTATCCGTGACTCTTTTTTTAACAGAAAAGAGTCGCTAAAACGGGGGGAAACGCATCCACTTCTTGATTTGCTCGTTTTTGGTGCTACTTAGCAGGTCTAGGCATCACCTAAAACGATCTGATTGATGTGGGTCGTAAAAAACGGAGGTATTTCATATGAATAAAAAACGCCGGACCCTAAAAGAGCTGCTCAGGAATAAATTCCTGACAGGAATCTTTTTAGAAGAAGGCACCCTCCATTTGCGACTGACGGATGCGGTGGTCGCCGTTAATCTAAAGACTCGTGAATGGCGTTTTGGTAGTAAAAAAAGAACCTTTTTGACCTTTCCCGGACTCTTGCGTATTGTACGAGTTTTGGAAGACGACAATCAGGTTGTGCTCATTATTTCCGGGGCTGTATACAGTTCCCGGATCGCTATCCGTAAAAACAAGGATTGGCGAATCTTATTTGATGCGAACTTTGTCTAATTGATGATGTTCGCTTATTTATTTAACCCCTTTGGAGGTATGTATGACAAACAAAAAATTGGCTATAGCCAAAAAGATAGTAAGAATGCTCATTGATGCTGAATGTATAAACCTGCTAGATGAAACCCGTTCTATTGAAGAAGTCGAGTGGGTTTTGAATGGCTACGCTATAAACATTTGGCAAGTTGATAAGGTTATCGAGGAATGCTCTTTCAAGGGCGTTCCGCTCTCTTTGGAAATTTCCAGAGAAATTTTAGCTGCTTTTGAAGACAAGGCTTGTGATGAGTTTGGGCTAAATTCGGACTCCCTCTCTGTGACCATATTTGACTGGTTCAAAGGTCAGAAATGGAGAATATTATCTGATGAGCAGAGAGCCAAATTCGATCAAGGGACTTGTGCATGGGCTGTCTCAAACAATTCTGGTGATCCTGAGACAGATGTTTTGTCTCGAGATAACTCACTACTTGATGCTGTTACTTTCGCTCGCAAGAGATTTGAATCCGCACCTAAAAAAGCACTCAATGTTTTCGCTTGTCCATTAGGTGCTGCTGACCTAAGTTGGATATCAAGGTTGAGCCGAAAAGAATTACTTGAGAATGCCTATCTTGTATGGTCATCTGAACCCGAAGAAAAGCAATAAAAGATTATCTTGGAGGTATGTGAAAATGTACGACTACTATATTCGAGAAATGGTCAAGGCTTTAGCTATAGCCCCAAACATCGTCGCTAGTGGCGAAGGCAGAATCAACGATGAGCTTGCTCGCAAAATTCTTTCGGAGTATTGGGCTGATTATGCCGTCTCTATTTTTGAGTTTCGACAAGTCGTTGAAGCTGCTACGAGAAACGCTATACCGGTAACCCCGGCTGATGTGCGCGAGATTCTGCACAATGTCGAAGAAGGTGTTGTTAGCGTAGATCACGACGCATTAGATGAAGGTGTGACAGATTTCGGGTCGAGATTTGATTGGTGTGACCCTGAAATCCCGATTGACTACGAAGCCTACACGCTACAAACATGCGATTGGTTAATTGTCCTCGATAGAGAGGGAGTTCAGCCAGATCACGAGCTTCCTGATTGGAATCTCCTTGGAGACAAAGCGGTCAGAGTTGTTGATTGCAAAGAGACTCTTGCTCAAGCCATTCTGATTGCAAAGGCGCATGATGATATAGAAAAAGATGCTTACCCTAAGCAGAAACGTCATTACGCAATCTATTCTGTCCCCTATTTCATTCCAACCCATGAAAAAGCCCTGGGAAATTTGGCAAAACTTGAATGCGAAGATAATCGCGTATTCAACGCCAAATACAACACTTATCAAGGCTTTGGCGGAACTGAACTGGAAGATTAGGACTGAAAATCTAAGACCAGATTTACTTTAGAGAAGGATGCTCATTCGAGCATCCTTCTTTCTTTATACATGGAGGTATTTCTAATGAACACAAAAGATCTTACTAAGCCTATCTACACAAAATACTGCTCGATAACCTTCAATGAAGCAAGTGATATGTGGGAGCTTCGGGTAAAGGCGTTTGATGAGGCACTTTACTCTAATAAATTTCGTGCGCCTCTTATCGTAATAGCAAAAGAGTTTGACGTTCAGATAGACGAAAAAATGAACGAGGATGCTTGATAAAAAGCCCCTACCAGTAAGCAGAAGGATGTTCATTAGGACATCCTTCTTTCTTTTACCGGCAACCAGAGGCATTTCTGACGCTGCCAGCTCATTGACCTGTTTTGGATATTTCTCTTCGCAAAGAGAGATACCCAAGACCGACCAACGATGTCGGCAAAACCTAAACCCTATTATGGAGGTATGAAATGAAGTTCGATCAAAAGATAGCCCTATTCAAAATGCTTGTAAAAACGGCTCTCAATGCCAAGGGCAAGACGATCATCGAATTGCCGGAGTTAGTTGACACAATACTGGCTGAAATTGCAAGCACCTATTGGCGACCCGTTTCCCCGCAAGATGTCGCGGAAATTATCATGGAGCATTTGTCCCGAGATGAAAAATGCATTGATATTGCGATCCTGGACTGGTCCATCGACAAAGAAGAGAATGGTTACGATCTCTCAACGGCATCCGATATCAATGCGGAAACCTGCAATTGGGGCATCGTGGCAGATAATCTTCTCCCACAACCCAAGGGTTGGACGACCGTCTCGGCTGTTCGTTTTGTCGGATACGAGAAGTCTCTGGCTGATGTTCTTGAGATAGCTGAGGTGCTTATTGGCGCTTACCAGGCAGATGTGCGGATTTATTCATTGCCACTGGACTACGATGATCGTGAAGGTGTTTTCCGGCAACAGTTTGGAGAAGTAGGGATTCCTGTTGTCTCTTTGTCGCAGGATGAAATGGATGTGCAATGATGCGCAACTATCCCTGGACGGCATCCTGCGCTCAACGCTTAGTGACGAGTTCGAGCAACTCAAGGAATCGCTTGAATTTGCTCATGTCATCGCAAACCCGCAGACTTATGGTCTGGGGGTGAACGACATCCGCTACTTAAGCGGACCGATTGTGCAGCATCCTGGGGGATGGGGCATTGGCATTTTGCAGAAATTGATTCCTACTGCTCGCTTGAAATTGGTCTTGAGCGGAGAAAAGAGCCTTTCTACTCTCGAAGAAGCGCTTGGTTATTACTCTACTGCCAGCCTGTGCGGTCCTCTTTATCAAGATGATGCTGATGTGATGTTCTGGCTCTCACAGGAAGTCCTTGAGGGTTGTGGTGCAGCAGAAAGTATCCACGAAATACTCGGATTTTCGAAGCAAATCGATCTGACGGACTATCAACGCGATTACACACTAAACCCGCTGCGCCGCAAAATACGCGCATCGGTTGTGAAGAATGCGAAAAAATAATTCAAATAATACGGAGGTATTCAAAAATGGCACAACAAAAACTTCATTACATGTATAGAGATGGTGCCAACTGGAAAGAAAGTGATTATGTGATTTTTGCCAACACTCAGAACCTTAGTTCTGAAGGCGTTCAAGAAATGATTGAAGAATGTCTCTTCGATGATGGCAATTTCATTGCAGAATCTATCGGCTTGCCGACACTTTATTTTGATGATGATACTGATCCAGACGCACATGGTCTGCACGAATTTCTTCGGATAGAGGAATGTGATTTCGAGCCTAACGACACGCAAAATCGAGATGTCTTGGATCTGGTCATTGAATTCGCCAGACAGAGGCTCTTTGACTGGAAAACTGTGCGAAATATTCTCTAACGGAGGTATATGAAATGTGTACGATCACAAATTTTGTTGAACAGGTTGGCGAGATTTGGTTAACGCCCTTGTTCTGGGACTGCGAATGTACGGAGGAGTATATCCACCCTGCATCTGATGCCTTTTGCTACCGATGCACGGCAAAGCGCGAAGAATCTCCCGATTCTCGTGTAACCGAGATCATCAAATATGCCGATGTGCTCCCAAAGGAGCTTGTGGCTATTGTTGAAGAAGCGATTGACACGGCAGTTCCGGCTTTTAGCTTGATCCCCTTCTAGGGGCTACGCAAGAGAGAGCTAACCCCTCTCTCTTGTACTTTTTCTAATATTCAAATTATTTTCAAAAGGAAAACCTATGACATCCCCCCAAGCAAACCATGTTTTTTTGATCGGTCAAGTCATCCAGACTTGGACATACAGCGATGACCGCATTTGTCGCGTATCCATACAAAGAGCTTCTTTTGCTCCTTCCGGGCAAGCAAGCGATTTGGTCAATGTGATTATTTCCGGTGCAGAGAAACGCGGCATCACGATAAAGAAAGGCGATACTCTGCACGTCAGCGGATTTATTCGCAATGAAGATCGAGATGTTCCCCTGAGCAAGCTCACAAAAATGAAATTGCCCGGTGAGCTAAAAAACTTGAAAATCAGGCAGATTGTGACGCAGGTTTACGCCTCTAATTGGCAACTTGTTTCTTGATTTTGGATACGCTTCACACGCGATTTTTTACTTGCGTGCCATTTATCAGCATTATCTTGGCGTAAACGAATTCCTGTTCACCCTGCGAATCTGCTTGGGTGCAATACTCAAGCCAAAAGCACGCGCGAATCGGTTTTTCATCCCCACTCCTAAAAAACTCCATGAATCCCCATGCCCCTTCAGAAAGAGAACGATTGAGTACCTGAAGCGTTGGCGCAACTCGTCGGTTCAATTCCGGCGCAGGTAAATTTCTACAGGCAATTTGCTTGTAGTGACTATGCCTACCTATGATTTTTTATGGAGATTACCATGACTACAATGAGAACTTTGCTTGACCTGGGTGCTATCGTAGAAGCGGGTCGTGCGAGACGTGCAAGTACCCTTAGCATTTCAACTTCGACCGCCAAAACAGCCCTAAAGCGCACTACCTGGACGGGGAGTTTCAAGACATACAATCTCACAATTGCCTTGATCCACAATCAAAATAAGGTAGAGCTTGAATGTACTTGTGCTGACTGGTTCAAAGCCGGTGGTGCACTTGAAGCTGACGGAGATCGTAACACCCGCCCATGTAAGCACCTTCTTGCATTTTCGGATCGCTGCACAATTCCACCTCTGATGCCTGTAGACCTTAGCTCGCCGATAAGCGTAGCGCCATTAGGTTCAGGGAAAAAGAGTGGGCAGACGCAGCGAAAAGCAAAGGCGAAATCGCCAATTCCTTTTGGCGAGCAAGTTTCCGCACAGATCGGAGCCGCTATCGAAGCGATGTCCTTTGAGATCGAAGAGCTTTTGCTGGATGGTCAAGTCCCGCTTGTGATTGGACCTACCGGTTGCGGAAAAACATCGGCGCATCGTATGATCGCCCTGCGAAACAGCCAGAGCTTGGTTGAATCAGCGGGTGCAGCATCTTATTCTGATGCCGATCTGGTTGGGATTGTCCATGTTAATGGCGATCCTTTCCCCGGACCCGTCGCAGATGCCTTTAGCGCAGCTCGTGAGATGGGTGAGAGCGTCCTTTTGTTCCTGGACGAGTTCACCCGTTTCAACGCACGCGCACAAGAAGCACTCATGCGCCCACTTCTGCCCATAGCGGCGGATGCAGCGCAGGCGATGGGCATCGACACGGATGTTCCTGTTCGTGTCACTTCTGCCCCCTTCTGGGGAACGGAATGGGGGCCTGCTGAGAAGATTCAAATCTCCTTGGCTTGCAACCCTTGGGGAACGGCTATTGACCCCGCCTTAATCCGCCGGACTACACCCGTCTTTGCTGATTTTCCCAATGCCTTAGCGGAGGTTTTCTCTGACAAGGTTGGGCAAGCAATCAAGGCGAGTTGGTCGGCTGTGAAAGATGGTCTCTGGCCGCTGCCTATTGAATACCAGGCTCTTGCGAAAGCAAAGGGTCCCGATGATGCCAGTATCTTTCGCGCTTACAGCTATCGGCTGCGTGCGATTGATCCAGCAGCAGCAGAGGGTTTCACCGCTACGCTTCAAAGTCTCGGCTTTTAGGGAATGCGATGACTACGCTTCTTGCTAATGACTATGCCGCTACCCGCAAACGAATTGCTCTTGAGCAGGCCATGACGCGGCAAGCGGAGTTGATCCTGTCAATGCTCGGCGCAAACTTGCCCGCTCTGATCCGCCCTCACGTTCTTTTAAAGGAAGGCGCAGATACAGCATCAACGGATACCAAACGCTATATCAATATGCCCGCTGATTTTGATGGCATCCCCACCATGAAGCCTGAATATGCTTGGGCGCGTACTGCGCTCTTGGCGCATGAATTGGGCCATTGGCTTCAACCATGTGACGAAATAGACCAGGTTCAAAAAGATACTGGTCTTAGCGCTGATTTCGTCAACATTGTAATGGATATACAGGGAGAGGCGTTGATCGCCTCGCTCTTGCCCTATTACAACGAACACCTGACACGCCTTCGTAGGCATGTTGGGAAGAAGCATCGCAAAGCATACGCAGATCAAGCAGCTACATTGGCAAAAGCAAGCAGCTTCCTTGGAGCCGCCATGTCCTTGTCTCTGATGGGTCGTTATGTGCTTTATCCAACCTCGCCTTTTTACCCCAATAATTGGTTGGAGATTATCCCCATACACGGGAAACTTTGGGCGTATAAAAAACGCAGCAGGGTTGGCAAGCGTATGGCAGAGTTGCTCAGAAGAATGAGCTACGCAGCACAGATCAGGGCGCTTGAATTGCCGGGCTTTCTTCGAGAGATCGCAAGGGATTTTCCTGACTTATGTAACGAGCAAGAAGCCAGCCCCTTCAGTATTCCAGATAGTGGGCATGGTGGTATGCCTGGTGGCGAGTTGCTTGGCAAACTGCTTGAAGAACTTGAAAAACATAAGCCACAACGCCCCCAGATCAGCTTTTGGGAGGGTGATGCTTTAGGCATTCATCCCGCATCCCCAGAAGAAAATAGACGTGCTAACGCAATGCAGCTTCATTTCTCAACCCCGAAAGGCGGTATTGAGATCATGGCTCCTGGTCGCTTTGACCGGATGGCAGCCTTGGGCGGCTCTCCGATGCCCTGGACAATGACTATTCAAGACGATGCAGGGACGGCAAAAATGTCCGACGTCCTCGTTGCGGTAGATATTTCAGGAAGTATGCAGGAGCCAAAGTGGAGTATGGCAATTAGCGCAGCGCGTAGTATTACGCTTGCCGTGAAAGCAGCAGGTGGTGATGTGCGAGGCTTGGTCTTTGACGATCAGGTCTGGTACGCCAAAGGGTACAACAGCAAGGTCTTTTTTGCTTCCAGCGTTGCAGGTTTATCTTTGCTGAAAGCGAATAATCTAACCTCCTTTGAGTGGTTGCCTTTTTTGTGGTCGAAATACCCAAATCACAGAATAGTCATTCTCACTGATGGAGGAGATTACTCTGACCTATCTGGAATTACTCATATTCCAGCACGTCAACGAGCGCGTAC
>JABGQU010000111.1 GCA_018648605.1 Anaerolineae bacterium | reverse complement strand
TGCCCACTGTGCGGCATCGACCGTTTAAGGTGTGCGTTTTCACCGTTTTATGCAGCGGCGACATCAACCAGACAGGAGATAAAACTGGTAATACGTACCACGTCGTAACCAGCGTCAGTGTTGATAACACTGCCAAACTGGACGGATTTACGATCAGTTTAGGTAATGCAAACGGAGGGAATGTCAGCAGTAGTGCCCGGCATGTTGGCGGCGGGATGTATAACCACACCAGCAGCAGCCCAAGTCTCACGAATATCACTATCAGTAACAACTCCGCATCTTTCGGCGGCGGCGGAATGTATAACCATACCAGCAGCAGCCCAACTCTCACGAACGTCACCTTCAGCGACAACTCCGCAGACGAGGCCGGCGGGATGTACAATGTATTTAGTAGCAACCCGACCCTCACGAACGTCACCTTCAGCGGAAACTCCGCAATAGGAGACGGAACCTCTACTAGCCAAGGTAATGGCGGAGGGATGTACAACTTATTGAGCAGTAGCCCAACTCTCAAAAATGTCACCTTCAGCGGCAACAGCGCAAGCTTTGAGGGCGGTGGAATGTACAATGTATTTAGTAGCAACCCGCCCCTGGAAAACGTGATTTTATGGGGTAATACTGCAGGAACTATCGGTGATGATGTTTCTGGTTTTTTTTCAAATCCTATTATCACGGATAGCGTGGTAAAAGACGGCTGTCCCATAGATGCGGTTTGTACCAATATCATTACTACCGATCCCAATCTAGGCCCATTGACAGATAACGGTGGCTTCACCAAAACCATAGCACTTGGCCCAGGAAGTTCAGCTATAGATTCAGGTGGTGTAAATACAACTTGTGCCAACGAAGATCAGCGTGGCATCAGTCGCCCCCTAGGCACAGCATGTGATATCGGGGCTTATGAGTCGAGTGCAAACATCCTAACCATAACCAGTACCACGCCAAATTCAGGAGCGACAGTTGAAAGTGCAACATCGATCATCGTCAATTTCAATGAAGACGTCCTGAACGATGGATCAGATAAAGCTGCCAATTACAAAGATAATTATCTCCTTGTTGAAGCTGGTTCAAATGGCAGTTTTGACACAGTCTCTTGCAATGGCGGCGCGGTCACTGATGATCTAAAGCAAGACCTTGACACAGCCACTTACACCAATACCGGCGGCTCCGGCCCCTTCATAGCAACGCTAACACTCGTAAGCCCTCTGACAGATGGTACCTATCGTCTCTTCATTTGTGGCACCACTTCCATCTGGAGTGTAGCCGGATTGGAACTCAATAACGGTGTAAGCGATACACAAGTTGATTTCACTATTGGAATAGTTGCCGCATCCTCCCTGCCCGAAACCGGTTTCCGTCATGGAAGCATCACATCGCTCCCCCAGCAACTCACCACCAAAGCCTATACCGAAACAGCGATGCTGCTCGAAATCCCGTCTATAGGCGTCTCGATGCCCATTGTCGGCGTACCGCAAAGCGAAGCTGGCTGGGACGTAACGTGGCTCGGCAATAGCGCAGGCTATTTGGCTGGCTCCGCCTTCCCTACCTGGGTGGGCAACACCGTCATCACCGGTCACGTTTGGGATGCGTACAATCAGCCGGGAATTTTCTCAGAGCTGAAAACGCTCAAATACGGGGACCAAGTCCAAATCCGCGCATGGGACATGACCTACACTTACGAAGTGCGCGAGTCTAAACTTGTCACCGTCAAAAACGTGGAGGCTGCCTTCCAATCCGAAGCCTACGACTGGCTCACACTCGTCACCTGCGAGTTCTACAATCCCTTCACGGGAGATTATCTTTTCCGTCGTAGTGTGAGGGCAGTACTAGTCAGCGTGAAGTAAGAGAAGGAACCAGAAATATATACAAAAAGCACTCGATAATTGAGTGCTTTTTTTCTTTAAATTGAATTCCTTTCGAACCATTAATCCAACCCAATTCCTTCTGTTTTCTTCAATCGGGAAACCCTTCTCGTCTATAGCCGCTTGTCTACTCAAGTTGTCAGACAACTCCTTGACAGTTGTCTGACAACTTCGTATAATTTCAGCTTCAATTTGTCAGACAACTTATATCCAAGAGGAGAATAGAAAAGATCATGGAAAACACAAATACCGTTAAAAATAAGGGCTGGTTGGTCACCTTCGCAGGGACTGGCGCACTGCTGGCTTTAGGCGTTCTTTACGCTTGGAGCATCTTTAAAGCCAACATCCCCGCCGAATGGGGTTGGACAGAAACACAACAATCATTGCCTTATGCTGTCGCCTGCGTGGTCTTCTCGGTCATGACCTTCGTTGGTGCTCGCCTGCTGAACCGCTTTGGCCCACGTGTAATTGTTAGCGCTGGCGGTGTGATGGCTGGTCTCGGCGTGATCATTTCCAGTTTCTCCAGCTCCCCCTGGATCTTCACTCTCGCTTTTGGTGTCCTATTAGGCTCCGGTATTGGTTTTGTTTATGGCTCAGCTGGCCCCGCTGCGCTCAAATGGTTCCCCACTTCCAAAACAGGCCTGATCTCCGGCATCGTTGTTGCCGGTTTTGGCATGGGTAGTGCCTGGGTGGCCCCCTTGGCACGCGCATTGATGCAATCGCTTGGTCTCCAAACAACCATGCTTTATTTGGGCATGGGCATGCTCGTTGTCGTTGTTGGGTTTGCGCAATTCATCAAATTCCCGCCCAAAGATTTTGTGGTTATCGAGGAAGATACAGTAGAAACCTCTGCAAAAAGCTCCCTGATCGATTTCACCGTCCGCGAAACCACCAGCACCTGGCAATTCTATGTTATCTGGGTCGCTTTTGCTTTCGGTAGTGGTGCTGGCCTGATGGTGATCGGAAATCTTGCCTCCATCGTCAAAGATCAGATCGGACTCCCCGCCTTGACAGCTATCGCTGTATCGGCCCTCGCGATCGGCAACGGTGGCGGACGTGTTTTATACGGGATGCTCTCCGACAAAATTGGTCGCACCAATGTGCTTATCATTGCTTTCTTTGCACAAGCAGTATTGATCAGTGCCTTGTTCTTCATGGGCGCAAATAGTGTTCTCGCAAATCCCCCCGTATTACTCGTCTTCGTCGCTCTGATCGGTGCTAATTATGGCGCTAACCTGGCTGTCTTTCCTGCCTTGATGAAGGTTTTCTACGGACCCAAGAATCTGGCTACCAATTATGGTATCGCCTATACTGCTTGGGGTCTCGGTGGCTTCATGGTTTCCCAACTTGCCAGCACGATCAAAGACGCCACAGGCTCTTTTGATAATGCTTACCTCCTGGCTGCCACGATGTTAATTCTCGCCGCAGGCATGACCTTTGCCCTGAAATCCCCACAAGCAAAGAAAGCTGCAGCTGACAAACTCAATGTAGAAGCAATTGCAGCTGACTAATAAAAAAGGATAGTGGTGAAAAGTAAGTAATAGTACTGTCATTACCCTTTCGGGCACGCGTGCGAGGCAGTTTGACCGCCGAAGCAATCTCGTATTTTAGATAATGAGACTGCTTCGTCAGGCTAAAGCCTTCCTCGCAGAATCATCACATCACTTCAATTTACCCATTACCAAAAGATTATATAGCTGTAAGAAAAAGGCTGTTCTCTTGGAGAACAGCCTTTTTCATTTTTCCAGGTTTAGAAAACTACTCTAACCCCAACTCTTTCAGTTTCTCTTCGGTGGGCCAGCCATTTTCATCCCAGCCACGCTCTTTATAGAACTCAGGCAGCATATCATCCAGACGATTAACCTGCCCCTTAGCGGGGCCATCGGGGAGCGGCTCATTGAGCATACGCGGGGGGAGCGTATCTTCCGTAGAACCGGCTTTGAGCAAGAACATTCTTTCCAGCGTATACACGCGGTCAGCCGCTTCGAGAACTTCTTTGGGAGTATAAGCAATGCCGGTCGTATATTCCATCAATTGCGAAAGACGGACAGGCCAGATCATCCGATCTGCACTGAAGACGTAGCGAACAGCCAGGAAAACGCATAAGCCAGACGCGTCGATCAGCGTAAAGGCATCCTGGAAGCGTTTGACCAATTCCGCTTTGCCGTCGGTGGAATGTGGATCTGCTTTAACGGGGACGCCGAAAACTTCTTCGTATGCCACATCGCCTTCCATGTGGGAGGCACCTTTATTTGATGTTGCGTAGAGCAAACCCATCCCCTGCGAGCCGCGTGGATCGTAGCCGGGGAATTCCTGTTTACGGGTGGTAACCGCAAGTTCGGGGTGTCCATATTTGTCCGCGAAACGGTAGCTACCCTCCGCAAGTTCGTTCCCGAATCCTTCACGGTAGGCCATCTTCTGTACCATATCGATCATTGCGTCGGGGTCGCCGAAGCGCAGCGGTTGTCCAATTTCTTCTTCAGAGAGATAGCCTTTCTCAAACATTTCCATTGCAACAGCGATCGTCATGCCGGTCGAGATCGTATCCAAACCAAGCTCGTTGCACCAGTAATTCGCTTTGGTTATGGCGGCGAGATTATCCACGCCACAGCCACTACCAAAGGAAGAAATCGTTTCGTATTCGGGGCCTTCACCTTTGCCCGCATAGGGACCATCGGGCACTTCGGTCAAACGTCCACAAGCGATGGGACAGCGGTAACAAGGCTTCGGCTTGATCAGATATTTTTCTGTCAGCGTCGGTCCATCAATCGTATCAACGCCTTCAAATGTACCAGCCTGCCAGTTTCGCGTGGGCAAAATGCCGAGCGTGTTCGTCACCTGTGGCACATACGCCGTGCCGTGTTCGCGCAGGGATGAGCCAGCCAGCATATCCGCGCCGACTTCTTTGGCGATTTTGATGCTCAACTCGCGCATCTTTTTCTCTTCGGCAAATACGGGGTTTTTCCGTCCGTAAGCCACTACGCCTTTCAGATTTTTACTGCCCATGACAGCCCCAACACCGGATCGCGCCGCTGCGCGGTCTTTATCATTCATGATGGCTGCCATCAGCACCAGATTTTCTCCAGCGGGACCAATGCACGCAGCTTTCGCCTTTGGATTTGTTTCCGCTAAAAGGGCATCGGTTGTGGAAGGAACATCTTGCCCCCACAAATGCTCCGCCGAACGGATTTCTACCTCGTCTTCATTTACCCATAAATAGACAGGTTTCTCCGCCCGCCCCTCGAAGATAAAGAGATCAAATCCCGTGCGCTTCATCCAGGTTGGGAAGTCGCCGCCCGAATTGGAGTGAGCCAGTGCACCCGTCAACGGGGATTTGGTCACGACCATATAGCGATTCCCAGTCGGAGCAGATGTCGCCGTGAGAGGGCCTGTTGCAAAGATGAGCTTATTTTCGGGGTCAAGCGGCTCAACCATTGGGTCAACTTCATCCGTCAAATAGCGGATCGCCCATCCACGCCCGCCGAGATAATCTCTGGCAATTTTTGGGTCTATATCTTCCGCTGAAGTTGTCTGGTTCGTAAGGTCAACGCGTAAAATTCTACCGTGCCATCCGTTCATATTTTCTCCTTTTTGATTCACCACAGAGTTCACAGAGACCACTGAGAAAAGCTTTTTCATTAAAAACTCTGTGAACTCCGTGCTTAAGCTCTTTTTAGCCTCCAGCAATCGCTGAAAAGGCTGTCACCTCGTCATCTTCTACCAATATGGTAGAGAGCGGAACAGTCAGCCCATTGACAACGATCACGCTGGAATCATCTTGCGGGACATTGAACTGAGTCATTACATCTGAGACTCTGGTACCTTCTGGAACGTCGATCTCGATCTTATTACCTTGCGTACCTTTTGGCAATAATTCACGATAAGTGGAGATCAGCTTAAGTCTGATTTTCATGCGCTGATTTTAGCACGAAGTATCAGGAATAGCTTGAAAACCAGATAAGAGCTAAACTAATTTATGTTCACTTTCAAAAACGGGTTTATTATCCAAAATACGCTGCGGGGAGAAGATCGAGAGATCAATCGTCGGGGTTTCGCCCAAGATCAGTTCAGCCAGATAACGTCCAACCCCATGGCATTGCTGGAAACCGTGCCCAGAGAAACCATTTGCCAGCATGAAACCCTTCAGGCAGGGCCATTCGCCCAGAATTGCATTACCGTCAAAGGTATTGACGGCATAAAGCCCTGCCCAGCCGCCGGTGATCTTTAATTGGTCAAAGACAGGGGCAAAGCCCACAAGTTCTTCCCATAATTCTTCGATAAAGATATTTCGGTCAAAAGCGAAGTCGATCCCGACAGGGTCACTATCCAAACTTTTCCCCACTAAAAAGGTGTTCGCATGTTCCTGAATGAGATATAAACCAGAGGGAAAAACCGTGAGCGGATATTCCACATCGGGTTCAACATTCGTATCCACCACAAAAACATGCCGTTTGATCGGGACAACAGGCAACTCAACACCAATGGTTTTGGTTAATCCCTTGGTCCAGGCACCCGACGAATTGACCACAAAATCAGCTTGCATTTTATCCCCTGAAGCCAAACGCACGCCAGTAACCCGCCCATCATCTTTTAAGATTTCACGTACTTCCCCTTTGATAAATTCCGCACCCAATGCAATCGCTTTATTCTTATAGCCGATCAAGACCGCGTTCGCATCCATTGTGCCATCTACCGGAGACCAGCCTGCGCCGGCGATTTGGTCCACTTCAAAGAGAGAGAATTTTTCTTTAACCTGTGCAGGCTCCAGCCATTCAGTCGGGCAGCCTAGGCTTTGCTGGGTGGCGATCCCCTTTTGCGTGGAGGCTTTGCCCGCTTCATCTGCCATGAACAAGTTTCCCTGATGCCGAAAGGCAACATCCGGTTTTACACCATCTACTGCCATATCATCCGCAAAGGTTTTCAACTTTTCAATCCCATATTGTGAGATCTGAATATTTTCCTTTATATTAAATTGCAAACGGATATTCGCATCCGATAAAACGCTGGAGTTAAACTCATAAGTTGGGTCTTTTTCGATAATCGCTACTTTAAGTTGTGGAGCTTTCTTCATCAAATAATAAGCGGTCGCACAGCCCATTACCCCGCCACCTACCATAATTGCATCATATTTCTTTGTCATCGCTCTCTCCTTTTTTATCAGATCCGTTCGACATGATCACTATTTATATTATCATCGGGAAAAAGAAAAGAGTACAGATACAAAAAACATAAATATCCACCAGAACAGTTTACGTTACAATATCTTTCTCTGCCTTTGCGAGGCAGCTTTATCGCCGAAGCAATCTCGTGGAATATGGGACTGCCGCGTCGCAAGAGCATGCTCCTCGCAGAGACATTCGGAGGAAAATCGGAGAAGCAAACAAATGCCAATACCAGCCTATCTCTACGATAAAATTGCCAGCAGCATCACAAAACTGATCGAAGAGGGAACCTATCGCCCCGGAGATCGCATCCCCTCCATCCGCAAGATGAGCAAACAACAAGGGGTCAGTGTCAGCACGATATTACAGGCATATCTCGTTCTCGAAAACAGGGGGATCATTGAAGCACGCCCGCAAGCGGGATATTTTGTACGTATACCGGAATTTGATCGTCTGCCAGAACCCGAACGTTCGTCTCCGAGTGCAGACCCAAGTCACGTTGGACTGCATCAGCTGATGATGATAATGCTCCGGGACGCACTTGACCCGAACTTGGTACAGCTTGGTGCCGCGATGCCCAATATTGAGTTTTTACCGACAAAACGGCTCAACCGCATCACCTCCCGCCTGGCGCGTCAATCCGGCGAAGAAGCGCATCAATATGAAATTCCCCCCGGGCTAAAAGAGCTTCGTCTACAAATCGCAAAACGCTCTCTGAGATATGGCTGCCACTTCTCCCCCGACGACATCATCATCACCTCCGGCGGCGTGGAAGCGATAGACCTGTGCCTGAACACCGTCTGTAACCCCGGCGATATTGTCGCCATTGAATCCCCGATGTATTTTGGCACGCTGCAAACCCTTGAAGTGCGTGGGTTGCGTACACTCGAAATCCCCACTCATCAACGAGATGGCATGGATCTGGATGCGCTCCGTTTTGCTATCAAGCAGAACAAGATCAAAGCGATTCTTGTCATCTCAAACTTCAACAACCCCTTGGGGAGTTGTATCCCCGATGAAAAGAAAAAAGAATTGGCGGCGTTGGCTGCGACATACCAAATCCCCATTATCGAAAACGATGTTTCAGGGGAGCTATATTTCGCCGACAAACGCCCCTCCACAATCAAGGCTTATGATGAAGCGGGCTTGGTGATGCTCTGCTCATCCTTCTCCAAAGACATCAGTCCCGCCCTGCGTGTCGGCTGGGTCGCGGCGGGACAATATAAGTCAGAAATAGAGTGGCGTAAATTTACCGCCAATGCTGCAACAGCAACCTTGCCTCAAATGGTCATCGCCGAATTTCTGGAAAGCGGCGGCTACGACTATCACCTGCGGCAACTCCGAAGAGAGTACGCCAGAAATGTAAAATTGCTCTCACAGGCAGTCAAGAATTATTTCCCGCCCGAAACACGCGTATCCCGCCCTACAGGTGGATTTGTCTTGTGGGTACAACTCCCGGGGAAAATTGATGCGCTGGATTTATATAAAGTAGCGTTGGAAAATGATATTACGATCACGCCCGGGCATTTATTCTCCCCGACGAATCAGTTTTCTAATTTTATTCGTCTGAATGCGGCGGTGTGGACTCTTCCGATTGAGCGGGCGGTGGAGAAGTTGGGGGAGATTCTTTATGGGATGATGGGAATAGAACGCGGATGATGCGGATTTTCGCAGACAATAAGACTTCCGAAGTTTTTGATAGCAGAGATGTGCATTGCATCTGAAAGATGCGTTGCACATCGGGTCATTTATACGCTCCGAACTGCAACGCACCCTATCGGGTGCAATGCAGTTTTATCTTTTGTTTGCTTCCGTCACTATGAGCGCACCCCCCTCTGCCCTGAAGGGCATCTCCCCCTCGGGGGAGAAAAAATGTCATTGCGAGGAGCATGCTCTTGCGCCGAGGCAATCTCCACAACAGTGTGGGAGATTGCTTCGGCGATAAAACTGCCTCGCAATGACAAAATGTTTTTTCAGCTTTTTTGCTTCCCCGTCTGCACACCCCAAAGGCGAGCATAGATGCCTTCTTCTGCAACCAACTCATCATGTTTGCCTTGTTCTTTGAGTTGACCATGTTCGAGGACGAAGATGCGGTCGGCATTACGGATGGTACTGAGGCGATGGGCGATGACGATGGTGGTGCGCCCGATGGCGATTTTTTCCAGCGAGCGTTGGATGAGGGCTTCGGTTTCGTTATCTACAGAGGATGTCGCTTCATCTAATATCAGGACGGGGGGATTTTTCAGGACGGCACGTGCAATGGAGACACGTTGACGTTGACCGCCGCTCAGTTTTTGCCCACGTTCGCCGACGATGGTGTCGTAGCCTTTTGGCAGGGAAATGATGAAATCGTGGGCTTCGGCGATTTTGGCGGCTTTGATGATTTCATCATCTGTCGCATCGAATGTGCCGTAAGCGATATTCTCACGGACGGTGCCGTGGAAGAGATAAATATCCTGGCTGACGAAGCCGATGGCTTTGCGGAGGTCTGCCAGTTTCAAGTCACGGAGGTCGTGTCCATCGAGAGAGAGGCAGCCTTTTTGGACATCGTAGAAGCGGAGGAGCAATTTGACGAGAGTGGTTTTGCCTGCGCCCGTCGAGCCGACGATGCCGACCGTTTCACCAGCGGGAATCGTTAGAGACAGGTTATTGATCACAGCGAGATGGTCGGTGTTGGCATATTCGAATGAGACCGAATCCAAAGTTATTTGACCACGCACCAAGCCTAAATCCAGGGGCGTTCCGCCATCATCCAAGAGGGCATCTGCATCCAATAAATCCAAAATTCTTTCGGTGGAGGCCATCGAACGCTGATATAAATCCAATGTATCGCCAAGACGGGTGAGGGGCCAAAGCAGCCGCTGCGTGATGAAAACGAGGACGGAATAGGTGCCGACTGCGAGTTCGCCAGAGAGCGCCATGCGCCCGCCGAAGATAAGAATGCCGATAAATCCGCTCATGATGACCATGCGGATGAGGGGCACGAAGGCCGAGGAGAGCTTGATCGCTTTTTCGTTGGCGCGGCGGTAGAGGTCGCTCTCGTGGGTGATGCGCCCCAACTCGTGCCGCTCGGAGGTGAAGCTCTTGATGGTGGCGATGCCGCTGAGATTATTGGCGAGATAGCTGTTTAGGATGCCAACCTGCTCACGAACGGCAGCGTATTTTGGAGCGAGAGTGCGCTGAAAACGGATCGAACCCCAGATAATGAAGGGCATCGGGAGCATCGCCATCCATGCGACTGAGGGGGCCGTGTAGAAGAAAATGCCGCCAATAACGGTGACGGTGGTGACGACTTGCCAAATATCGTTTACGCCGCCGTTGAGAAAGCGTTCGAGTTGGTTGATGTCGTCGTTGAGAATGGAGAGCAGCCCGCCCGTGGAGCGATCTTCAAAATAGGCCAGTTTTAGATGCTGAACATGATCGTAGGTATCGACACGCAGATCATGCTGGATGGATTGGGCGAGGTTGCGCCAAGCGACTTGGAAGAGATACTGGAAGAGGGATTCGAATACCCAAATAAAGACCGTAAGCCCCGCGATGACGAGGAGCTGGGTGCCGGTATCTTCAACACCGAGCTTGGCGAGGAGCGAATCTTCCTGCGCGACGACGACATCTACCGCTGCGCCGATCAGGATGGGCGGGGCGAGGTCGAAGAGTTTGTTGAGGACAGAATAGAGGGAGGCGAGGAGCATGGCGCGGCGGTGCGCGGTGGCGTAACTCCAGAGGCGGGTGAGGGGGTGGGATTTGTTCATGGGGTTATTATATCCACGAAGTTACACGAAGGGGCACGAAGTTTTTTTAGTATTCCTGTTTTTTGGTTGACTCGTTAGAAGGTTTTTGCGTTGAATTTGGATGGTTCGTAGTATAGAATAGAGGGGATTTTATTCAAGTGTTTTTTCATTAGCAGGGAGCAAGACATGAGCATGGAAATAATCGGCGGGTGGGCATTAGGGGCTTATGGCAAATCCTTTTTGAATACTGCCAAAGAACTTATCAAACGCAAATACGATGATGAAAAAGAACAGAATGAAAAGTTGCAAGCACTAGAAAGACGCTGGCAAGATTTCAATTGGGGGAAATCTACTGAACGTTATAAAGTGCACATGCAAGAAATTTATGGGCATATTCGCGTTATTGGAACAACGGAGCCAATTCTCATCGGAGATATTTTTACGGATGTCTATATTCTCGATAAGCCCCAAGCTTTTCGTCGTTTTGATATGATGAAACTTCATGAAATTCAAGAAGAGCCTGAAAAGCTAAATGATGGAAAAAGAGAGCGAGGATTAAGGGTTGTTGTTCAAGATAGAGGACATCGGCTTTACATTCTTGGCAAACCTGGGGCGGGAAAAACAACCTTTATGAAATATCTAGTTCATCAAACGATTGTAGCAGATGAACTTAATAAACTCCCTGTCTTCGTCACTTTACGTGATTGGGATGCAAGAAATACGGATATTCTTGATTTCATCGTAAAACAGTTCGGCACTTGTAATTTTCCAGATGCAAAGCCTTTCATCGAATTTCTGCTCGAAACAGGGAAATCGATCGTTCTTTTTGATGGTCTGGATGAAGTACCAAAAGAAAATGAGCAACGCGACAAAACTGTTCAAGCTTTGCACGATTTCAGTAAAAAGTACCTAAAAACGCAAATTGTAATTACCTGCCGTGTCGCGGCTAGCGATTATTCCTTTACTGAATTCACTTACATAGAGATGGCCGATTTTAGCGAATCGCAGGTAAAGACCTATGTAAGAAATTGGTTCAGGAACGATTTGGATACTGCCGAAGAATTTCTCAAAGAATTATCTTTAGCAGAAAATAAAGGTATACATGACTTAGGACGTAGTCCATTGCTTCTCTCAATGATCTGTTTAGCATACGAAGAAACCCTCTCGATTCCAAAACGACGTGTAGAACTTTATGAG
>JABGQU010000211.1 GCA_018648605.1 Anaerolineae bacterium | reverse complement strand
TCCTAGCAGTACGAGGATAACAGAACCTACCCTGATTTAGATGCGATTGCCCTATGGGATGCCTTGAGCGTAGCGAAGGGGCAGGGGGGTGCGGTATAATTCGCGCAATGTTAAAACGACTTAGAGATACCCGCACTTGCTTCCTTTTGTTGGCAGTTTTCATCATCCTGATGTTAACCGCCTGTGGAGCGAATGCAAGCACACCAACCCCAACACTTGCTCCCCTTATCGAAACACCTGCCCCGCCCACGGCGACATCCGTCCCCGCTGCAGCGATGGTGAATGACGAAGTTATCTCCCTCGAAGAGTTCAACGCTGAGTTACTTCGCTTTCAGAATGCACAAGCTGCATTGGGGAACGAAGTCTTTGTTGAAGAAGCGGGAGAGCGCGTACTCAACGATCTCATCGATCAGGTTTTGCTCGCGCAAGCCGCGCATGAAGCCGGGTATACGCTCGGGGATACCGAACTCGAGACTCGGGTAGAGGCTTTGGCGGCAGAAATTGGGGGCGCGGAGAATCTATCCACTTGGCTGGCAAGCTACGGGTACACGAGCGAATCGTTCCGTCTATCCCTAAAACGTGCTGTTGAAGCCGCCTGGATGCGTGACACTATCCTTACAGATTTGTCTGGTACTGCCGAGCAGGTACACGCCCAGCAGATTTTGCTCTATAATCTGGAAACGGCAAATGATATCCAGTCGAAATTGGAAGCTGGCGTTGATTTTGGCGATTTGGCAACAGCGTATGATCCGAAAACGAACGGCGAACTAGGCTGGTTTCCACGAGGTTATTTGCTCGAAGCCAGTATTGAAGAAGCTGCTTTTTCTTTAGAGATCGGGCAGCCGAGCGCGATCATCGAAAGTGAAGTTGGGTTTCACATTATCATGGTTTTGGAGCGTGCGGAGGACCGCCCGCTTTCGCCCGATGCGTTACTGACGTTGCAGGAACAGGCTTTGAAAAAATGGCTGCAAGCGCGACGTGAAACGAGTAGAATAGAGCAGTAAATCCATTGACAGGCTGGAGAGTTTTCTATGGCTGATTTTGACTATACCGACGATATATTTACAGAGGAAGAAAGCGCGAAGAAAAGCGTGAGCATTGATACGCTGGATATTTTTTCAATCCTCCTTTTGCTGGGTGCAGCCTGTTTGGGTGCATATTTCTTGCTGGTTTTTATGAATCCCTTCACGGCATTAAATCCGATGCCGCCCAATACGCCGATCCCGGTTGCGGTTTTCCCGACAGCGACGATCACGCCGCAGCAATTGCCCACTTTGTGGACTCTTACACCGACGATCCAACCGACGATCACAGAAACACCGCGCCCAACCTTTACGCCGATCCCGACCAATACGCCCTTGGTGCTTTTTGAACCTACTGCAACAGATGTGCCGCCCAGCCCAACCCCTACGCCGGGTATGCCTTTTGAAGCAGAAATTCAAAATATTGATAGTACGATCATCCATCCCGATACGGGTTGTAATTGGCTTGGTGTCGGTGGTACAGTCGAAGATATGGATAAAAGCCCCATCCTGGGCGTTGTCCTTCGCGTGCAGGGGACTTTGGTCGGGAGCAGTATTGATATGTATACGGTCTCTGGTGTTAGCCCCTCTTACGGGAAATCTGGTTTTGAGTTCATCCTGGGCGAAGCTCCTCTGCCTTCAAACGAAACTTTGTACATCCGTCTCTTCGATCAGGCGGGTTTGCCCCTCTCGGACGAAGTTCGCTTTAGCACCTCGGCAGAATGTAATCAAAACTTGGTTTTGATCCGCTTTAGAAAAGTGCGCTAAATTTACCCCCATCCTAACCTTCCCCCTGAAAGGGGGAAGGGACAAGAAAGAATAAAAAAGAGACCGAGTATTTTGAAATACTCGGTCTCTTTTTCTTTAATAGACCTCTTGCATAAGTATGCCATAATAGGCGTATGAGATACGAAACAATTAGA
>JABGQU010000110.1 GCA_018648605.1 Anaerolineae bacterium | reverse complement strand
CTACTTCGGTTTGCTGGATTAGCTTTATAAAGAAACTTTCAGGTACTTACTTAGTACCCCTTGTCTATTGAGAAGTAAAGCGTCCAGATCAAATTTGTTCGCTGCAGCCAGCTTCTTGTTCATTTCGCGTATAGCAGTCGTTTCGTAAATATCCATGCCCATCATTTTCCTCCACCGATCAATATATCTCTATCATACATTTTTTTTGCACAAAAGAAAAATTCAAATTCATTTTGAATCTGTTATATATCTAAAAATGGATTGTCTAACTTGGGCTTTCTAGTTTCCTTATCAAAACAACATTCTCTACATTAAAGGATGGCCAGGCATAAAGCTCAAAAGAAACCCTATGATCCCGCCGCCCCATATCCAGGCTGCGAGGGAGGTATCCACGCTTCCTTTTGATGCGCCCCATAAAAGAATGCCAGCGAGAATCAACCCGATGACGAGCCCGCAGCCCCAGTTGATGCTTTCAGGAAGGCCCGCATCCTGCATAGCAATTCCCCAAAGAATTTTCACAACTATCAGGGCTGCCATGAAAATGACCAGCAGGCTGAAAAAAGTATCGATCCAGGGAGCCTGACCCAACGAATCCGCAATGGTAAATTTATTTGCCAATTTACCTATAAGATCAAAATAACTTCCAATTGCAAAAATAATGAAGCCTAAAAGTAAAGCCCCGGCAAGCTCGATTACGCTGGTTGCAAAGAGTAGATACCCAAGGATGATCGCCCCGATGAACATGCCGATCATCCCCGTATCTGTGAGCAGGATAATTGCTCCAATAAAGAAACCAAAAAATGCGCCAAAAAGAGCCTTTACGACCGAGATGATAATCGACATTGGTTCCATATCAAGACCTCCTCGTTTAGAATGTACTATGCACCTTTTTCTTCTTTGGGCGTGATAGCCTAACGCGTTAAATCTTTGATGTTCTCGCGTACATCTATCGCGTTTCCCAACATGCCTCCGAAAATGGTAAAGACGAGAATAGCAGCAAAGGAACAGAGTTGTGCTGAGGGGGAGTCCCAGAGCAAGGGCAGTATCAGGAGAACTAAAATACCAAGCACAAATCCGAAAATCGAATATCTCCAAAGATGTGGAATATCACGCCACATGCGACCTAGCGAATACGACTTATCCCGTTTGCGCTCGCGTTGGGCGGTCATGCGCTGGTGCTGCCGCTGCTTTGTATCCGGGTCACGGGCACGAAGCTGCTGCTCGCGTAAGCGTTTGAGTCTTTCTTGCTCCTGGTTTCCATCAAGCATCATGCACCTCATAATATTTCTAGAGCCGAAAGGTTTCTTGCAACGGCTTAGAAATCGGGTTTGGTCACGGCAGAATAGCTTAAATAGTATAGCAAAAAGACACCGAGCATTTTTAAAATGCTCGGTGTCTGTAAGTTTGCGCGATATAAAGGTGGCTAATATTGGTGATCAGCGATGATCTTATCATTTAGCGCGTCGAATTCAGCATCCACAACCTGACGGGCGGGGTCTGCCAGATACCAGTTGACGATCTGGCGCGCACCTTCCGAGAAGGGGGTTTTTGGATTGAAATCTGGCACCACGCGCCGAATTTTGCTATTGTCAAAGATCATCGAATGCGTTTTGTCGCCGAGCAAGCCATCGCCCCAATCCTTGTCATAGCGGGCGATTACTTCGGAGGGGATATGCACCAGCTTGGCTTCAACACCCGCCGCACGCGCGATCTCTTCATAAATTTGATTCCATGAGAGCCACTGGTCGGATGTGATATGGAAAACATCGCCAATCGCTGCGGAGTTGCCGAGCAAGCCCACCAAGCCCACTGCAAAATCTTCGTGATGAGTCAGTGTCCACAGCGATGTGCCGTCGCCGTGCACCACGAGTGGTTTGCCCTTCAGCATCCTGTCCAGAACGGCGTATCCGCCATGTGGGGGGGAAAGGGTCTCGTCGTAAGTATGCGAGGGGCGCACGATCGTCATGGGGAATTTCTCATCGCGGTAGGCTTTTACCAGCCGCTCTTCGCAGGCGATCTTGTTGCGGGCATATTCCCAGACCGGGTTGTCCAAAAGCGTTGATTCGGTCACGGGCAGGTGCGCAGGCGGCGTCTGGTAGGCGGCTGCCGAGCTGATGAAGACATACTGCTGCGTGCGTCCGCGTAGAATTTCAATATCCTGCTCGATCTGGTCAGGGGCAAAGGCAATCCACTGCACAACGACATCGAACTGATGCTCGCCGAGCGCAGCTTCATACGACGCGCGGTCATGGATATTTCCCGGTAGCTGGATAACTTTGTCGGGAACAGAGCGGTAGGATGTTTTGCCGCGATTGAGATGGTATAGCTCGATCCCGCGCTCGATAGCCAAACGCGAGCAGGCCGAGCTAATGATGCCTGTCCCGCCAATGAAGAGAACTTTCATTTTGATCTCCTAAAAAAACCTGACAGGTCTTGAAGACCTGTCAGGTTTCGTGTTTATAACTGCGCCTTGATCTTCTCGGCGGTTTCCTTATAGCCCGCCAACTTCTCGCGCTCTTTATCCACCACGGCGGGCGGTGCTTTCTGCGCGAAGGGGCTGTTGAGCATTTTTTCGAGCCGCGCGATATGCGATTCGGCTTCTTTCAACTCCGCTTCAAGACGTTCGCGTTCCTGCGCCAAATCGACCATGCCCTCGAGCGGGATGAAAATCTCAATGGGGCCGACGACCAGCGCCACAGCGCCTTCCGGTTTATCGGATAGGGAATCGACGATGGTCATACTCTCTTCGTCGATTCGCGCGAGCGCACCCAAGGTTTGGGCTTGCTCCCGTACTAAAGCTGTTTTCTCGCCCCCAACAAAGGTGGCTGCGATGCGTTTCGACGGGGCGACACCCTTCTCCGCGCGCAAGTTACGAATGGCGCGGACAACTTCCTGCACCATCTCAAAATCGGCGACTTTGGCATCTTCCCAGCCTTCGAGTTCGCGTTCTTCGGGCCATTTGGCGGTGATGAGCACATCCGACCAGTCAGCGGCAACATCAGCGAGCGGTGAATCGAGCAGGGTGCTGCGCAGATGTCCCCAAAGCTCTTCGGTGACGAAGGGGGTAAACGGATGTAAGAGTCTCAGGGTGGTGTCCAAAACTCTGGCAAGGGTGTCGGCGGTGGTGTAGCGGGTTTCGGGGTTCTGCATCTGGAGTTTGGCGATCTCAAGATACCAGTCGGCGAAGTCGGACCAGAAGAATTCGTAAATCTGACGACCAGCTTCGCCATATTGGTACCCTGCGAAAAGGCGTTCGACACTGCGAATCAACTCTTGTAAACGCGCCCAAATCCAACTGTCGGCTAATGTCCATTTAACGGTGGCAGGTTTGTCATCTTCCTGAACATCAGCAATCATGGAGAGCACGAAACGGCTGGCGTTCCAGACCTTGTTGGCGAAGTTGCGATTCGACTCAACCTTCTTGATGCTGAGATTAGCATTTTTGCCCGGCGTGGAGCCGACGAGCAGCGTGAAGCGCAGGGCGTCGGTGCCGAGTTCGTCCATGACAATCAGCGGGTCGATCACGTTGCCCTTGGTTTTGGACATCTTTTTGCCGTTCTCGTCGAAGATCAGCCCGTGCAGGTAGATGGTGTGGAAGGGGATTTCGCCGACGAATTCGAGCGAGGACATGATCATGCGCGCGACCCAGAAAAAGAGAATGTCTGCGCCCGTTTCCATGATGCTGGTGGGGTGGAAATATTTGAAATCAGGCGTCTGTTCGGGCCAGCCAAGGGTCGAGAATGTCCAGAGACCGGAGGAGAACCAGGTGTCGAGTACGTCTTCGTCCTGCTCGATATGCGCGGAGCCGCAGTGGGCGCATTCGGTCGGGTCTTCGCGGGCGACAGTGATCTCGTTGCAGTCGGCGCAATACCAAACGGGGATGCGGTGCCCCCACCAAAGCTGGCGGCTGATGCACCAGTCTTGCAGGTTTTCCATCCAGTTGTAGTAGGTTTTCGTGAAGTAGTCGGGCACTATGGTGATCTCGCCATCTTTAACGGCGTCGAGCGCCTTTTTGCCGATGCTTTCCATCTTGACGAACCACTGGGTGGAGATCATCGGCTCGATGATCTCGCCGCCACGCTGCGAACGCGGCACCTGATGGGTGTAAGCCTGTTCCTTGATGACCAAGCCTTCGGCACGCATGTCTTCCCAAAGGGCTTTGCGCGCGTCGAAGCGATCCATGCCTGTGTATTTGCCGCCGTTCTCGTTGACTTTGGCATCCTTGTCGAGCATGGAGATGAGCGGCAGATTATGCTTTTCGCCGATCTCGTAGTCGTTCGGGTCGTGGGCGGGCGTGATCTTGAGCGCGCCCGTGCCGAATTCGCGTGTGACGTATTCATCTGCGATAACGGGAATCTCACGTCCGAGGATGGGAACGGTGACGCGCTTGCCAATGAAGGCTTGGTACCGTTCATCTTCCGGATGCACGGCAACAGCAGTATCGCCCAAAATCGTCTCCGGACGGGTGGTGGCGACGGGAATGTAGTCGCCAGAACCATCGGCAAGCATGTATTTGAAGAAGTAGAGTTTGCCTTCTTCTTCGCTGTATTCCACTTCAAGGTCAGAGACGGCGGTTTTCAATCCGGGTGACCAGTTGATCAGGCGCGGACCACGATAGAGCAAGCCTTTTTCGTGAAGTTGAACAAAAGCTTCGCGCACGGCTTTCGACAAACCATCGTCGAGCGTAAAACGTTCGCGCGTCCAGTCGCAGGAGGCGCCCATGCGGCGGATCTGCCCCGTGATGCGTCCGTGATACTGCTCTTTCCATGCCCAGGCATGTTCGAGGAACTTCTCGCGCCCGATCTCTTCGAGCGTCACTTCTTCGGTCTTCATCAGATGGCGAGAAACCATCAACTGCGTGGCGATGCCTGCGTGATCCGTGCCGGGCACCCACAAAGCGGAATAGCCCTTCATACGGTGATAGCGGACCATCAGGTCTTCCATGCTGACGAACATGGCATGGCCGAGATGGAGTTCGCCCGTCACATTTGGCGGCGGGATAGAGATGACGAACGGTTTCACGTTCGGGTCAAAGTCGGGTTCATTTGGGTCGTTGGACGGTTTGAAATAACCGCCTTCTTCCCACATTTTGTAGATACGTTCTTCGGTGTCCTTGAAGTCGTATGCTTTGGGGAGTTCGTGTTTGGTCATGAGATTGCTCCTAAAAATAATTTCTTTTCGTCATCGAGAGGAGGGCGATAGCCCGACGTGGCGATCTCCACGCTTTTGGGGAGATTGCTTCGGCGATAAAGCTGCATCGCAAAGACGTGATTAGCGGATTAAAACAAAAACGCCTTCATCCTGCATGAGGACGAAGACGAGCTCCGCGGTACCACCTCGATTCGCCTTGAAAATAAGGCGCTCTCTGTAGTCGACTATCATCGACTTGCGCTGTAGCGGGCGCTCCCGTGCCGTTCTACTTTCCTGTTGGATTTCTTCGGCAATATTCCGGGGGACCTTCGGCGACGATCTTCTGTGGATGCTTCCAGCCAGGGCATTCCTTCTCTAGCAGGGCTTCGTCTACTTACTCTTCCCAGAGTGACTCTTTCAAGAGTTGCGCAGATTATACAGATTTGGCAGGGGAGAGTCAAGAAAAAGAGCAAATTACCTTTAAACTTTCTTTACATAGCCGTCATCAATACTTTACAAGGCGCGCTTATTATAGGAGCATCAACACAGGCAAGTGCCTGTGAGAACTTGAATAAGGAGTAAATAAAATGAAAAAGACAATGATCACAATAATCGCGATCGCGATGTTCGTCGCCCTCTTCGGCGCAGTTGGTTCGGCTTACGCAATGGAAGACGCGGGCAAAGGCCCTGGTGGCGGTGGAAATGGTGGCGGGGCCGCCGGTGCGAATGGCACCAGCATTCTCTCCACTTATATGACCGACGCAGTCGCATCTGCCCTCGGGCTTGATCCCGCCGTCGTGGCAGACCGCCTCGCCGCTGGTGAAACCTTCTATGATATTGCCGTCTCAATGGGCTACACGGCTGAAACCTGGCCCGAATTATTTGCCAGCGTACAAGCTGCTGCCACTGAAGCCGCAGCAGCCGACGGATTGTCCCCGCAATTACAGACACAATTGAACACAAATATTGCTGGTCAATTTGGCATCAATCGCGGGACACAAGCACAATTGAATGATGGGACTTGCGACGGAACAGGCGACTGCCTGCAAACCGATCCTGTACCCAGCCTCTATACTGGAGCAAACGCCGGGACGCGTGGTCGTCGCGGTGGGCGCTAACCTTCGACAAGGTTATTCTCCCTAAAAGAAGCAGGGCAGCCGAATGGCTGCCCTGCTTCGATTTAACGCCCAAGTAATATTTTGTCTAGTGTCGCTGTTGTCTCCAAAATAAGATCAGCGCCATAATGGCGTAACTCAGCCTCTTCACCAAAGCCGCATAAAACGCCAACGGTTTGTGTGCCCGCTGCTTTGCCTGCGCGAATATCGACCGTGGTGTCTCCGATCATTAGGCAGTTTTCGGGCGGGATGCCCATGACCTGTGCGGCGTGAAGGATCGGGTCTGCGTAGGGTTTGGTATGTTCGGCTGTGAGCGCGGTGACGACCACCTCGAAGAAGGGCAGCAGATCATATTGTTCGAGGAATTGCATTGTGCCTTCTTCGCCTCGTGCGGTAACAACTGCCAACGGATATTTGCCATGCAGGGCGGTCAACATTTCTTTTACACCCTCGATGAGCATGAAATGTTTTAACGGTGGCGGTCTATGGCGGGTAGCCCATTCGGCAAGGGAAGCAAGTTCGTCGTCGAGTCCGAAGCGGTCTGGTATCCCCATGAGCATATTGCCGGGGGCTTCGCTCCACATGATAAAACGCCGCGCGGCTTGGTGCGCATCCTGATCTTTGAAGAGAAATTTAAAGGGGCGGAAGAGGCGTTCGAATTTTAGAACATATTGATCGTCTGTATCGCTGAGGGTTCCATCGACATCGAAACAGAGGGCTTGGATTTTCTGAAGATCGAGTTTCATATTGCACCTTTTTTCTGAGCTTTTTAAGGCTGAGGATAGCTTAGATATTCAATATAAGCGGCTGCGCCGTTGATCCAATGTTGTTGCGCGTCGATACGAATATAGGATGGTTCGTTGCAATTGCGATAGATGCCGCCATCAAAATGCTCGATGAGCGCGTCAGATTCGCTCCAGCCACAAAGGTTATTGGGCAATTGGCGTGCCATGACAAAATCGGCATGGTCTTTTATGGCCGGGTCAAGCCATTCCTGGTGATTATCTTCTAGATCAAACCCAAGTGCGATAGCCACCAATGCCTCGACTTTGGTTGCTGTTGAAATACTGCTGTGCTCTACATCTAAATTTGAATCGTTGTTGATGATCGTCTGGGCGATACGTGCCGCGAAGAGTTGATCGTCCTGTGTGAATGTATCGAGGCGTGCCAGAAAGCTGAAGGCGTATGCGTGCCAATGATCTTCTTTGACAGCCTGTGTCTTCATGAATTCATTCAATTCGAGCGCTTGCTCAAGCCAGTATTCATCTCCTGTGATCTCATAAAGTTCCAGAAGCGCCATGAGGCTTTCGCCATTAAAGTAGCTTACATAATATTCTTTGTCTACAGAGCCTGTAAACGGATCAACGCGATGGTAGAGTCCGCCTTCGGGGTTGCGCATCCAGATAATTTGCTCTCCCAATCTTTGGGCGGTATTCAGGAGATCTCTATCGCCGAGAGACGTGCTCCCTGATATTTGCCAGCGTTTATAGATCGCATCTATAGTGAGTGCCGAGCCACCGATCTTGCAATATCCATTTGAATAGAGGCAAAGACCGTCGAAGGATTCTGCATCTTCAACTAGTAAGTCAAGGTAATGATCTAATGTGCGATCTCCTGCGTCACAATATTTGTTGTCTTCAGCAATGCGGCATACGGTAAATAGCGAACCTGTTCCGGCAATAAGCCGAATATGCGAGGGGCTATAGTTGCGGTTACCATCCTGAATATCGACCTGATAAGACAACTCTCCGTTGGGGAGTTGATATTGAACCATATAATCACCTGCGGCAATAATTGATTCTTTCAATGCTTTTGTTTCTGATGTTTCGACCCTATCGAAAGTGGCTTTGGGTACGGTCGCTTCTTCGGTGCTTTCTCTTTCTGTACCGGGAGCCTCGGTTGCAGGCTTTGTGCTACAGCCCAATAAAAGCATTGCGAAGATTAACATGCCTGAGAGAATGAAGTATCGTTTTATATAATTGGCTTTGATATGCATTTTTTATCCTGATCTTTGTTGGTTTTCTTTTAATAACCTGAGAAGAGATGTTCAACAGCTTCGTGCGGGCTAAAAGCCCTTCCTTAGAACATGGAAGCCCTGCGGGCTGGGCGTTTTTAGCCCCATAGGGGCTTTCACGAACTGAGGCAGGACTTCAGTCCGCACCGTCATCGGCTAAGCATAACGCAGGTTTAATATTCCAATATAGAGATTATATAGCATATTTAAAATGACTCGACTTTTGAGTAGAATAGACGAATATAAAAATATTATGCTGAGGTAAGCAGAATGAACTATAGCGAGATACTAAAAGAGATCTACGCAGAGGTACAGCCGCTGCTCACGCAAGGACAGGTCGCGGACTATATCCCCGAGTTGGCGCATATACCACCGACCAAGTTCGGGATGGCTATCCTGACCAGCGAAGGCGAGCAATTTCAAATCGGGGAGGCATCCGAGAAGTTCTCCATCCAAAGCATTTCGAAGCTTTTCACCCTCACGCTGGCGATGCGCCTTGAAGGGGACGCCATCTGGCAGCGCATCGGGCGCGAGCCTTCGGGCACGGCCTTCAATTCGCTCGTCCAGTTGGAGTATGAGAACGGCATCCCGCGCAACCCTTTCATCAACGCGGGCGCGCTGGTTGTCACGGATATGATCCTTTCGCACGCGTGCCCGCCAGGGGGCCTGGATAACGCCCACGAGACGGTGCTGGATTTTCTTCGCAAATTGGCGCAGAACGCTGAAATTGGCTTTGATCTGGACGTTGCTCGCTCTGAGAGATCGACCGGATATAGAAATATTGCCCTGGCAAATTTCATCAAAAGTTTTGGAAATTTGCGGAACGAACCCGATAAAGTGCTGGATGCCTACTTTCATCATTGCTCCATCGCCATGACTTGCTCTGACCTCGCGCGCGCCGGGCTTTTTCTCGCCAACAAGGGCAGGTTGCCTTGGAACGACGAGGAGATCATTAAACCAAATCAGGCCAAATATATTAAATCGCTCATGCTCACTTGCGGGACGTACGATTCAGTAGGAGATTTTGCCTATAGGGTCGGTTTGCCCGGGAAAAGCGGCGTAGGCGGCGGCATTTTGGCCGTGATGCCCGGCGAGTTCAGCGTCTGCGTTTGGTCGCCGAGATTGAACGAGAATGGCAACTCGCTGGCAGGCACGAAGGCGCTCGAACTGCTGACAACGCTGACGGGGATTTCGGTTTTTTGACCTGATGCGTGAAAAGCGGTCTTTTTTTAATCGATGTTAGGCAGTGAAGAATAATGGACTGTCGTTTCCCCTCATCCTAACCTTCTCCCAAAGGGAGAAGGAATTAAGTCCCCTCTCCCTTTGGGAGAGGGCGGAGGGTAAGGGCAGCCCCGAAGTCTGCCAAAAGCATCTTTTGCGTAACATGACTTTTTAAAAAGAGCCACGTCACTGCGAGGAGGACGAAGTCCAACGCGGCAATCCCTCAACCGTCGTGGAGATTGCTTCGCTCCGCAAGCTCCGCTCGCACGCGTGCCCCGAAGGGGTAATGACGAATTAAAGATTTTGCGTATATAATTATCAAAAGCCCCCACCCAGCATCCCCCACACGCGGGGAGGGGCGAGTTTTCCCCTAAATCCGACAGCTTTACCGTCGTATTTGGGGGGATGCCCGAATGGGCAGGGGGGCGAAAGGGAAAAACTATGGCAAAAGATGCAGCATATTACGAAGCAGAAGAGAAAATTCAGGAAGCTCTGCAATCGGGCGCAACGAGACTTGATCTCAACAACATGCAGTTAACAGAATTGCCAGAAACAATCGGGCAACTCACGCAGTTGATCAAACTGGACATCGAAAACAATAAACTGACAAACTTGCCAAAGTCTCTAGGAGAACTCACGCAGTTGAGAAGTCTTTGGCTTGGTAGTGCTGATACTGGTGGGAATCCCATTGTTGAACTACCTCAGTGGTTATTTCAATTAACAGAAATTCGATATCTAAGGGCTAGTTATTGCCAAATAGTTTCTATACCTGATCGAATAAAAAAAATGACTAACCTACATTTATTACATATTAGCAATAACAAACTTACTAATCTCCCTCCATCTCTCACCCAACTTGCGCATTTGGAAAGTCTCAATCTCCGCAACAACCCCCTCAACCCTGCCCTGCAAAGCGCATACAAAAAAGGTTTGCCAGAACTCATGGCATACCTGCGCAGTCTCGAAGAAGATGCCGCGCCGCTCTATGAAGCCAAGCTAGTGCTGGTCGGCGAGGGCAACGTTGGTAAGACCACATTACTCAAAGCATTGAAAGGCAAAAAAGGCGAAGATGCACCAAAAGAAGATGAAACGAAAACACACGGGGTCGAGATTGATATTCAAGGGCTGCATTTGCCACATCCAGAAAAAGAAGATGTTGAAATCAAACTCAATGCTTGGGATTTTGGCGGGCAAGAAATCTATCGTGTTACACATCAGTTCTTTTTCAGCCAGCGTTCACTTTATCTGGTCGTTTGGGAACCACGCCGTAACGTACAACAGGCTCAGATAGAAGATTGGCTGAATATGATCCGTTTGCGGGTGGGCGAGGATGCGCGTGTTCTTATCATTTCAACGCACGCTAAAAGTGGTGAAACACTTGCACGTATTGACAAGCCGGTTCTCCTGCGCGATTATCCCGAAATGATCGCCGGTTTCTACGAAGTCGATAGTCTTGTGGAAGATGAAGAGACGGGCGAGATGTTCGGCATCGCAGAATTGAAAAAAGTCATCGCTGAAGAAGCCGCCAAACTCGAACAAATGGGGATGCTTTTCAACAATAATTGGAAAGCCGCGAGGGATGAGCTGACCCAGAGTGAAACGCCGCGGATTTCGTACACAAGATTTGCCGAAGTCTGCGAAAAACACAGCTTGAGCGAGATCGACACCTCCACGCTGGCGAGCTTGATGCACGATCTGGGCTATATCGTCCACTATAGCGAGGATGAGAATCTGCGCAACGATGTCGTCCTAAAACCGCAGTGGCTGACCAAAGCAATCGGCTTTGTGCTCGAAGACCGCGCCACGCAGGAAGCAGATGGCATCTTGCCCGATGAACGTCTCTTCGAAGTCTGGCATGACCACCAATTCAAAGATGAGCCGCGCTATACATCTGATCTCTATCCCTTCTTCCTGCGCCTGATGGAAAAATACGATGTCTCCTATCGTCTCCCGAATGGCAAAGCCAGCCTCGTCGCCCAGCATGTACCGCAGGTACGACCTGAACTTCCCTGGCTGCCTGAGCAGGATATTCCAGAAAACTTACGCCGCATCGCCATGATCTGCGCAATGGACGAAGACCCGCCCGGCCTGATGCCGTGGATGATCGTTCGCACACACGATTACGGGGTTGAAGCGCATAATGGAGAGGATGATTGTCAGCACCGACTGCACTGGCAAAAGGGTATGTTCTTGAGCCATGGTACCCACGGCGAAGCCTTTTTGGAGAAGCGGGATAGAAATTTTCATATCTATACTCAGGCAAGTTACCCTGAGTACTTCATGAATGTGCTTCAGGAAACACTCCAAAAACTGATCAAAGATAATTGGCCTGGACTAGAGGGACGCTACAACTTTTCAGTACCTTGTCCAACAAATAATTGTAAGGGTCGTTTCAATATTCAAGCTTTACGTCAATTCATGTCAAATGGTGTTCAGGTATATCCTTGCCAAAACTGTTTCCAGCCCCACTATATTGCTGAGTTATTGCTTGGCTTCGAAGAACATGATATTGTTCCGCCTCAAGTGAAAATGGAATTTTTGGCATCAAAAATAAGACACTAT
>JABGQU010000109.1 GCA_018648605.1 Anaerolineae bacterium | reverse complement strand
TTGTTTCGTATCTCATACGCCTATTATGGCATACTTATGCAAGAGGTCTAATAAAGAAGATGGACTAACAGGAAAAAGAAAAGTTTGGTATCGTTTTGCAGACAGAATGATTCGTAATGAAAAGCATCTCATAAGAGCGTTAAATTATATTCACTACAATCCAGTCAAACATGAACCTGTAGACGATGTATATGCTTGGCGTTGGTCAAGTTTGTTTTTATACGAAGGTGAGAAAGGTACATCTTGGCTCAAAGAAAATTGGCAGAAACACAAACCATCATCTGGTTTTGGCAAAGGCTGGGATGACTTATAAACAATCCTAACCGCTAAAGCGGTTACTACAAGGCTCACCCCTCGTAGTGAGGGCTTTAGCTCTATATAAATATATGAAAACAACCGACTTCAACTACAATCTCCCGCAAGAATCCATCGCCCAGACTCCCGCCGAGCCGCGGGATTCTTCTCGTCTGCTCGTTTTGCATCGTGAGAGCGGCAAGATTGAGCATCGTCATTTTAGCGATATTGGCGAATATCTCCGCCCGAACGACCTGCTCGTTATTAACCAAACGCGCGTCATCCCTGCTCGCATTTATGCCCGCAAAGAAACCGGCGGCAAAGTGGAACTCCTTCTCCTTCGCAAAGAAGATGAACTCACCTGGCGCGCCCTCGTTGGCGGCAAAGGTTTGATTGCTGGCAAAAAAATCATTCTCGACAATGCTCCTAATGCCGAGGTCGTTGATGTACTCGAAGGCGCACAGCGTCTCATTCGTTTTGATGAACCCATCGAACCATATTTCCCGCAAATCGGGAACGTACCCTTGCCGCCTTATATCCACGCGAAGCTCGATGACCCCGAGCGTTATCAAACCGTTTATGCGCAAGAGCCGGGGTCAGCAGCAGCACCCACGGCGGGGCTGCATTTCACGCCGCGTTTATTAAACGAACTCAAAACCAAAGGCGTGAAGCGCGCCGAAGTGACCCTACATGTTGGGTTGGATACTTTCGCTCCGGTCACGGAAGATGATGTTGAAGAGCATCACATCCACACCGAGTGGTGCCAGGTCACACCTGAAACAGCAGAAAAGATAAATAACAGCAAACAAACCGGGGGCAGAGTCGTCGCGGTTGGCACAACCAGCGTTCGGACTCTCGAATCTGCTTCTCAAACGGGAGCAACTCTCCCCACGAGCGGCGCGACATCGCTCTTCATCCTGCCCGGTTATGAGTTTAAGGCAGTCGATATTATGATCACAAATTTTCACCTCCCCAAATCCACTTTGGTGATGTTGGTGAGTGCCTTTGCCGAGCGAGAAATGATTTTAGAGGCGTACGAGACTGCCATCCGAGAAGGGTACAGATTTTATTCCTTTGGCGATGCGATGATTATTATCTAATTGTCACTGCGAGGAGCGCGCGCTTGCGACGTGGCAGTCTCCCTCTCCGCGATGGAGATTGCTTCGGCGAAAAAACAGCCTCGCAATGACAGGAATTTCTTATGACAAAAAAACTCTATTTTGACGAACCGATGACGACAGAATTCACCGCCGATGTGATCGAGACACGGCGGGACGAACGTGGTTTCGGCGTGATTCTGCCATCGACTTTTTTCTACCCGACCGGCGGAGGGCAGTCCCACGATACCGGCTCGATCGGCACCGCCCGCGTTGTAGACGCTTTTATCGAAGGCGACGAAATTATTCACATCCTTGATAAAGAAATTGCCTTGGGCAGCTACCCCGCAAAAGTTGACTGGGAACGGCGTTTTGCGAATATGCAGCACCACACTGGGCAGCATATTTTCTCGGCGGTTTTCTGGAAAGAATTAGGACTGGAGACAATTTCTTCGCATATCAGCGGGGAAACGCCCACGACAATTGATTTCAACAAAGAAACGCTTTCCGCCAAAGAAATTGCCCTTGCGGAAAAAGCTGCTAATAGGCTCGTCTTTGAGAACCGCGTGATTAAGGCGTATTTTGTAGAGAATAAAGATAGTGTGCCTTTTCGCCGTCCGCCAAAAGTGGATGGCGAGATTCGCGTGATCGAGATCGAAGGCTACGATTATTCTGCCTGCGGTGGAACACATCTCCCACAAACTGGCATGGTTGGAATGCTGAAAATCGTGCGTACAGAACGGATCAACAAGAAAACACGTATCCATTTTGTGGCAGGTTGGCAGACTTTTGCATTTTTTGACGAAGTGCAAAAAGCCGCACAAGAGAGCGCGCAGTTTTTAGCAATTGGTATTGATGCCTTGAAAGAAACTGTCGAAAGCCAGTACACGCAATTGAAAAGCGCCCAAAATGAATTAAAGAAATTGCGCGAAATGAAATTGGAGATCGAAGCACAGAAGATGGTACAGCTCGCCGAGCCGATTGGCGAAAAATGGCTGGCAACAAGTCTTTTCGAGAATCGGAATGCTGGCGAATTACGCTCTTTGGCAATGAAATTACGCGTTTATCCAGGCATGGTGGCTGTCTTGGCATCCTTCGATGGGAGCAAGCTCTCACTCGTCACCGCCTGTGCCGACGATACGGAACTGAGCGCAAATGAATTGCTGCAAGATCATCTCGCACCCTTCAACGGTCGCGGTGGCGGAGATAAATCCATTGCACAAGGCGGGGGCGCAGCGACAAATGTGGATGATATTTTCAAGCACACCAAAGAGATGGTGCGAAATTCATAATTTGTAAACGGACAACGTGGAGAACACGGCGTTTTATCCGTAGCTCACGGAAAAAATATCCGTGCGGTCCGTGTACAAAAAAACTTATGGAAGAATTGCAAAAACTTACTGAAGAGATCATCGCCTGTCGTCAATGTCCGCGCCTCGTAGAATGGCGCGAAGAAGTTGCACGAGTCAAACGAAAAGCCTATCTTGACCATGAATACTGGGGCAAACCTGTGCCAGGCTTTGGCGACCCGAACGCCGCTGTGATGGTCGTAGGGCTTGCCCCCGGCGCGCACGGCTCCAACCGCACGGGGCGACAATTTACCGGCGACGGCTCCGGCGATTTTCTTTTTCCCGCGCTCTATCGTGCAGGATTTGCCTCCCAAGCGGATTCGTTCGCTCGTGATGATGGCTTGTTACTCTCCCAGATGTGGATCACGGCCTCCGGGCGTTGTGCCCCGCCACAAAACAAACCCACAGCTCTTGAACTCAACACCTGCCAACCTTTTCTAGAGCGCGAGATAGAACTCATCCAACCCAAAGTTTTCGTTGCTCTCGGGCGCATCGCCTTCGACAGAATTTTACGCATCTTCAACCTCCGCAAAAAGGATTATGCTTTTGGGCACGGCGCACTCTACAAACTGCCCCCTGATCTACTGAACACTGATCCACTGAATACTGCTTCACCGAACACCGATCACTGGCTCTTGTCTTCCTATCACCCCAGCCGCCAAAACACCCAAACGGGACGCCTGACTGTTATGATGTTCGATGCCATCTGGCAAAAAGCACGTGAATTAATAAAAGAATGAGATTGCTTCGCTCCGCTCGCAAAATCATCACAAACTTCTACTCTCTCTTTATAGGTAAAAAAACATGTATGGAAAAATAGCCTTTCTCGGTTCAGGTGAAACCTCCCTCGCCGGTGGACGTATCTTCGAACGCCTCATCAAAGACCTCCCACAACATCCCCAAATCGCCATTCTCGAAACCACCGCAGGATTTGAACTCAATTCTGACCTTGTTGCTCAAAAAGTCGGCGACTATCTCGCAACCCGCCTGCAAAACTACGCCCCGGAAATCCACATCATCCCAGCCCGCAAGCGCGGCACCGATTTCAGCCCCGACAACCCCGAAATCCTTGCCCCCCTCCGCAGCGCCGACCTGATCTTTATGGGACCTGGCAGCCCGACCTATGCTGTGCGTCAACTTCAGGGCAGTCTCGCTTGGGACATCATTCGTGCTCGTCATCGTCGCGGCGCGACCATCGTCTTTGCCAGCGCAGCCACCATCGCCATCGGCGCACATGCCCTGCCTGTTTACGAAATATTCAAAGTCGGCGAAGATGTACACGTCAAAGACGGGCTTGATCTCTTCAAGGATTACAACCTGCCCGTTTCCTTCATCCCGCACTGGAATAACGCCGAAGGCGGCGCAGATCTCGATACCAGCCGTTGTTTCGTCGGGCGTGACCGTTTCGATATTTGGCGCAGCATGCTCCCTGCCGGGCAAACCATCGTCGGTTTAGATGAACATACCGGCATCATTATTGATTTCGAAAACAGAAAATGTCATATTAGTGGCGTTAGCTCTATTACCATCTGCGATGGCATAGAAACCAAAATATATCCTGCAGGAAAAGAATGCGGATTAGAAGAACTCGGCAAGCTCCAAATCCCGGATATGGACGCAGGCATCTCTGAAGACGCGCTTGAATTCCTGCGCAACGCCCCTGACCCAGAACTTGCTTCCGCTCCCCCGGCAGAGGTGCAACAACTAGCCGAATCCCGCCAAACTGCCCGCACCGAAAAAGATTTTGCCGCATCCGACCGCCTACGGGACGAGATAGCCGCCCTCGGCTGGGAAGTCCGCGATACACCCGACGGGCAGGAGCTGGTGAAAAAATAGAAGAAGAACTGCATTGCACCTGCTCTTGGTGCGTTGCAGTTCGGTTTTATATGTATAACCCGATGTGCAACGCATCTTGTAGATGCAATGCACATCTTTCAATATGGAGTATCCCATGCCCCTGCCCCCTCTCACCCAAAAAGACGCTATTCAGATAGCTGCCAAATATTATGGCATCGACGCAGAAGCCAAACCCCTGCCCGGGGATATTGACTGCAATTTTCTTATCAGCGAAAGACCTGACAGGTTTTCAAAACCTGTCAGGTCTTATGTGCTAAAAATCCACGCACAAGAAACGCCGCGCGAGGACATCGAATTTCAGAACGCTGCTTTATGGCATCTGCAAGACTTTGATGGCGTACCGCAGATTATCCTGAATAAAGAAGGCAAGAGTCTCTTCCCCATCTCCCATGATGGAGAAACATATCTCGTGCGGATGATCAGTTATTTAGAGGGGACACTGCTCGAAAATATAGCCCCACAAACGCCAACCCTACTGCGTGGATTGGGCGCTTATCTAGCCAAACTCGATATCGCTCTTGCCGATTTTGAGCACCCCGCAATGAATCGGGATATGCTCTGGGATCTATCTCTCGCGCTTCGTGCGATTGAGCCACGCTTGGATGGTATCGCGACACCTGAAAGGCGTGCATTGCTCTCGCATGTTTTGGAGCGCTTCAAAAGACGTGTAAGGCCTGTTTTGCCCGATCTGCATAAACAGGTCATCCACAACGATGCGAATACCCAGAACCTGCTCGTGCAGGATGGCGTGATCAGCGGCATCTTCGATTTTGGTGATTTACGCTACTCGCCACGCGTCTTTGAAGTGGCGATCTGTGCGGCCTATGCATTGCTCGGCGAAGAGAAGCCCATCGAAGCAATTGCTCATATCGCGGCAGGCTACCACAGCATAATTTCACTCAGCGCGACCGAAATCTCGTTACTCTATGATTTGACCTGTGCGCGATTAGCGGTGAGCGCGTCTATTTCATCGGGGCGCAGTCTTGAGAATGAATACCATCAGACACATGCCGAGCCTGCTTGGGATGCGTTGGAGAAATTAGTCGCGGTAAATGCCGAAGATGCGACGTTGTTAATAGGTAGTATGTGTCCGCCGCAACCAAGTTCACAGACGGGAGCAAGCCCAAATCACGTTCGGCTCGCGCCGCAGGCGATCATCCAAAAGAGAAAACAGAATCTCAGCGAGGCATTGAGTTTGTCTTATGAAAATCCGTTGCATATTGTGCGTGGGCAGGGGCAGTTTTTGTACGATGAAAAGGGAAAATCTTATCTCGATTGTGTGAATAATGTTTGCCATGTGGGGCATTCGCACCCGCGCGTGGTGGCGGCGTTGGCGGGGCAGGCGGCGGCGTTGAATACGAATACGCGCTATTTGCACGAGAATATCGTGCGACTGGCGGAGCGACTCACGGCGACCATGCCCGCCCCGCTCTCGGTCTGCTTTTTTGTGAATTCGGGCAGCGAGGCGAACGACCTTGCGCTGCGATTGGCGCGGGCGTATACGGGCGAGCGGGATATGCTCGTTTTGGAGGGGGCGTATCACGGGAATTTATCGAGTTTGGTGGAGATTTCGCCTTATAAATTTGATGGGAAGGGCGGCACAGGTGCACCTGATTGGGTGCATAAATTGACTTTACCTTGTGATTTTCGCGGTGTTTTTCGGGATGATGCCAACCCTGTAGCGCGATATGCAGAGCAGGCTCAAGAGGCAATTGATAGCACAAATGGCATGGCAGCATTCATCAGCGAATCGATCATCGGCACGGGCGGGCAGGTCGTTTTCCCCGAAGGGTATTTGAAAGAAATCTATACCCGCACACGCGCGGCTGGCGGCCTTTGCATCGCCGACGAAGTCCAAAATGGATTTGGTCGTTTTGGTACGCATTTTTGGGGTTTTCAAAGTCATGGCGTTGTGCCCGACATCGTCACGATGGGCAAGCCGATGGGCAACGGGCATCCGCTCGCGGCAGTGGTCACCACGCCTGAAATTGCGGCCGCATTCAACAACGGCATGGAATATTTCAACACCTTTGGCGGCAATCCCGTTTCTTGCGCGGTCGGTTTGGCTGTACTGGATGTGATCGAAAATGAAGCTTTGCAGGAAAATGCGCTCCGCGTAGGTGCAAAACTCAAAGAGGGTTTGATGGAATTAATAGACCGCCATCCGCTGATCGGCGATGTGCGCGGCGAGGGGCTTTTCCTCGGCATCGAACTGGTGCGGGATCGCTCCACGCTCGAACCTGCTTCCGCTGAAACCTATCGCGTCGTCGAAGAAATGCGGAATCGACATATCCTGCTCAGCGTGGATGGTCCGCTGCATAATATCATCAAGATCAAACCGCCAATCGTCTTCACGGAAGAGGATGCGGCGAGGTTGGTGAGGGAATTGGATAATATTATGCAAGAGTTTTAGACACAAAAACACAGGAAACTTGACCAAGCACAACAGTAGCTCAGAATACCTCTCTAAATTTTAAAAACTTAAACAAAAAAAGGAAGGTGGCAGTAAAACTGTCACCTTCCTTTTTTTTATCGCAAAACTTCTAATAATCTTGGCAGACTAACTTTTAATTTTAGCGCACCATCACAAAGCCGCCATCCACACTGATGGTCTGGCCGGTAATGAATTTCGATGCATCACTGGCAAGGAAAATATTCACATTTGCAGAATCTTCCACATCTCCTAACCAGCCGCCTAGTGGCACCATCATTTGGAACCAGGCTTTTACACCCGCAAATGCTTCCTCACTCATCTGATCGAAAGTAAGTTGTGCCATTGGAGTCATCACAAATGGAGCCACAGCATTTGTGCGGATCTTATACTGCCCCCAATCTTTTGCCACATTACGCGTCCATCCCAGAACTGCGCCCTTGGCAGCCCCGTAGATCGGAATTCCAGGAAAACCAGAAATACCAGCGAGAGATGTGTAGTTAATAATCGAACCACCAGTATCTTTCATATAACGAAAGGCAGCAGCATTGGTGTACATCGTCCCTTTGACATGGACGTTCATGATGAAATCGATTTCTGCTTCGTTCACATCCTCGGCAGCCACATTTTTTTCGACGCCAGCAAGATTTGCCATCACGTCCAATCCGCCAAGTTCAGCGACTGCCGTGTCGAAAACCTGATTAACTTCATCCTGGTTACTGACATCGCAATGCATATATTTAATCGGTCCAACGCCTAGTTTCGCTGCTTCTGCGACAACCGCTTTACCAGCTTCATCTTGAACATCGGTAGAGATAACAGCAGCACCTTGCTTGGCAAAAGCCAATACTGTTGCAGCACCAATACCGCTTGCTCCTCCAGTCATAACGATACGTTTACCTTCTAGTTGCATTTTTATACTCCTTTGGCGAAATTGTGTGACAAACGTCAACTTGAAAACACTAATCAAATCATAACAAGATCACCTTCTTTTCAATTTGTGTTAGATTCATAAAACAGAAACCATTTTTTGTGTTTTTTACCAGTCCATACGGAGTGTGAAAATGACCTTGAATAATGATCTCTTTACAAGACAGCGCCAATACGAGCAAGCTTCTCTCAAATTCTTTCAAGCCTTGATATCGAATCAGGGTATCCAGAATATCTTTCGTGTTGGTTTTGAAGTTCTTGGTAATCCGATTTTTGCTGTCGATGCCGCTCTGAAATTAATCGGACACAACCACAGGACTGATGTTGAAGATTCCACTTGGCAGAACATTATCGGCAAAGGCTATGTCGATCCAAACTTGGTAAAAACATTAAACTCCCTAGACGAGATCAAAAAGCTTTCAGCGAACGATGTCCCCCAAATCACAACTTATCCTCTTGAGAATATTCGAATGGAACATAGGATTGCTATCAACGATCGTGTCATAGGTTATGCGGCCATGATTGAGTATGACAAATCTTTCTCAGAGGAAGATGTTGAACTCTTCCGCGTCTTTTGTGACACTTTAGCTTGCGAACTACAAAAAGAAAGTCATTTTCACGAAACCAAGGGGATCGCAATCGAATTCCTGTTAGCAGACATTCTTGACAATCGAATAGAATCGCCCGCCCTGTTGCAAGATCGTGTACAGGCTTTAAATCTAAAACTTCAGCAGAACCTCTATGTCGTTGTAATTCGCTACGAAGATGATGGTCTAAACCGATCAGCCTTAATCTACTTAAGAGACTTATTCGCAACATTAATTGATGGCTCTATCGGTGTGCTATACCAGGATGCCATCGTTTTGCTACTTGACCGTAAAAAGAATATCCCTATGACCGATACCGATTTCTTGAACTTAAAAAAATCTCTTAAGGAACATCATTTAGTCAGCGGCATCAGTCGCCGCTTCCATAAATTAGCAGATTTGAGAATTCACTACGAACAAGCTGTCGCGGCAATTGAACTGGGGCCTCTAGCCCATCCTATAGATAGTTTTTATACATACGATAAGTTGGCTTTTTATCATCTAATCAATTTATCCGGCAAAGAGAAAGACTTGAAAAAATTCTGTGACCCTCTGATCTTTGAATTGCTCGAGTATGATGAAAAAAATAAGACCGAGTTTTCGAAAAGTCTTTATGAGTATCTCATCAGTGGCAGTAATGCCAAGTCTACTGCCTTTAGACTAGGCATTCATCGTAATACAATGGATTATCGCATTCGAAAAATCGAAGAGATTTTGAATATCAACTTAAGCAATCCAAGCTTAGTTTGGTCACTCTACTGCTCGTTCAAAGTATTCGAAGTCACAGGAGATATTGCTTGTGTCACTGAAACAAACTAAATTGAAAGTATTCTTATTTGCCAAAAACAGATAGAAAACTCGGTAAATTTTGTGCCAATAGAATTTAAAGACTATAATTTCTACCATGACCGACATCCAACAAAAACTCAAAACCCTCCGCGAAGAAATTCGCCAGCATAATTACCGCTATCACGTCCTCGATGCCCCCATCATCAGCGACGGGGAATACGACCGTTTGCTGCATGAACTCAAAGCCATCGAAGCCGAGCATCCTGAGTGGATCACGCCCGATTCGCCATCCCAGCGGGCTGGTGCGCCGCCTGCATCTAAATTCGACAAGGTGCGTCATCCGGCTCCGATCCTGTCGTTGGCGAATGCCTTCGGCGCGGACGATGCCCGCGCCTGGTTTGAGCGCGTTTGCAAATTGGATGAACGAGTAAGCGAATCGGCATTCACCGTCGAGCCAAAAATTGATGGGCTTTCAGTGGTGTTGCATTATCGAGACGGTATCTTCGTTCAAGGCGCAACGCGCGGCGATGGAGAAATAGGGGAAGATATCACCGCCAATCTTAGGACAATAAAAGCAATTCCATTGAAAATTCCAGTAAGCAGTAATCAGTCTTCAGTGGTCAGTGAACAGGGAGAACTCCCATTATTCAAAGACTCCCCAGCACTGAATACTGAATACTCCCTCCCCGAATACTTGGTCGTAAGAGGCGAAGTCTTCATCTCCCACAAAGATTTTGCATCTCTCAACGAACGTCTATCTGAAGCTGGCGAAAAAACATATCAAAATCCGCGCAATACGGCGGCGGGTGCGTTGCGTCAGCTTGATTCAAGTATCACCGCGCAAAGACCCTTAACTTTGCTTATTTATCAAATCGTCCACGCCGAAGGTGGCACAGTGCCAAACTCGCAATGGGAGCGGCTCGAATATCTCCGCGAGTTGGGATTCCCCGTCAGCGTGGATTCGCGCAATTTCAGCAATATCGAAGAAACCATCACCTACTGCGCAAATTGGGAAGAAGCCCGCGACCAACTCCCCTACGAAGCGGATGGCATCGTCATCAAGATCGACGATCTCGAACTCTCCGATTCGCTCGGCATCGTCGGCAAAGACCCGCGCGGTGCGACTGCCTACAAATTCCCTTCGCTGGAAGTGACCACGACACTCAAAGACATCCAAATCGAAGTCGGTCGGACGGGCGTACTCACGCCAAAAGCGGTGCTGGAGCCTGTTGAAATTAACGGGGTCACCGTCAGCAATGCCACTTTGCATAATTTCGATTTCATCGCCGAGAAGGATATCCGCATCGGGGATCGGGTTTTGGTTAAACGCGCCGGTGAAGTGATTCCCTACATCATTGCATCCATAACGGAAGCACGTTCGGGTCACGAGCGTCCCGTGCATCCACCCAAAAAATGCCCCGCTTGCGAGCAAACTGTCGAAAAAATCCAGGATGAAGTTGCCTATTATTGCATCAACGCGGCGTGTCCGGCGCAGCTCATCCGCAATATCCAGCATTTTGTTTCGCGCGGTGCAATGGATATCGTCGGGCTGGGCATCAAAATTGTCGAGCAGTTGGTCAACGAGGGCTTGGTCGGCGACGTAGCAGATTTATATACTTTAGAAAAAGAAACCTTGCTCGCGCTCGAAGGTTTCAAAGAGAAAAAAGCCGATAATTTGCTAAACGCGATTGCGGCATCTACAGCGCAGCCTTTAACGCGATTGCTGACAGGGTTGGGAATTCGCGGCGTGGGCGAGAGTGTGGCAGCCGATCTAACAGATCATTTTGCAGATTTGGATGCCCTGCGCGCCGCCACACAGGATGATCTGGAAGCCATCGAAGGGATCGGCCCCAACATCGCCGCTGCGATCGTGGATTGGTTCTTGCTTCCGTTTAATCAACAGATTCTCGGCAAATTACGGGATGCGGGTTTAAATCCCAGTAATCAGTTATCAGTGGTCAGTGATCAGTCTTCAGTGTTCAGTGGGTTGACTTTTGTTATCACGGGCACGCTGCCAACAATGACGCGCGCCGAAGCGAAAGAGTTCATTCAGGAGCAGGGCGGCAAGGTGACGGGCAGCGTCAGCAAAAAGACGGATTATTTATTAGCAGGGGAGAAAGCTGGCTCGAAACTGACGAAGGCAGAGGGTTTGGGAGTGAAAATCATCAGTGAAGATGAGTTGAAAGAGATGGTGAATTGAATCAGATTACAAAAGTCTTAAAGACTTTTGTAATCTCTTTTTAAAAGGGAGAAAAACATGAATGAAGGCGTTTTCTATCATATATACAATCGGGGGAATAATCGAGAGAAGTTTTTCCTCGAAGAAGAAAACTATCATTATTTTCTCAAGCAGTATCAAAAGTATCTTTCAGGTTTTGTGGACACCTATGCTTATTGTTTAATGCCTACTCATTTTCATTTTGTGCTCCGGATAAAGGAGACTTCAAAAGTTTCGGGAACTTTTGAAGTCTCTTCTCGCAAAAAGCTCACCCCGCTTGAAAAAGCCTTTCGAGATTTCTTCATCAGCTATGCCAAGAGTATCAACAAACACTATGACCGCACAGGCAGTCTTTTTCAGTATAAATTTAAACGCAAGCCCGTAGCAAATTCATCTTATTTGATGCGCCTGATTCTTTATGTACACGCAAACCCCATTGATGCAAAATTATGCTCAGGTTTTCGTAACTGTCGTTTCAGTTCGTATAATGCGATTTTAGGAGTTACTCCAACAGAGATCAAACGCAAGTGCGGATTCCGGTGAAATCATCCACTGATTCCGGTTTATGTCGTCCACTTTAG
>JABGQU010000108.1 GCA_018648605.1 Anaerolineae bacterium | reverse complement strand
CCTCCTGTTTTACTTTATACAGGAGGGCTTTCTTTTCGTGTCTACTTTTATGGGGTTAGTTCATAAAGAATTCGGAAGTTTTATCTTTAGCATACCTTTTCGTTTTTATTTAGCGTAATCAATTGCTCGCGTTTCGCGGATGACGATCACCTTGATCTGACCCGGATATTGCATAGTCTCTTCGATCTGTTTAGCAATATCACGTGCCAATTTTCCGGCGGTGAAGTCATCAATATCTTCCGGGCGAACGATGATGCGTACTTCACGCCCTGCCTGGATGGCGTAGGCTTTCTGGACACCCTTGAAGGATGCGGCTAACTCCTCAAGTGCGCGGATGCGTTTGATATAGGCTTCCAGATCTTCGCGGCGTGCACCGGGGCGTGCGCCCGAAATTGCGTCGGCAGCTTCAGCGATGACCGCTTCTACAGATTCCTGATCTACTTCATGGTGATGCGAAGCGATCGCGTTGACGACTTTTTCGTTGACACCATAACGACGGCAGAATTCCGCGCCTAGCATGGCATGTGTGCCTTCCTGATTATGATCCATCGCTTTACCAACGTCATGTAAGAAGCCGCCCATTTTAGCGATCTCGATATTTGCGCCGAGTTCGGCTGCCAAAATACTGGCAAGTTTTGCAACTTCAACTGCGTGGGCAAGTTGGTTTTGCCCATAGGATGTGCGGAATTTAAGTCGTCCCATCATGCGTAGAACTTCGGGTTTTAATCCACGTACACCGGCATCGTAGGCAGCTTGTTCGCCAGCCTCTGCCATCACTTTGTCTACGGCTTTGGTCTCTTCTTTGATGATCTTTTCAATATGCGCGGGGTGGATGCGTCCATCGAGGGTTAGGCGTGCCATCGCACGGCGACCGATCTCTCGGCGGACCGAGTCGAAGCAGGAGATGGTGACAGCTTCGGGGGTGTCGTCGACGATCACGTCCACACCAGCGGCTTGCTCAAATGCGCGGATATTACGTCCGTTACGCCCAACGATACGTCCCTTCATATCATCATTGGGGAGGGGAACGATCTTGGATGTTACTTCTGAAACATGTTCGGATGCAACACGCTGGATAGCATCTGCGATCAGCCGACGGGCGCGTTTTTCACCGTCTTCACGTGCTTCCGCTTCGATTTGACGGATGATGCGTGCCATATCGCCACGTGCGTCTTTTTCGACTTCAGCCAGAATCAACTCGCGAGCTTCATCTGTCGTCATTTGTGAAATTTCTTGAAGTTTCTCTATTTGCTCTTCGTATTTTTTATCAACTTCATTGGCGCGACGATCAACAGTGCTTTGACGCTTATTAAGCACTTGCTCACGCGATTCGAGCTTTTCAACGCGATCATCAAGCTCTGTGCGCCGTTTTTGAAGACGGCTTTCGTCCTGATTGAGTTCATGACGACGCTCTTTGAGCTCTTTTTCTGCGTCTTGCATGACTTTCAGGGCGTTATCGCGCGCTTGAATTTCGATCAGGCGGGCTTGTTCGCTAGCGCCTTTGAGAATATCTTCGGCTTTGCTCTGATCTTTTTGGCGGCGGCGTTCTTCTTGGAAGCGGTGAGCCATATAGCCTACCAGCAAACCCAGAAGCAGTGCTAATGCCGGGGTAAAAAATTGTTGATTCATGATCATCCTCGTTTTTAGTTATAAAAGCTCGGTATCTTCTTCCGGTTGCACCTCGTCCCATAAAGGGCGCAGAAGCGGGCTGATAATGCTGTAAGAAAACCCGCGTCGTGCGAGAAAGGCACCGAGCTTGCGGCGAAAATCTTGCCATTCCAAATTCGCCAGCTTTTTTGCTTTTTTAATCCCGGCCTGATAAGCCAGGGCTTCTTCGTCAACGAGATCGTCCAAAATAGATTGGATGTCTTCGTCGAGAATTCCTTTTTGACGGAGTTCAAGCCTGAGTGCTCGTTTTCCGCGCGGGCGAAAGGTGTTACGGTTTTCGACCCACATTTTTGCAAAATCATGATCGTTTACGAAGTTCTTCTCTTTGAGCCGCTCGATTATTGCAGGAATAATCGTCTCAGGAACTTTGTATTTGCGCAAGTTGCGTTCTATTTCTGCAATGGAGCGTGGACGATAGCTAAGGAAGTTGAGTGCCCTGATATAGGCCATCTCACTTTCATCTTCTGCGTGTAACTCGGCTATTTTCTTTTCGTCGAGTTCCTGTCCAACTTTCAACCATCCAGCCACTAGTCGAGTTAGACCGAAGGCGAATTCACCATCTAAAAAGATATTGACACGCCCTTTATTTTTTAGCTGAACTTTCATTGCAGTAATCTTTGGCATTAAACAAATACAACCGTAAACCTAGAGAGAAGGCCACGGCTGTGGGTCTTTACTTCAATATATGCCAATCAACGTTTCTGTGTTATTCAACAAGAACGAGAAAGGTTATATGTGGTGATATGCTTCACCCGGGGTACCTTTGCTAAAGTCTATTTTCTATATTGTTTTTCTTTTCGACCGTTTCACATCTGTCCATCATATTGATTTATCGATGGACTTTCCGTTGAGCAGAGGGTGTACCCTGAAAGTTTTCAGAAGATCTGTTTATAAGCCATGACCGCGATACTGGGCGGTAGATAATTTTAAAGTTAGATTGCAAGTATTATACATTAAAAAATAATAAATGTGCTTGTTTGGGGAGTAACTTTTTGTATTGAAAGGGGATTATAGAAAGAGTGCACCTTGCAGGCATCACCGAAATATTGTGACAAAAGGAACTATATGAGTGTCCCCCCTTATGTCATAATCATTTGTGGTTGTTAATTTGAACCAGTGGATAGCTAAAAATAGCTAAGGAGATCGTTATGAGTAAGTTTACTCGTGAAGAAGCGTTGGAATATCACCGCCTGAAAGGGAAACCTGGTAAGGTGGCGATTGTTCCTACAAAACCAATGGATACTGCGCGACAATTAAGCTTGGCTTATTCACCCGGGGTGGCTGTTCCTGTTTTAGAAATCGCCAAAAACCCAGAAGATGCCTATGAATATACATCGAAAGGGAATTTGGTTGCGGTTGTTAGTAATGGTACGGCGATTTTAGGGTTAGGGAATCTAGGGCCTTTGGCATCTAAACCTGTAATGGAGGGGAAAGGGGTTCTCTTCAAGAAGTTTGCCGATGTGGATGTTTTTGATATCGAAGTAGATGAGCTGGATGTTGAAGAGTTGATAAAAGTTGTCGCAGCGATTGCGCCAACCTTTGGCGGGATCAATCTTGAAGATATTAAAGCCCCTGAATGTTTCGAAGTGGAAACAAGACTGAAGGCAATGCTTGATATTCCTGTTTTTCATGACGATCAGCATGGGACAGCAATCATCTCTTCGGCTGGTTTGATCAATGCCTTGGATATTGTAGGAAAGAAAATCGGAGATATCAAAGTTGTTGTGAATGGCGCTGGGGCTTCTGCGATTTCATGCAGTAAACTCGCTATTCGGCTTGGTGTAAAGCCTGAAAATCTGCTTATGCTCGATTCTCGTGGTGTTCTGCATACTGAGCGAGAAGGGTTGAATAAATATAAAAAAGAATTTGTCGTTGAAACAGATGCCCGTACATTAGATGATGCGATGGTAGGTGCAGATGTTTTTTATGGTCTTTCTGTCGCCGATGTTCTAACGAAAGATATGGTTAAATCGATGGCAAAAGATCCGATCATTTTTGCGATGGCGAATCCTGACCCTGAAATTAAGCCTGAGTTAGCAAAAGAAGTTCGTCCTGATTGCATCATGGCAACCGGGCGTTCTGATTACCCTAACCAAGTCAATAATGTTCTGGGTTTTCCTTTTATTTTCCGTGGTGCATTAGATGTGCGTGCAACATCAATTAATGAAGAAATGAAAGTTGCCGCAGTAAAGGCTTTGGCGGCTTTGGCTCGTGAGGATGTGCCTGATAGTGTTTTGCGTGCTTACGGAAAAGAAAGTATGCAATTTGGACGTGAATATATTATCCCTGCGGCAATGGATCCGCGCGTTTTGTTGTGGGAAGCGCCTGCAATTGCTCAAGCAGCCATGGATACTGGCGTAGCTCGCAGAATCATTGATATCGAAGAATATCGTAAAGAGCTAGCATTTAGACAAGGCAAAGGTGCGCGTATGCACCATTTGATCATGAATAAAGCTAAATCATCTGGTGGGAAGAAGCGGATTGTTTTTGAAGAGGGCGAAGAATCCAAGATTATCCGTGCGGCAGCCCGCGTGAAAGATGAAGGGATTGGGCATCCAATTCTCTTAGGCAACGAAGCGAGAATTAAGGCAAAGGTTGAAGAATTGGCTTTGGATTTTGAGCCTGAAGTGATTAATCCTCGTGATAAGGAAAGGCGCGATAAATATGGGGAGGCTTATTACAAGCTGCGCCAGCGTAAGGGAATGACGTTGCGTTATGCAAAAGAGATCATGCGTCGTTCAACCGTTTTTGCCCCAATGATGATTAAAATGGGCGAAGCGGATGCGGTTGTATCCGGGCTGACTTATGATTATCCGGATGTTATTCGTCCTGCGTTGAAAATCCATCACACTGCCGAAGGGACGGATATTGTTGCAGGCGTTTATTTGATGGTCGTAGAGAATCGCGTTTATCTTTTCACAGACGCAACTGTCAATATTGATCCTTCGGCAGAAAACCTGGCAACAATTGCAACGTTGGCAGCCGATTTTGCCAAGCAATTGGAAATTGAACCGCGTGTTGCTTTCCTTTCCTTCTCTAACTTTGGCTCAACCCCGCATCCGCATTCAAATAAGGTTGCGAAGGCGGTTGAGTTGGTGAAAAAGAATCGCCCCGACTTGGCTGTTGATGGTGAGATGCAAGCCGATACCGCGGTCGTTGCGGAGATCATTGACAAACGGTATCCGTTTAGTGATGTGAAAGATGCCAATGTGCTGGTATTCCCATCTTTAGACGCTGCAAATATCGCTTATAAGCTTTTGGCAAGACTCGGAAAAGCCAAGGCAATTGGCCCGATCCTGCTTGGGATGGGCGCGCCTGTCCACGTTTTGCAGACGGGTGATGAAGTGCACGGTATCGTTCAGATCGCGGCTGTGGCTGTGATGGATGCGATGAGCCGCGAGTAGTTTGGATCAAAATTTTAGATGCCGAGTGTTTTTAAAACACTCGGCATCTTTTTTCTTAAAAACTTGACTCTCTCTTTCAGACGTATATAATAAGCCCATAGTTGAACGAACTCGGAGATGAGTAGCTGTGCGAACTTGTTCAGAGAGCTGTCGGTTGGTGTGAGACAGTCAGTGACCCAGCGAAATCCCCTCCGATTGGTGCTTCGTAAACAGGTTGTTGAGCCTGTCGAAGCATCACGTTACCCTTGCAGGGATTGCTGGCAGGCATCGTAAGAGGGTCGGGTACGCCCGTTATCGCGTGTTAGAGGTTATACCCTCACCCTGTCCTCTCCCAGAGGGAGAGGGGAATTGTATAACGAAAGCAGGTGGCACCACGAACGCCCCCTCGTCCTGCTGCGGACGGGGGGCGTATTTTATTTCACCTGGAGGTGCAAAGATGCTAGATATTCGTTTGATCCGTGAAAACCCAGAGATTCTTCGGGAAGCACTCAAAAAACGACAAGCAGATTCGGCTGTTGTCGATTCTCTGCTTGTTTTAGATGAGCGTCGTCGTATGATCCTGAGCGAAGTGGAAGTATTGAAAGCCGAGCGTAATGCCGTCTCGAAAGAGATCGGGCGCATGAAAAGTGCTGATGAACGTCAAGCCAAGATCGAAGCGATGCGGGCTGTTGGTGACAAGATCAGTGCATTGGATAATGAATTACGAGATGTGGATGAAGAATTGACCGCAACCATGTCCACGTTGCCCAATATCCCTGGAGATATGACACCCTATGGTGTGGATGAGAGCGAGAATGTTGTTCTCAAGACTGTTGGCGACATCCCCGAATTTGATTTTGAACCGCAAACGCACTGGGACCTTGGGCCTGCTCTCGATATAATCGATTTTGAGCGCGGTGTGAAGATGACCGGCTCGCGTTTCTATGTGTTGAGCGGGGCAGGCGCGCGCTTACAGCGTGCGTTGATCGCCTATATGCTTGATCTGCATATCAAGCAAGGTTATACAGAAAAATACACACCCTTCATGGTTAAAAAAGAGACTGTTTATGGCGCGGGGCAATTGCCAAAATTTGTTGATAATCTCTATAAAGACCACGAAGAAGAACTCTACTTTGTGCCGACTGCTGAAGTCCCGTTGACGGGATATCACATGGATGAGATTTTTGCAGAAGCTGATCTGCCAAAATATTATACGGCTTATACACCTTGTTTTCGCCGTGAAAAAATGAGCGCAGGTCGCGATGTACGTGGCATCAAGCGTGGACATCAATTCGACAAGGTTGAGATGTACATGTACGTCAAACCCGAAGATTCGGATGCCGCATTCGAAAAAATGATGGCAGATGCTGAAGAGACTGTCGCCTTATTGGGACTGCCCTATCGCATTCATCAACTCTGCACGGGCGATCTGGGCTTCGGCGCAACGATCACTTATGACATCGAAGTCTGGGCAGCGGGCTGTAACGAATGGCTCGAAGTTTCATCCGTCTCGAACGTGACTGATTTCCAGGCGCGTCGTGCGAATATCCGTTACCGCCCCGAAGATAGCAAAAAGAATCAATTCGTCCATACCCTGAACGGATCAGGCATGGGCTTGCCACGCGTCATGATCGCTATCATGGAGAATTACCAGCAAGCCGATGGCTCGATCATCGTTCCCGAAATCCTGCGCCCGTGGATGGGCGGCATAGAAGTCATCAAAGCCGAATAGGGTATTGCGACTTTGTAAGTAATTTTACGTTAAATATATGCTGTGAAATACACCATTATATATTTAACTTTAGGAGAGAAATATGCCTGCTTGGCTAGAAACATCTATCACCATTATTACGCTCATTGTTATGTTATTTGGGCTTTTTGGTTTGATCATGCCCGTTTTCCCCGGGTTGGTTATCATTTGGCTCGCCGCGCTGGGATTTGGCATCATCAATGGTTTTGGCACAGCCGGTTGGATCATCTTCTCTATCATGACCGTGCTCATGCTCATCGGTAATATTTCCGACGGTATTTTGATGGGCAAAAAAGCCCTTGAGCATGGCGCAGCGAAAAGATCGCTAGTGATTGCCGCTATTGTGAGCCTTGGCGTTAGCCTTTTCTTCTCTCCGATCTCAGGTTTGATCGCGGCACCCTTCGCACTATTCTTGTCGGAGAAGAATCAAGGGCACACCAGTGAAGAAGCTAAAGTAATCACCAAAGGCCTTATGGTCGGTTGGGGATGGGGTTTCGCCTTGCGTTTTATGGCAGGGCTTATTATGATCTTTCTTTGGGTTATTTGGGCATAAGAAAACTGGTAATAACTATTTTTGCTAGTCATCCCCCCATTTTTGCATTTCAAAATGAGAGGATGCCCGAAGGACAGGGGGGCATGATGGTGAAATCCAAACAAGTGCGTAACATCCGTTAATAAAAAACAGGCTCCCATTCGGGAGCCTGTTTGCTTTTAAGAAACGTACTTTACGCAACAGGTGGTTCTTCTTCGCGGACTAAATAGCTTTCGATCATAAAGAGATTTTTCTCGCCTACGCGATTGACAACATCCAATAATGTTTCCATGCTTGCAACTTCTTCCACTTGCTCAGTGACAAACCACTGCAAAAAGCCTTGCGCAGCATAATCGCGCTCATCCATTGCCACATCCATCATCGCATGGATTTGACGGGTGACTTCATTTTCCCAGTCCAGAGACATCTGGAAACTGGCTGCGGTATCCGCAACTTCATAGGTGGGGGCTTCAATCGCGGGGATCTTTACCTCTGCACCTACATCAAGCAGATAGTGCAAAAACTTCATTGCGTGTGCTTGTTCTTCGTCTGCCTGGGCGTAGAAAAACTCGGCAAATTTGGGCAGCGAGCGCATATCAAAATATGCAGCGATCTGCGTATATTGCATGGCGGCACCCATTTCGTTACCGATCTGCTGGTTCATCATATTGGCTAACTTTTTACTAATTCTCATCATTTTTTTCCTTTTACTGGATAATCAGACACATTACTTAAATTCTAGCATGGGATGCTTAGAAATTTATTGGAAATTTGTTATAGCTTCCTGCGCGGCCGCGCTTGCTTCAACTTGCTCCCGTAAAACGGAAATCGTCGCAGCTCTGAAAATTTCGCCTAAACTCTCCATTATGTCGTTGGAGGGGATCGGTTGCGCAACGAGACTCAACTCATGCAGCGTTGTCTTACTCTCATCCAGCGCGGTGGGGCGGGGAGGCAGAGTTCCGGTTGCCGCTGTCCACGCGGCGAGGAACTCGCTGTCAGACAGGTACTCTGCTAATTCAACGGCAGCAGGTTGGAGGTCCGGGGATGATCCGGCCAGCGCCCATATCCAGGCAGTTGCCAAGGAGCAGCTTGCTCCATTTGGAGTGGGGATGAGGGTAATTTGCGCATCTGCTGGCATTTTATCCATAAAATCGCTTGTCCAGAAAGGAGACGCAGTTTCAGGCTGGGTGTTGAAAGCTTCCCACAATGCTTCTTGGTCTTGAAGGTCGGCTGAATTTGGCGAAATATTTTCGCTTTGATAGAAAGTAAGCAGACTAGTCAACTCTTCTTCAGAGAGGCTAGGAAGCCCCTGTTCGTTGCGCAGCAATGTGCCGGAAGCTGTGTAAAGACAAAAACTGAGATGCGCTTGTGGATCATCGGCAGGGAAGAGAATTTGAGTTTCTTCTTCGAGAAGGCTTGCTATGCTTGGCAGAGAGGGCGCACCTTCGATAGGGCGATAGGCGAGGCCAAGCAAATTAGCAGCGAAGGGCAGCCCGTATGCTGAATTCTGAATATGCGCGAGTGGACGGGCGTAGGGGAACCAATCGGGGTCATCGAGCAGGGTGCTCAAGCCGTCGATAGGGTGTAGAATGCCTTCCAGCGCAGCCCTTTCAAGATCGGGGCGTGTGAGCGCGACCAGATCGGGCATCGCGGAGGGGGCCGCATCTTGCGTGGTGAGTAGGGCATTTAGCAGGCTGGCTTGCCCATCGACTGCTTTGATGCGCACTTCAAGAATAAGATCGGGGCGGCGTTTTTGAAAGGTTTCGAGACGTGTGCGCAGAATTTCTCCGGCGTCTGTTTCGGCGGCAGGGTCAAATTCTGATGGCAGCCAAACGCGCAAAATTTGAGACTCTGTCTCTGCTGGTGTTTCTTCCGATGTATTGGGCGCTGTTTCCGTGGCAGCGTTTTCAGAGATCGGTGTTGGCGTTGCAGGCTGCGATGTGCTGATAGGAAAACTAGTGCAGGCCGCGAGAAAAGTGAAGAGTAAAAAAGAAGATGCGAGACGAGGCAGTTTCTTCATTAAAGTTTGATCTCTTTGCTGAGTAATGCCACCAATAATTTGACGGTGTTCTGCATATCGTCAAAATCGACCATCTCAGATGGTGAGTGGACATATCGGCAGGGGATGGAGATATTGCCAGCCATGACGCCTGCACGCGCAAGCTGTATGGCGCGCGCATCAGTGCTGCCCAAGCTGGACACTTCACGTTGGTAGGGGATTTTTGCTTTTTCAGCACCCTTGATCATCCAGGCAACAATGCGTGGGTCAGCGATCATGCCCGGGTCTTTGATCTTGATGGCAGGCCCCTTCCCGAGGCTGACATCTTTTGTTGCGCTATCGGGTGTATCGCCTGTGGGGCAAATATCGAGTGCAATACCGATCTCAGGGTCAACACCATAAGCGGAAGTCATTGCGCCACGTACGGCAACTTCTTCCTGTGTTGTGAAGACGAAATAAATATCGTGTGGGCTGGATTTAAGCTGGCGCATGGTTTCGATCTGTACAGCTACACTGGCGCGATTATCCATTGATTTGGCGATCAAACGTTTTCCTAGGTCATAGAAGGGACGTTCAATGGCTGCCACATCGCCAATTTTCACAGGGCTATCTTTTGGGCTGCTTGCACCCACGTCGATGAACATTTTTGTGAGCGGAATAAGCTTGGTTTGATTTGTAAGATATTCTGCACCAACAACGCCATACGCTCCATTCAAAAAGCGGACGCGTGCACCTACCAATGTATGCGGGAGGAAAGTGCCCAATTGTGTAAAGCGTACGAAACCTTTTTCATCCACATGATTCACGATCAGACCGATCTCGTCCATATGAGCCGCGAGCATGATCTTTTTGCTGTCTTTGGCATTTTTAGCGGGAGCCTTGCGGGCGATCAGGTTGCCAAGTGCATCCACGCTGATCTCATCGGCTAAGCCTTTGATCTCTGCCTGGATCACTTCGCGAATGGGTGCTTCGTAGCCGGAGGGGCTAAAGGTTTCAGTCAGTTTTTTCAATAAAGGTTTCATAGAATTGTCCTAAATCACGAATTTTTTATTCGCGCTATTCGTGATCTTATCTTATTTCTTTCAATATCTTCGGCGAAAGATCATTCAACGCCGCGTGTAATAAATTTAACGTATTTTCCCAATCGCTAATGCGGCAAAGCCCCATCGCTGTGTGAGCGTAACGCCCGGGCACAGAGACAGAGCCACTTGGGATGCCCGCTCGTGAAAGATGGATCGAGCCGGCATCCGTACCACCGCTGCCGGGCTGCCGATATTGATAGGGGATTTTCTTCGCATCACCAGTTTTGCTCAGCCAACGCACAATGCGTGGGTCTGAAAGCGTACGTCCGTCTACGGTGTAGATGGCAGGGCCTTCGCCCAATTTCGTATTGTAGCGGATGTTCTCGCTGTCGTCGTGCATTGGTAAATCGTAGGCGGGAGTCGAGTCGATGGCGAGAGCCAAATCCGGGTCAAGAGCATGCGCCGCAATTTTTGCACCTCGCAAGCCCAATTCCTCTTGCACGGTGAAGGCAGCCAGCAAGTCGATATTCGTAGGTGCATTCTTCAGCAATTCGATCAGGATGGCGACTCCGAGCCGATCATCCAACGCTTTTGCGCGGACAGATTCGCCGATCCGCAGGAATTTCGTGGCGAAAGTCGCCCGATCCCCAACTTTGACGTTAGGCTTGCCCGGCCCCACATCTATCCGCAACGCCCCAACCTGGATCGTGCTATTTTGCTGCCCCGCCCCAACGAGATGGATGGGTGCAGCCCCGATCACCCCGGGTACATTTTCGCGCCCGACCAAAACCTGCTTCCCCGCCAGTTGATGTGGGTCGATCCCGCCAATGGTCTCGAACTGGAAGAGACCACTGCCTTCTTCGTTGACGAGCATAAAACCGATCTCGTCCATATGGGCGGCGAGCATCACCTTTAGGCGATTTCTGCCTTTGCCGCGCTTCGTGACGAGCAGATTGCCCATTGTGTCGGTTTTGATCTCATCAGCGAGATTTTCAACTTCGGCACGCACGATCTTTCGGATGGCACCCTCGTCGCCAGATACAGCTACGGTGTTAGTTAGTTTTTCGAGTAGGGTAAGTTGTGGCTTTTTGATTTTTAGCATGTTTTTACCAATTCAGTTCCTGAGCGGAGCGAAGCGCAGTCGAAGGACGGATTAGACAAGAGATGCTCTTCGTCTACGCCTTCACTTCGTTACGCTTCCGCTCAGAGACTGGATTTAATCATCCCAAACGATTTTCTCTAAAAAGTCTTCGTCCAGCAGGGCAATAAATTCTGTTAGCAAGCGCGCTGCGCGCTGAATATCTTTAGTGGCGATCAATTCAACAGGGGTGTGCATATAACGGATAGGGATGCTGATCACAATGGTTGGAATACCCTCGGCTGCGATTTGCAAATCGTCACCATCGGTGCCAGACCTGCCCGGCAGCATTTCGGTGCCATAAGGCATTTCTAGTTTTTCAGCGAGTTGCTTAAATTGCTCATATAAAAATGGATGGTTGACTGAACCCCATCCCAGCGTAGGGCCGCTGCCAAGCTCAAAAGCTTCCCAGCCGCCTGCACCAGGACCTTTGGCAAAGGTCACATCTACAGCAATGGCTAGATCAGGGCGAATTTTGAAAGCCGATGTATACGCACCCACATGTCCGATTTCTTCCTGTACGGTCGCGGCTGCCCAGACATCCCAAATATGATCGCGAGATTGTAATTCTTCAAGGCAAAGTGTGAGTGCGGCAACCGATGCGCGGTTATCAAGCGAATGACCGGCTAATGTCCCGCCGCTCATTTCGGTTGGCTCAGTGGCGAAAGAAACTGTGTCACCGATCTTTACCTTACGCGCTACCTGGCGTGTGGAGAGTCCCACATCCACGAGCAGATGCTTAAGCGCAACCGCACCTTTTGCAGCACCTTCTGGTAGAAGATGTGCAGGTGGCTGGACGATGACACCGGGAATATGGCTTGTTCCATGGACTATAACGGCCTGCCCGGGTAATACGCGGATGTCAATCCCGCCGAGATTTGTGATATGCAGAAACTCGCCGGAGATATTGCTAACCATTAAGCCGATCGCATCCATATGGGTAGCGATCATCAACGAGTGGCTTTTGCCACTGCCGCGTTTTAGCCCATGTAGAGAACCAAGTGCGCTTATATTAAGCTCGTCAGTGAGTGGTTTCCAAGCATCTTCAATTAAACCTGTAACAGGAGACTCGAAACCAGAGAGCCCAGATGTGGAGATTAGTGCTTTAAGAAAGTCAGTTCTATTAGGCATGGGGCATATCATTCTATCAATAAAGTGTTTTTGTAGGGAAAGAAACCCTAAGAGAGTGTCTGAAAAGTCAAATTTTAGCTAAAGTTCTTATCATCAATCGGA
>JABGQU010000107.1 GCA_018648605.1 Anaerolineae bacterium | reverse complement strand
TCCCGCAAGTTTGCCCGACTATCTGAATTTTGACTAGTTTTCAGACACTCTCTAAAGATTTCTCTAGGGTTTAGATCGTTTACTAAGGAGCGGGGACGACTGTTACTTCGGAAGAAATTGGTGTCTCTGTTGGTGTATGCGTAAAGGTGGGGGTAGGGGTAAATGTAAAGGTTGGCGTATGGGTTTCTGTTGGGGTATTGCTGGGCGTGAAGGTCGCCGTTGCGGTATTGGTTGGTGTGGAGGTAGGGGTATTTGTCACGGGCAGAAACGGGGTTTCTGTAGGTGTCAAAGTTACGGTTGGGGTCGGGGTGATGCTTGGGGTAACCACTTCGGGAGTGAAACTGAGTGTAGGGATGCCTATTGTTGGGGTAAGGGTAGCAGGTGTGGGGGAGGGCGTTTCGCTCACCATCGGGGTCATTGTTGCGGGTTCAGGAGCAAGAACCATGGCGACAAACCCCATACAATAACAGGGCAATGTTGCCAAAATAATTGACAACAAGATCATACGACGGCGTGATTGCGGGGTGTGGGTTGTATCCATGATAGCTCCGGACTGATGATAACATAAGCCCCCTTGAAAACAAAGATTGTTAGGTGCTCTTCCTCCGTTTAGATGCGGGAGCAGGCAAGGTATAATTGCCCTATGATTCCAATTTCGCTGAAAATCTCCGGCTTTCTTTCCTATCGAAATCCCGTTGAACTCGACTTTACCGAATTCAGCCTTGCTTGTATCTCTGGCCATAACGGTGCAGGAAAATCTTCGCTGCTCGATGCCATTACCTGGTCACTTTTTGGGCAGGCCCGCAAACGCGATGAATCGCTCATCAACTTGCAATCCAAATCCGCCGAAATAATTTACACCTTTGATTATGAAGGCAATCGTTACCGCATTCAGCGCAGCATGCCGCGCGGCAAAAAGAAAAATCTCGAATTTCAGATCGACGATGATGGCCTTTGGCGTCCGCTTACCGAGCATACCCTGCGCGCTACGCAGGAGCGTATTGAGCAAACCTTGCGTCTCGATTACGAGACTTTCATAAACGCGGCCTTTTTCTTGCAAGGCAAAGCAGACCAGTTCACGCAGCAGAACGCCAGCCAGCGCAAGGAAACTCTTGGCAGCATTTTAGGTTTGGAAGTTTGGGATGAATATAAAAACCGAGCCGCCACACAACGCCGTGAAATTGAGCAAGAACTGGATACGGTGGATGGACGTGTCGCAGAAATTGACGCCGAACTGGACGAAGAAGAAATCCGCAAAGCACGCTTGAGCGAACTCGAAAACGAACTCGGACGTCTATCTGCTACCCGTAAAGCACAAGAATCTGTTCTTGAGAATATTCGCCGTTTAACCGCCTCCCTTGATGAGCAGCGCAAATTGGTCAACACACTGGCTGAGGCATTATCCCGTTCCCAACGCGCCCAAGCGGATACTGAATCCCGCCGCACGGAACGCGCTGCCGAGCGCGAACGCTACGCCGATCTTCTCGCCCGCGCCACCGAGGTAGACGCCGCCTACGCTGCCTGGAAAGAAACCCGCGAAACCCTCGCGCGTTGGGAAGAAACCGCCGCCCAATTCCACGAGCAAGATGCAAAAAGACAACCCTTTTTACAGGAGATTGGTGTTGAAGAAGCACGTTTAAAACAGGAATTTACCTTGCTTCGTGAGCAGGGTCTTGAGAACGAAGAACAAAGCACTGTCATAGGGATCCTAAAAGAAGAACTTGCTCTTGCCGAAAAAGCTTTTGAAGAAATAGCAAAGAAGGTTGAAGAACGCGATGCCTTCCAAAAGGAACAGTCAGCCGCACGAGAGAAATATGCCGCCCTGCAAGTAGAGAACAAACAATTCAAAACCCAGATGGATGCGCTCAAAGAGCGTATTGAAGAATTCGCCGCAATTGAGACAGCCGCCTGCCCCCTGTGTGGACAGGATTTGAATGAAGAACATCGCGCTGAGACCTTAACCAAAATGGAAAAGGATGGCAAAACGCAAGGCGACCAATATCGCGCTAACACCGCTGAGATGAATGCCATCTATGAAAAAGTGCAAGAGTTTGATGCGCAGAATAGTCAATATAAAAATATAGAGCAGGAACGTCTCGCAGCCTCCACAAAATTAACGCAACTCAACGAACGTTTTTCCACGCTCCAAGCCAGTGCTGAAAAATGGGCAAACGAGGGTAAAAAACGCCTTGCGGAATTAGAGAAAATTATCGTCGAAGAAAATTTTGCCAAAGAATTCCGTGCCCAACTCGCAGATGTAAATGCCGAACTCAAAAAACTCGGCTACGATGCTGCTGCCCACGATGCCGCCCGTCAACAGGAAAAAGAACAGCGCGCTGCCGAAGATGATTTCCGTACGCTAGAAAATTCTCGTGCCGCGTTGAAACCCCTCGAAGAAGAACTTGCTAATCTCGATGCGCAGATCGCCAAAGGGCAGAAAGATATGGATGCCCAGCAAGCCGAATATGATGGGGCACAAGCCGCACTAGACGCAGCCAAAGAAAAGACTCCTGATGAAAACGCGGCATATGCCGACTTATTGCAGATGCAAGAGAAAGAGAATCAACTTAATCAGGAGGTCGGCGCAGCACGTCAAAAGGTAGAGGTGCTCGATTCGCTCCGCATCCGCAAGACAGATTACGCATCCCAGCGCGAGGCTCTCGCTCTCCAAATCTCCCGTTATAAAAAATTGGAACGCGCCTTTGGCAAAGATGGCGTTCCTGCATTACTTATCGAACAAGCCCTGCCCGAGATCGAAGAAAAAGCCAACGACATCCTCGACCGCCTTAGCAATGGGCAGATGTCCATCCGTTTTGTGACACAGGCTTCCTACAAAGATTCCAAACGCGACGATATGAAAGAAACCCTCGATATCCAGATTAGCGATAGCGCGGGTGTGCGAGATTATGAGATGTTCTCGGGTGGCGAAGCTTTTCGAGTCAATTTCGCTATTCGTCTGGCACTCTCACAAGCCCTCTCGCAGCGAAAAGGAGCGCGTTTGCAAACCCTCATCATTGACGAGGGCTTCGGCTCGCAAGATGCGCAGGGGCGTCAACGCCTGATCGAAGCCATCAACCAGATCAAAGGCGATTTTGCTAAAATACTCATCATCACCCATCTTGAATCGCTCAAGGAAGCTTTCCCCACACAAATTGTGGTGGAGAAGGGCGAGAATGGTTCGACAGTCCAGGTGATTTAGAATCCGAGATATGCATTGCGCCTTAGGTGCACTGCATATCGGCTTTTGTAGGCCAACCCGACGTGCAACGCATCTTGCAGATGCAATGCACGTCTCATAAAAATATGCTCATATCCACCCTCCTCCTTATCCTCGGCATCATCACCCTCTATTGGCTGCATAATCAATATCAGCTTGATATTGTTATTGAGCCAACCCCGATCTCAGATAGTGCGCCCCTCATCTCCATTTGCGTACCTGCGCGCAACGAAGCCCGCAATATTCGTCGCTGTGTGGATTCCCTTTTGGCGCAGACTTACCCCAATCTTGAGATCATTTTTTTGGATGACCGCTCGACGGACGCCACCCCACAAACATTGGATGAACTTGCTCAAACAGCTCTCCGTTTAAAAATCATTCACGGAGACGCTCTCCCTTTGGGCTGGGCCGGTAAACCCCATGCATTGACCCAAGCCTCAGCAGCGGCGCGTGGCGAGTGGCTCTGCTTCATCGACGCAGATACCTTCCCCACGCCTGAAACGCTAAACGCTGTTTACGCGAGTGCAGTTGCCTCCAATGCTGATTTATTCAGCATCTTCACACATCAGGAAATGGAAACCTTCTGGGAGCGAACAATTCTACCCCTCGTCATGACCGCTCTTTCGGCAGGCTTTTCCCCAAGTAAAGTTAACGACCCTAAAAGCGATATTGCCATCGCAAACGGACAATTCATCTTCATCAAACGCACTGTATACGATGCGATTGGCGGGCACGCAGCAATCAAAGATTCTATTGTCGAAGATAAGGATTTGGCGGTGCTGACGAAATCATCCGGCTACAGGCTCGTCGTTGCGGATGGCAGCGACTTTGTCCGTACACGCATGTACACCTCCCTGCCCGAGATGTGGGAAGGTTGGACGAAGAATATTTATCTTGGTTTACGCGATGATCCGCGTTTGGTAGTCTTGGGGATTTTCGGGGCGTTTCTCGCCATTTGTGCGGCGTTGCTGCTTCCGCTTTGGGTTGGGATAGGAGTCTATTTAACGGTGGCAAGCCCAAATTACGTGAGTTTCGTGATATTGGGCGAAGCCTTATTCCTATGGGGGATACTGATCTATTGGCGCATTCGAGCCAATCAGGCAATGGATATTCCCATCTGGTACGCGCTCACAGCCCCCCTCGGCGCAGGCGTCTTTGCAGCAATGATGTTTACATCCGCATTTAAGGTGATTTCTGGAAGAGGGGTAACTTGGAAGGGGCGCAAGTATTCGCGGTAGGGGAATTACTCCCACATGCCTTGCGCAATTTTCTCTAGAATTTCTCGATCTTCAATATAGATCCGTCGATTTTTTACGCGTATCGCGCCGCAACGTTCCAGCTCTTTTAATGAACGCGCGATAACTTCACGCACCGATCCCAGCCGCGCGGCGATCTGGTCTTGTGTTAAACGACTGGCACCCTCGCCGCTGAGTGAAGTTTCGGGGAGCTTGATGAGTAGTCGCGCCAAACGATGGGTGACTTGATAGAATGCCATCCCGCTGACACGGTGAACAAGATTGCGTAAGTTCCCAGAAAGATTGTTAATGATCTTCTGGGCGTAGGCGGGATGTAATAAAACGAGGTCTCTCAAAATTTCAACATCAATAACCCAAAGGTTGCTTTCTTCAAGTGCGGCGACATTGACTGGATTTGTCCCGCCGCCATAAACGGAGACTTCGTTGAAAGTTGCTCCTTCGGTGAGAATATTGACGATATATTGTCTCCCCTGTGGCGAAAGACGATATATTTTGGCGCTGCCCTTTTTCATGATATGCAACCCTGCGCTCTCTTCGCCCTCAAGAAATATTGTTTCTCCACGCTTAAATTGATAGAGATGCATCTTCTCTGCAACGCTTTGCAAAGCGGATTCATCCAGCCCCTCGAAGTAGATATTGCTGCCTAAGGTCTGTAACTTTTTTTCTGTGGATGCGGGCAAAGTTTGCATGTTTTTTTATAAGAGTATCTTGTCGCCGCCGCGGTCGATTTCCCAAGGATAGAGCACGAAGGTATCGGTTATATCGGCGTAATAATCGGGGCGCACTTTGCCAAAGAGCGTACGATAAGGGTTGAAATGTAGCACGCAGGTTTGCGGGTCTGCGCCGGCTGCCAAGACGCGATTCTTAACTGCTGTGATCGTGCGTCCTGACCCCCAAACATCATCGACGATCAACACGCTGCGTCCCTCCAATTGCTCATCAACGGGGAATTGGATGAATTGGGGCCAAGCCATGAGCTTATTATCTGCTTTTTCAAGTTCGGCTGGAAAATCGACGGCAGCGGTCAATACGTGGGTAATATCCATCGCCTCTGCAAGCATCCCCCCTGGGATGATGCCGCCGCGTGTGACCATCATCATTGCGTTAAATTCACGATTAAATTTGGGGATGAGATAGTTGATCAAACGATCTACATCTGTCCAAGTCATGAAGATATGAGAAGATTGTTCAGCAGTCATTTAAACTCCACGCATCGTTTCTGTAGTTAAAAAATCGACCACGGCAATTAAAGCTTCTTCTTCGCTGGCGCCTTGTTCCAGCGCTTCTGTATAGGTTTGTACCTGTCGGTCCGCGCTGGTGCCGCGTTCCAGGATCGTCTTGATATGCTCAATTTCTTCTCTGCTGCCGAGATCGTCCACGACATCATCCACGAGTTCGAGTATTTCTAGTGCAAGAAAATTCATTGGCACTTCCTCCCTAAGACCAAAATCGATTAATTTCCCCTGAATGCCATAGCGCATCGCGCGCCATTTATTTTCCATAATATGGTGCTGTCGATAACGCCGCCAACTCATATTATTTTTGCGCAATATGAGCAATTTTGCGACCAAAGCCTGAATTAACGCGGCAATAGCGACCGCATCATCAAGACTGGTGCAAATATCTGAAACACGTATTTCCAGAGTGCCAAATTTTGGATGTGGGCGTACATCCCACCAGATCTTTGTCGCATCGGGCTTTCCCTCAGCATCTACTGCCGAACCGACCTGCCCCAGTGTTTCAACCAAAGTCTCATATTCTGAAAAAGATTCAAAACTCGCAGGGATGCCCGTGCGTGGCAGCATCTCAAAAACCACACTGCGATAAGATTTCAAACCTGTATTACGCCCCTGCCAAAATGGGGAACTGGTCGTGAGAGCCAAAATATGTGGCAAAAAATAGCGTAATTGATTCATGATCTCGATCATGCGGTCGCGGTTTTCAGGGCTTTCCCCAAAACCGATATGGATGTGCATCCCAAACGTCAACAGGCGTTCCGCCACGCCGCGCATCTTATCGAGCACTTCGCGATAACGTTCGCCCGCATTCACATCTTGTTCGAGCCATGAAGCAAAGGGGTGCGTACTCGCGGCGGCGATCTTCATCCCGTTTTTCTGTGCCAATGTGCCCACCATACGACGCAGGCGGATCACCTCTTGCCGCAACTCCTTCACATTCCGGCAAACCTGGCTACCCACTTCGATCTGGCTTTGCATGAACTCAGGCTTCAACTCTTCCTCGGGGAAGATCAACTTACCCTGCTCCAAAAGCTCCTGTACATAAGAGTGCAGGTCGCGCGTTTCAGGGTGAATGATCTGATACTCCTCTTCAATGCCAAGCGTTAGCGGGATGCCGTAAATCATTGGAGCCTCCTTCGGAAATAAATCGGGAAAGTTTCACTAGTTTACCATTTCTTGGAGGCGCGTTACATACGTGATTTGGGCTTGCCTCCCCTTGAAAAGCATCTATGCCTGTAAAGGGATTCTCGTTAATAGCTGATGTTGTGCGCTGTAGAGTATGAGCTGTTATTTCCCATCAGAAGGCAGAAGGCAAATATGACCCCGAAGATGACCTCCAGCACTATGAAATATGACCTTCGCCCTTCTATACTGCCCTTGTTCATACAACTCGCAAGAATGATCTTGCGTAAATGACCATATAAGAATTAAAAAAATGAACAACAAAAGTGCGTCGCACCTTTGCGATAGATGAGAGCCATACTGAAGTACTCTCCCCGAAACGGATGGGTTTCATGCAGGGCGCGACGCACTTTCACAAAAAAAGAAGAGGAGTAACCCCGTGAAACGCTTTGCCATTCTTTCCACCTTTGTCTTATTCGCTGCTTTATTAAGCGCTTGTGGTGCTGCCGCACCTGCAACAGCAGAAGAGACCCCCCTCCCGCCAGTGACCGTCGAGAGTGCAATCATTGCCGAAGGGCGCCTGGAGCCGATTCAATACGCAGAGCCTGCTTTCTCAGCAGCTGGCGTGATCGGTGATGTTTTCGTCGCCGAGGGAGATACAGTTGCCGAGGGTGATCTGATCGCCCGCCTTGAAAACACCGATGCTCTCGAAGCAGACGTGGCGCGTGCCGAGACAGTTGTTCTAAACGAAGTTGCCGATGCTTACGAAGCATTACGCGTTGCCCAACAGCGTTTAGATAACTACTCCGTTCCCTCCAAATTCAACGAACTAACCCCTGTTGAAGCGGCTGCCGAGATGAGCATCAAGGTCGATGCAGCGCGTGAGGCTTACGATCCTTACACGGGATACGATAATCCACGAGGCTATATCAAAGACCTGAAAGAAGAACTCGATAACGCTTGGGCAGATTACAACCAAGCCCTTGAATGGATGAGTCGCGAAGCCGATCTGGATGCGGCAGAGCTTCGTTTAGCGCAAGCACAGGCTGACTATGCCAGCCTTCAATCAGGTGATGCTAGTGTGGTGCAGAGCAATTTGTCGGCAGCGCAGGTAGCGCTATCCAATGCCGAGCTGCGCTCTCCGATCGGGGGCACGGTAGCAAACCTGAACATCAAAGTAGGCGAAGCGGTAAATATGGGGCAGGTAGATGTGACTATCGCCGATTTTTCCAACTGGCTGGTTATGACAACCGATCTGACAGAGTTGGATGTGGTCAATATCACCGAAGGGCAGACCGTCATCGTGACATTGGATGCCATCTCGGATTTTCCCCTGAATGGCACAGTACTGTCGATTGGGCAGACCTTCTCCCAAAACCAGGGTGATGTGGTCTATGAAGTGACCATTGCGCTTGATGAGACACACCCTGCCATGCGTTGGGGCATGACGGCGTTGGTTGAATTTGTAGAGTAATGCCAGCCTCTGAGCGGAGCATCGAATGAAAGTGAGATGTGTAGACGAAGAGCGGCTTTTGCGAATATCGCCCTTTGACTACGCTCCCTGTCGGTTGCTCCGCTCAGGAACTGGTTGAATATCAAAAAAGTGAGTTTCTTATGTTGACTTTACCTTTTACAAAAAACGGCAAGCCAGCCGAAAATAATGGCTACCCATTGATTTCCCTGCGCGAGGTAGATAAACTCTACAAAACCGCTGTGGGCGATTTCCCTGCGCTCGTGAATGTAGATTTGGATATCAAAGCCGGTGAATTTGTGAGCGTGATCGGCAAATCAGGCAGCGGCAAGACGACCTTGCTAAATATGATCACGGGCATTGACCGTCCCTCAGAAGGCGAAGTGTGGGTCAACCAAACTGCTGTGCATGAGTTGGGCGAAAATAAAATGGCGCGTTGGCGCGGCAATAATTTGGGAATAGTTTTTCAATTCTTTCAGTTGCTGCCGATGCTTTCTGTTGTTGAAAATATTATGCTGCCAATGGATTTTTGCAGCGCTTTTCCAAAGAACGAACGCAAAGAGCGCGCCCTGGAACTTCTCGAAGAAATGGAATTGGCAGACCATGCCTATAAGCTCCCTTCCGCGCTTTCGGGTGGGCAGCAGCAGCGAGTTGCGATTGCGCGCGCGCTGGCGAATAATCCCCCTGTCATCATTGCCGATGAGCCAACCGGTAACCTCGATTCGAAAACAGCCGAACGTGTTTTTGGCCTCTTCAACGAATTGGTTGCACAAGGCAAAACCATCATTATCGTGACGCACGACCGCGAGATGGCAAAACGCGCTTCGCGCGTTGCCCTTATCTCCGACGGAGAGATCGTCAGCGATAAGCCAAACGGCGTTCATAAGGGAGAAAAGGCATGAGCAGTCGCTGGAAAAAAGTGTGGGCAGATTTCTGGGCAAATAAAACCCGCACCTTTTTGATGATCCTGACAGTGATCGTGGGTGTTTTTGCGGTCGGGTTTAATAATAATATTGGTTTGCAAATGAACCGTGATATGGATGCAGACTTTCTCTCTGCAAACCCCTCTGAGTCTACCGTTTACGTTTCTCCCGTAGACGATGACCTGCTTGTTACGCTTGAAGATGTGCCCGGCGTTGGTGCTATAGAAGGACGCAGTGATGTCGCTGGGCAATTGCTTTTGGATGATGGCAAGAAAGTTGTCATCAGCTTAGACGGTATCAAAGACCCTGATCAGATTCACGTTAATCTCCTGAAGCCAGAAGTTTCAGGAGAAGCATCCCTCCCGGCATTGGGCAATAAAGAAATCTTGCTGGACCGCTCGATCAAAAGCTTTGGGTTTGAAGTGGGCGATATGCTCAATATTGAGCTAGCGAATGGAAAAATTCGCGAACTACGCGTGGCAGGCTATATTCACGATGTGACCACTATTCCCTACAATATGATGGGCTCTATAACAGCTTATGTCAACACGGATACCTTGGAATGGCTAGGCGGCTCCTCTGCCTATTACTCGAAAATCCTTGTCAGTGTTTCCGAAAACCCCACTGATTCGCAGCATGTTTCAGATGTAACTCAAGCCGTTGCCGACCGCCTTGAAAAAGGCGGCGCAAGCGTCTACTTTATCCAGATTTTTAATCCGGGTCATCATTTTGGCTGGGAAGTGACCCAAGGTGTGATCGTTGTTCTAGGCGTGCTGAGTTGGATGACAGTTTTCTTGAGCGCATTCCTGATCGTTAATACGATCAACTCTCTCATGGCGCAGCATAGCAAGCAGATCGGTATTATGAAAGCCATCGGCGGGCAAACGCATCAGATCATGACAATGTATATTGTGCTGATCTTGAGCTTTGGTGTGGTCGCCTTTGCCCTTGCAACCCCACTGGCGGCTTATTTGGCAAAAATGGTCTTGGTGGGCATGGCGGGCTGGCTCAACTTTGAAGTTGGCGCTTTCACCATTTTCCCGCAAACGGTTGTGCAACAAGCCATCGTTGCCTTTATTATTCCGCTTTTGGCAGCACTGCTTCCTTTGTGGAACACTGCCAGGATAACGGTACGCGAAGCATTGAGCGACTACGGTTTGGGGAACGGGGGCGTGAAGCAACCTAAAAAGCAGACAAAAGATTCGAGATTTCTCTCACGTCCGGTGCGGATATCGATCCGCAATACTTTTCGTCGCAAAGTACGCCTTGTTCTCACCTTATCTACATTGGTTTTGGCGGGAGCGATTTTCGTTGCGGTTATGAATCTTTTTGGCACTTTTGATAAAACCATGCAGGATGTGGAGAAGTACTTCCTCGCCGATATTAATATCTCGTTTAATCGCGCCTATCGTTACGAAAAAGTTGCGCCGATGGTAGAAGCTGTGCCCGGCGTGCAGCGTGCGGAGGGATGGATGATGCTTGGTGGCGAGATCATCTCGGCGGATGAAACGACCGCCAATGAACTTGCTTTCGTTGCCCCACCAGCGGATTCGACCCTGATAGAGCCGATCCTAACCGATGGGCGCTGGCTGCTGCCCGAGGATGAGAATGCAATTGTCATCGGCAATCACCTTCTCAGCGTGCGCCCTGATCTGAAAGTGGGCGATACCACTAAAATGAATATTCTGGAGCGCGAATCAGAGTGGATAATTGTTGGCATTTATCGAATGCCTGGTAATGTTGTCCCACCCCTGGTTTATGCAAATTATGAATATCTTAGCCGCCTGATCAATGCCCCCGGTGAAGTTTACTCGTTACGGATCATCACAGAGACACACAATGACGCTTCCGTAAAAGAAATTGCGAGCCAGCTACAAACCCTGATGGATGCGAATAATATTCAGGTTGGCAACATCCAATTGGCATCCGAGTGGCGTCTTCAGCAAACCCAGCAGACGGATGTGTTGGTTTACTTTATGCTGGTGATGGCGATCCTGACCGCGGTCGTGGGTGGCTTGGGGCTGATGAGCACAATGAGCATTAACACCCTCGAGCGCACGCGTGAGATCGGCGTGATGCGTGCTATTGGCGCATCGAATTTTGATATTCAGAAGATCGTTTTGGTCGAGGGGCTTTTTATCGGTTTGCTTAGTTGGATGGCAGGGATCGCTTTCTCAATCCCGATCACCTCGGCACTGACTTACGGCGTTGGCGTAGCGATTTTCAAATCGCCGCTACCTTTCACTTTTGGTATGGATGGCATCCTGCTCTGGCTATTTCTGACGATCATTATTGCCACATTTGCAAGTGCCCTTCCTGCGCGGCGGGCATCCCGCCTAACCGTGCGTGATACGTTGGCATATGAGTAAGATTTAGGCAAAAGGGAATATAAAAACACCAAGGTCTTTCATAAAAGTCTTGGTGTTTTTCTTTTTAACTGATGTTACGTAGTGATGAACAACAGACTGTCATTTCCCCTCATCCTAAGCTTCTCCCAAGGGGAGAAGGAATTAAGTCCCCTCTCCCTTTGGGAGAGGGCGGAGGGTGAGGGCAGCCCCAAGTTCTACAAAAGGTATCTTTTACGTAACATCGTTTTAAGACTTAATTTATCTGAAATTCAAAAAAGTTGAGTATAATGTCGGCATTCTTTAGAGCACCAAAGTACTAGTGGGGAGTACTTGCCCCTTTTTTTAGACTGAGGTTGCTGTGGCTAGCAAGACTAAGAAATTCTGGAAAACATTTTCCTCTACATCAAATATATCAACACAGCCAAATTTACTCCATACTTGGCGTCAGACCGCATTAGACTGGGTCTTGCGCGGGGTATTTATTTTTGCATCACCTGTTCTTATATTGGGTCTAATAAACCTTAGGCAAGACTACCTTCAAGGAAACTCTTTGATTCAGACTGCAGGTCTGGGTGCCCTTTATCTTGTTGTCTTTTTATATACAGCCGCTATAACTTTTTTAACTCGTTTTGAGCTTCGTTTTCGTGTAGGAAGTTTTATTTTTATTTTATTTAGCGTTGGTTTGGCAAATCTCGTTACTGGTGGGTTGAGTAGTGATGGGTTGTTAATTATCTTTGCCGCGATAGCTTTTGCTTCTGTTTTCTATGACTTTCGAGGCACGATCATTATTCTGGCTTTGGGTATGGCAATAGGTGTCATTGTGGCTTGGTTGCTTGTTTCTGGCACGCTGGTTATCATGCCCGAATTACAGGCTAATTCAGCTAATTTAGCATCCTGGGTCGTGCGCGGATTGGTGCTTGCTTTACTAAGTACTGCTCTGGTGCTGGCGACAACGTATCTTGTTAGAAGCCTTGAACGTAGCCTTTTCTCTTTACAAAAACAGACCGAAAATTTAGTATTTCTGAATGAGATCGCTCTGGATATTAGCACTCATAAGAAAATGAACGAATTATTGCAAACTATTGCGATGCACGCAGCTAAGTAGGTGTCAAAAAGTTCCTTTATACTTTCAATAGTTGATATATTTTGC
>JABGQU010000106.1:10983-12846 GCA_018648605.1 Anaerolineae bacterium | reverse complement strand
TCGCATCAAATTACACCGCTTATATCCGACAATAAATCTTGGCTGAACTACTAGTTAGTAATTAGTATTCGGTAATCAGGTTTCAGTTTCGGCTGCTCACTGATTACCGACCACTGACCACTGACCCACGGAGCATTTATGACCAACCAACCCCTCTGGCACGGAAGATTTGAAAATAGCACGAACCCCGACGCCTTCGCCCTCAACGCCTCTATTTCTTTTGATATTCGAATGGCAGATCAGGATGTGCGAGGCAGCATCGCTTGGGCGGAAGCAATTTATAAAGCGGATGTCATTACAGCGGCGGAACACACCCAAATTCAGGCTGGGCTCCGTCAAATAGAGCAAGAGCTTCTCGCCCAAACATTTACCGTTAAACCCGACGACGAAGACATCCACTCGGCTGTCGAGCGTCGCCTCGGCGAGATCATCGGTGCGCTCTCAGGCAAACTCCACACGGGGCGCAGCCGCAACGACCAAGTCGCCACCGATTTTCGACTCTGGATGCTCGACAATATCCCCGCTCTTGATGCAGCACTCGTTGACCTGCAATCCGCGCTCGTAGAAAGGGCAGAAGCCGATCTTTCCCCCGCCCCCCTCTGTCCTTCGGACATTTCCCCCCAAGGGGGGGAGAAACTGCTCCTTCCCCCGAAGGGGGAAGGCTGGGATGGGGGCAGGGGTGCAATCATCATGCCAGGGTACACGCATCTGCAACGGGCACAGCCTATTTTGCTCAGTCAGTGGTGGCTCTCCCACTATCCGCCCCTTAAACGGGACCAAGCTAGACTTCAGGAATTGTCCCGCAGGGTCTCCATCCTGCCCCTCGGTTCTGGGGCATTGGCTGGCTGTCCCTATCCGATTGATAGAGTCGCATTATCCGAATCTTTAGGTTTTGATGCGCCATCTTTCAACAGTTTGGATGCCGTATCCAACCGAGATTTTGCGGCAGAGTTCCTCTTTATCGCAGCGATGATTGGCACGCACTTGAGCAAAATATCTGAGCAAATTATCTTGTTCACGAGCGCCGAGTTTGGCTTCTTTGAACTTGACGATGCCTACAGCACCGGCTCAAGCCTGATGCCGCAAAAGAAAAACGCCGACCCCTTCGAGTTGACGCGCGGCAAAGCGGGCACGCTGCTCGGTTACCTGACGGGCTTGATGGCGACGCTGAAAGGGCTGCCCTCCACCTACGATAAGGATTTGCAGGAAGATAAAATCCCCGTTTTTGCGGCATTCGACACACTGATTGCAATGCTGCCCGTAATAGCGGGTGCGCTGCGCACGCTGACGGTGAAGCCCGCCCGAATGGAAGCGGCAATTGACACAAATATGATGGCAACCGACTTAGCGGATTATCTCGTCGAGCGGGGTGTGCCCTTCCGTGAAGCCCACGCCATCAGCGGAGAAGTCGTGCGGGCGGGCATTGATAAGCAAAAGCCGCTTGATGAGCTGACGCTCGAAGAATATCAGGCAATCAACACCGTCTTTGACGAAGAAGTTTATGCCGTCTACGACGCACGTGAATCCATCGCCAAAAGAGCGGCTATCGGGGGCACGGCTCCCGAGGCTGTGAAGGCGCAGATCGAGCGTGCGAAGAAGGAATTAACCAGTCTCTGAGCGGAGCGACCGATAGGGAGCGCAGTCGAAGAGCGGCTCTAGTAAATGCCGTCCTTCGACTACAGGCTCACTCCGTTCGCCTTCCGCTCAGGAACTGGCGAATATAAAAAAAACTATTATTCAATTAAGGAGAAAAACCATGTCTACAACAACTTGCCCCGAATGCGCCGCCGAACTCGAACTCGAAGCCGGCACCGAAGAAAACGAGATCATCGTCTGCCCCGATTGCGGCGTTGACCTTGAAGT
>JABGQU010000106.1:0-10883 GCA_018648605.1 Anaerolineae bacterium | reverse complement strand
AAAATCGGCGTACTCTACTCACGAGTGCGTGTCGAAGAAAAGTGGATATTCGCCGTCCTCGAACAACTCGGTATTGACTACGATCGTCTCGATGACCGCAAATTCTCTTTCGACATGAACAACCCCGAACCCTGGCTGCAATACGATGCCGTTCTCGAACGCAGCCTCAGCTATGCCCGTGGACTTTACTCCACACGCATCCTGAACGCTTGGGGCATCCCGACTGTCAACACCGCCGACGTGGCGGAAATTTGCGGCAATAAACTTGCTACAGCAAGTGTTCTCGCTACGAATAACGTCCCGCAACCTGAAACCCGTGTGGCGTACACAGTCGGTGCCGCGCTCGAAGCCATCGAAGAGATGGGCTATCCCGTTGTGCTCAAGCCGATGGTCGGTTCATGGGGGCGTCTGCTTGCCAAGATCAATGACCGAGATGCCGCCGAAGCCATCCTCGAACACAAGGACGTGCTTGGCTCCTATGAGCATTCCATCTTCTATATTCAAGAATACGTTGACAAACCCAACCGCGACATCCGTGTACTAGTCATCAACGACGAGCCGATCGCCGCCATCTACCGCAGCTCCAAGCATTGGATCACGAATACCGCTCGTGGCGGCGCAGGCGAAATCTGCCCCCTCACCCCTGAACTAGTCAAAATCTCCCGTAACGCCGCAATCGCCGTTGGTGGTGGTTTGCTGGCAGTGGATGTGATCGAACATCCCAAACACGGCTACCAAGTCAACGAGATCAACCACACAATGGAATTCCACACCGCTGCCCCCACCACAGGCGTAGATATTCCGCGCCTGATCGTCGATTATTTGATGAAAGTTGCACGGGGCGAAATTAAGGTTTTATAAGAAATCCAGTCTCTGAGCGGAGGGCTTTGCGATAGCAAAGCACGCAGTCAAAGAGCGGCGTTTATAAATCCGTCCTTCGTCTACGTGTTTTTCTCCGAAAAACTATCCGCTCAGGAACTGGTAGTTAAAGGAATTATTATGATAAAAGCCACCATCATCGGCGCATCGGGCTACACGGGCGGAGAACTCCTGCGCCTGCTTATCGCCCATCCCGAAGCCGAAGTTGTCCAAGCCACATCGCGCCAGAAGCTCGGCGAATATCTTTACCAGACCCATCCCAACCTACGCAAGCAGACGTCCCTCAAATTCACCGATCCCGCCGATCTGCAGCCCACCGATGTGCTTTTCCTCGCCCTCCCACACGGGCAGGCGCAGCATAATATCGAAAATTACGCCGCTGTCGCCGAGCATATCATCGACCTTTCCGCCGATTTTCGTCTGCGGGGTCCCGATTTTTATAAGCAGTGGTACGGTGAGCCTCATGCCGCCCCAAACTGGATGGATAAATTTGTTTACGGATTGCCCGAACTTTATCGGGAAGAATTGAAAAGCGCAAAATACGTCAGTGGTGTGGGATGTAACGCCACCGCCACCAATTTGGGCTTGCTACCGTTGGTGAAAGCTGGGTTATTAGAGACAGATCTACCGATAATCGCCGAACTCAAAGTGGGTTCATCCGAAGGGGGGGCAGCCGTTAATCCTGGCTCCCATCACCCCGAACGGAGTCACACCGTCCGCACTTATGCGCCTTACGGACACAGGCACACCGCCGAAGTGATCCAAGAATCGGGACTGGCAGATGTTTCTTTAACGATGACCTCTGTGGGTCTCGTGCGTGGCGCCCTCGCCACTGTCCATGGCAAAGTAAAAGATGGGGTTGCCCTAAAAGACCTTTGGAAGGCATACCGCTCGGTTGCATCCGAAAATCCATTTTTACGCATTGTGAAAGAAAGGCGAGGCATCTACCGTGTGCCCGAACCGAAGATTTTGGCTGGCTCCAACTACGCCGATCTCGGCTTCGACCTGAACCCCAAAACGGGACACGTCATCTCGATCTGCGCCATCGACAACCTGATGAAAGGCGCATCTGGCTCGGCGGTACAGAGCATGAACTTGATGCTGGGATTTGATGAGACGCTGGGATTGGAGTTTATGGGGTTGCACCCGATTTAAATGATGAATGCAGAATGATGAATTAAGAACGTCTTCCAGCGGCGGTTGAGTAGCTCCGAATGCACTTTCAGAGCGTATCGAAACCAAAGCGGATAAAAAACGATGAACGATGAATGCGGAATGATGAATTAAAAACTTTGCGTTTGGAGATGTAGATATGGGTGTGAAAAAAGAGCCGTTGGCTTTGCGTGTACGAACGAAAGATTTTGCTTTGCGCATTATCCGCATGTATAGGGCGTTGCCGAAAAGCGGTGAAGCGAGCGTGATCGGCAAGCAGATTTTGCGAAGCGGCACGTCTGTCGGAGCGCAGTATCGTGAAGCCTACCGTGCAAAATCTCCTCGTGATTTCATCAGAAAAATGGAAGGAAGTTTGCAGGAATTAGATGAAACGGCTTTTTGGATAGAGTTGCTCATCGAAGCAGAAATCGTGCCAGAAGAGCGGATGAGCGATTTAGCCAAAGAAACCGAAGAACTCATCGCTATATTTGTATCTTCCATTAATACAGCGAAAAAGAATGCGAAGCGATGAATGCAGTATGTTTTTAATTCATCATTTATCGTTCATCATTCTGCATTAGAACTAAGGACAAGATTATGACCAAAAAGAACACAGCCATAACGGTTGTTAAATTAGGCGGCACCGAAGGCGTAGATTTCTCCGCCATCTCAGCCGACGCGGCAAAAATGATTGCCGAAGGGCAAAAGCTCGTGCTCGTGCATGGCGGCTCTGCTGAAGCGAACGCGCTTGGCGAAGCGGTCGGGAAACCGCCCCGCTTTGTGACCTCGCCTTCGGGCTATACCTCCCGCTATACCAACCGTGAGACTCTCGAAGTCTTTGCGATGGCTGTGAACGGGAAGATGAACACCTTTCTCGTTGAGCAACTCCAAATGCTCGGCGTGAACGCTCTCGGCTTATGTGGCGTGGACGGTGGGTTGCTGAAGGCAAAACGCAAATCTGCCATTCGCATTGTGGAAAATGGCAAACGCAAGATGCTCAAGGACGATTACACGGGCAAAATTAACGCAGTCAACGCCGACCTGCTCAACACCCTGCTCGATGCGGGCTATGTCCCCGTCGTGGCACCGCTGGCGATGAGTGAAAAAGGCGAAGCCCTCAACGTAGATGCCGACCGTGCCGCCGCCGAAGTCGCCGCTGCCCTCGATGCAGATACGCTGCTCCTGCTGACCGCCGTCCCCGGGCTGATGTCCAACTTCCCGGACGAGAGCACGCTGATTAAAGAAATCCCCCAAGCTGGTATCGAAAAAGCCCTCGACTATGCCGAAGGGCGCATGAAGAAAAAAGTGCTTGGCGCAAAAGAAGCGCTGAACGGTGGCGTTGGTCAAGTTATCATTTCTGATGGGCGGGTCGAGAATCCGATTTCTAATGCTTTGGCTGGAAATGGAACAGTACTCAAGTGATTTTTTAACCACAAAGAACACAAAGGAGCACGAAGGAAAAACTTTTTTTCTTTTACTTTGTGCTCCTTTGTGGTAAGGAAAAACAGGAAAATAATTATGTCAAATACCCAAACAATAGAAAATGCTCATACCTCCGGCGTATACGCTAAAAGAGATTTAACCATTGTACGTGGCGAAGGGGCGACTCTCTACGACGAAGATGGGAACGCCTATATCGACTGCGTTGGCGGTCAGGGCGCAGCCAATCTCGGACACGCACATCCCAAAGTTGTAGCCGCAATTACAGAGCAGGCGCAGAAAATTATTTCTGTTCCCGAAATGTTCTATAACGACACCCGTGCCGCTCTGTTGGAAAGACTCACCAGTTTAGCACCCGAGGGCATGGATCGCGCCTTTCTCTCCAATTCAGGGACAGAAGCTGTCGAAGCCGCTTTCAAATTTGCTCGCTTCAGCACCAAGCGGACAGAGATCATCGCCACGATGCGTGGATTTCATGGTCGCTCCATGGGCGCACTCTCCGCAACGTGGAATAAGAAGTATCGCTCCCCATTTCAACCATTAATTCCAGGCATTAAGCATGTTCCCTATAACAATCTCGACAAACTGGATGCAGCGATAGACGAAAACACCGCCGCCGTCATTCTCGAAGCGGTACAAGGCGAGGGTGGAGTCTATCCCGGTGATGCGGATTACCTGCTCGGCGCACAGGAACTCTGTCGTGAACGCGGTGCGTTGCTCATCATGGATGAGATCCAAACCGGATTTGGGCGCACGGGTAAGATGTTTGCCCTCGATCATTATGATTTACAGCCCGATATTCTCTGCGTGGCAAAATCCATTGCAGGCGGCGTGCCGATGGGCGCGACATTGCTCGGCGAACGTGTTGCCGAACTTGACAAAGGCATTCACGGTTCAACCTTTGGCGGGAATCCGCTTGCAGCGGCGGCATCTTTGGCAGCCTTGAATGCTCTCATAGATGAAAGACTCCCCGAACGCGCCGCGGAGTTGGGCGTATATTTGGTTGCCGAGTTGCAAAAAATCGAATCCCCGCTCATTCGTGAAGTGCGTGGATTGGGGCTGATGATCGGGATCGAGATCAAGCAAAAGGTTGCGCCCTATCTTAAAGCCCTCACGGAGCGTGGGGTACTCGCCCTCCCCGCTGGCATGACCGTGCTTCGCCTTTTGCCACCGCTCGTCATCGAAAAAGAGCAGTTGGATGAAGCCGTTGCGGCAATAAAAGAAGTTTTAGCGGAATAACTATTCACCACAGAGAGCACGGAGAACACAGAGAAAGAACATTTTATCCCCCCTCCTTGTAGTAAGGGCTTTAGCCCTTATTTGCGAAGCAAGAGCGACTAAAGTCGCTACTACAAGGTTTTTTCTCTCTTTGCTCAAAAAAACTCCGTGAACTCTGTGCGCTCTGTGGTAAAAAAAATGACAAATACAGAAAAATCCCAAACCCTCATCGAACTCGTCCAACAATACAGCCCCTCGGGGCAAGAAGAAAACGCCGTTAACTATCTCATCGGGCGCATGAAAGACCTCGGTTTTAGCAAAGCCTACAAAGATGAAATTGGCAACGCCGTCGGCGTGATGGGCGAGGGCGAGAAGCAGATCGTTTTGCTGGGGCATATTGATACCGTCCCAGGCGAAATTCCAGTGCGCATTTCCCCTCGTAGTGCGGGCTTTAGCCCTGAAAGCTCTGAAGAGCTTACTACAAAGGGTGATGAATTAATTCTCTACGGGCGGGGATCGGTAGATGCCAAGGGACCCCTCGCATCTTTCGTTGATGCGGTGGCAAGTTTAGGTCATGAGCATCCCGGCTGGCAGTTCGTCGTCATCGGCGCACTCGATGAAGAACGCAATTCCATCGGCGCGCGGCATGTCGTCGATCAATATCGTCCCGATTTCGCTATTATTGGCGAGCCATCCGGCTGGCAGCGCGTCACGCTGGGCTACAAGGGTAGCGCGTCCGCAAAAATGACAGCCCGCCGCAAAATGGCGCATTCCGCCAGCGGGCAAGAGACCGCCCCCGAAGCCGCCATTGCGATTTGGGAAAAAGTGCGCGCATGGGTGGGTGAGTTCAATGCCGACAAGCCGCGTGTCTTCGAACAGATTTTGCTCTCACTACGTGGATTCGATTCAGGTGACGACGGATTTGAGACGCAGGCGACCCTGCATCTCAACACCCGCTTGCCCGTAACGCTAGTGCCCGAGGCTTGGTACGCCCAACTAGAAGCCCTTGCCGCGCCCGAAACAGTCGAGCGGACGGGCTACTCCATCCCCGCCTACAAAGCCGACCGAAATACGCCCCTCGTGCGCGCCTTTCTGAAAGGGATTCGAGCAGCGGGCGGCAAACCCGGCTTCGTCGTCAAAACCGGCACAGCCGACGTGAACATCGTCGCGCCCGTTTGGGGCTGCCCGGCTATGGTCTATGGTCCCGGCGATTCAAACCTTGACCATACGCCCAACGAGCATATATCTTTAGAAGAATATGGCAAAGCAGTAGTTGTTTTGCAAGAAGCACTCAAAAAACTGAGTAGCAACGAGGAAGCAAAGTAGAAAGAACACTAAATCTCAAAGCATCAAAATAAATAACCCACATTTTAGAGGTAAAGATTTTGTAGCCAAGGAGCAAGAAATGCCAAGTTTAAGAATTGAAGGGAAAGGGGTTTTTGAAATCCCCACAGGCACTCGCCTGGTAAATGCGCTTGAAGCAAATGGAGGTGAACCCCTTCATCGCTGCGGAGGAAATGCTCGCTGCACAACCTGCCGCGTCGAATTTCTGGATGGCGAACCTAAAAAGATGACTCAAGCGGAAAAGGAAAAGCTCGAATCGAACGGGAAATTGGGCGTGTTTCGGTTATCTTGTCAGTGTCTCGTCGAAGAAGATATGCACGTTAAAGTGCTAATGCCTTTCAGCGAAAGCGGGTTGGACGATCCCGGCTCCGCCCCGGCAGATGAGATACACCCTAAGCCTGTGATCTAGGCAGATTAGTAAAAAAAGAAGTCGTTCATACAGGAACGGCTTCTTTTTTTATGCATTGTAGTTTTATTTGCCCCGAATCTTTTTGATTGGCTTTTGTAAGGGTAAATTAGCTTAGATTGCTCTATAATTTTAGATAATTTATCTATACCGAAGTGAGGCTCATTATGAATGAAGTCAAAAAAAGATTTATCATCCTCATCCCCGTGGGAATCGCGCTTTTATCCTTTCTTACCGGGGGAGGGATTGCAACACATTTGATCTCCCGCGAAAATGACAGCAGTGCGCTTTTGGTTATCTACTTTTCAGCCATTGCATTATTTCTTACGAGCCTTTCCGTTGCCTTTTTCTGGATTTTCATTGAGCGTGTTCGAAAAAATATCGAAAAAAGCCTCAATATAAGCAAAGCAGCGGAACATGAATTACTCCAAACAGAACAAGAATATCGACAAATCTTTGATGGGATCAATGACGCTGTTTTTGTTGAAACCCTCAAAGGTGAAGTCTTAGATGTAAACGCTCGTGCATGCCAAATCTTTGGCTGGAGCCGAGAAGAATTTTTGACAAAAACAACAAAAGATATGGTGCCTCCTGAATACCATGCCCTGCTCCCGGAAGAACAAGATGAAAGCACTGTCTCAGAGGAACCTTTTGAAACAGTAAATGTGCGTGCAAATGGAGAATATTTTCCGGTTTCTGTCTCGGGGCGTATTCAGACTATTAATAAGGAAAAAAGGTTGTTAGTCGTTGTACGCGATATTACTGAACAAAAAAATGTAGAGAATGAGTTGAAAAAACAGCATCAATTTCTTTCAAATGTTATCGAATCCCTGACACAACCTTTCTATGTCATTAATGTAGATGACTATTCAATCGAGATATCAAACTCTGCAGCACGTGGCGGCAAACCGATAGGCGCTACAGCGACATGTTACACGATGACACATGATAGAGACACACCTTGTGGCGGGGATGAGCACCCCTGCCCCCTGAGGGAAGTTGTAAAAAGCAGAGGGCTTGTGCAATATGAGCATATTCATTATGACAAGGATGGAAATCCAAGAGATTTTGAAGTGCACGGTTACCCCATCTTTGACTCTCATGGGAATGTTAAACAAATGATCGAATATTCTCTGGATATTACAGAGAGAAAAAAAGCTGAAGAGAATTTGCTCAAATTCTCGCGGGCGATCACCCATAGCCCCACATCGGTAGTTATCACAGAGGCAAATGCCAAGATCAGCTATGTAAACCCCGCTTATCTTGAGGGGACGGGCTATACTGAAGATGAAGTGCTGGGAAAATATGCAACCTTCTTGTACTCAGACTTACATCCTAAAGAATTTTACAAGGATATTTGGAAGAAAGTTTCTGCCGGGAATGTGTGGCGCGGTGAAATTAGCAGTCGAAATAGCCGCGACGAAATTATTTGGGAAGCAGTCTCTATTGCTCCGGTTGTTGATGTAGGCGGCAAGATCATCAACTTTGTCGGCGTAATGGAAGATATTACAGAGAACAAGCAAATTTTGGTTGAAATGGAAAAAGCAAAGGAAGCTGCCGAAGCTGCCGCCCAAGCCAAAGCAGATTTCCTTGCGAATATGAGCCATGAGATCAGGACACCCCTAAATGCCATCTATGGCATGACCAGCCTGATGCTGGATACTCCCTTGAATGCCGAGCAACAAGATTTCATCGAAACGATTCGCGGGGGTAGCGATACTTTGCTAAAGGTCATTAACGATATTCTGGATTTCTCAAAGATCGAAGCCGGCAAAATAGACTTAGAAACCCAGCCCTTTTATGTGCGCAGTTGTATGGAAGATGCTCTCGATCTGCTCGCAGAAAAGGCTGCTGGGAAAATGCTCGATTTGGCGTATCTCATCGAAGATGACGTCCCGCCTGTCGTTATCGGGGATGTAACACGCCTTCGTCAAATACTGGTTAATCTGTTGAATAACGCGATTAAGTTTACGGACAAGGGCGAGGTCGTTATCAGTATGAAAAGCTGCCTCGTTGAGAATGGTCAATATGAATTGCATTTCAGCGTCCGCGATACAGGTATCGGCATTCCGGCAAATAAAATTGATAAACTCTTTAAGAGTTTTAGTCAGGTGGATACTTCTACAACACGCAAATATGGCGGCACAGGGCTTGGTTTAGCCATTAGCAACCAACTTGCCCAAAATATGGGTGGCACCATGTGGGTTGAGAGTGAAGAGGGCAAAGGCTCGACTTTCCATTTTACGATTTTGGCGGATGCCGAGTTGAATGCGAAACCTCTGTATTCAACCGATGACGTGCCTCAACTTTCTGATAAACGGGTTTTGATCGTTGACGATAATGCCACTAATCGCCTGATCTTGGTGAAGCAAACAGAATCGTGGGGCATGAAGCCCCGTGCGATTGCATCAGGACCTGACGCACTTGAGCTGCTTGCCAGTGGAGAGGAATTTGATATCGCGATTTTGGATATGCAAATGCCTGAAATGGATGGTTTTACGCTGGCACAAGAAATCTCTGCAGAAAAAAAACTTGCTACGCTGCCTCTCATCATTTTGACATCTATTAAACGCGAAAAAGCGCGCGCTAGCGATGCAAATGTTACTGCTTTCTTGAATAAACCGATTAAAACATCGAACCTTTTTAATGTTTTAATGAGCATTATCGACTCTACGCCAATGCCTGAAAAAGAGTTGAAAAAACATACGGCAATTGACTCTAAAATGGCAGAACGACACCCGCTGCGCATTTTGCTTGCTGAAGATAATATGATCAACCAAAAAGTTGCTCTTAAGCTTCTTTCAAGGTTAGGCTATCGCGCGGACGTGGCAGCCAATGGCGTTGAAGTTATCGAGGCGTTAGATCGCCAGACTTACGACCTTGTCTTTATGGATATTCAAATGCCAGAGATGGATGGCGACGAAGCGACTAGCCAAGTCCGTGCCAGATGGCCACAAGATCGGCAACCCTTTATCGTTGCCATGACCGCCCATGCTCTCGAAGGTGATCGAGAAAAATACCTTGAACGCGGCATGGATGACTATATAAGTAAACCAATTAACGTGAATGTTCTCATCAAGGCTTTAGAGAAGGCAAATCCTATTGAGGACAAATCAACCTGATAACATATAAACTCAGTTTTATCTCACTAACATAGATCACACAAAAGCATCCTAAATACTACGGTTATGACCATATAGCGACTTAAGGAGCAATTAGATGGCAAAAAAAACGCAAGCAGAAAGTATTGGACAGCAGAAACCTTTTCGGCTACTTCGTTTTTTTTCCATATTTAGTTTTATAGCTTTTTCTGTTATTGCTACCGTATTGAGTCTTTTTTTTCGTCATGTAGCGATCTCTGGACTGCTTGAGCTTGGAGAAGCAAAGAATGTAACTTTGACTCAAACCATCGTAAATTCATTATGGTCAGATTATGCACCTTTTCTGACTTCGCTTTCAGGAATGAGCGGGGATGAAATTCGAGCTCAGCCTGGAACAAAACGATTTCAGGAAGCTGTTGTAGAACAAATATTTGGCCTTACCGTACTCAAAGTGAAAATCTATAATCTCGATGGGCTAACGGTTTTTTCTTCTCAGGAAAGCCAAATAGGCGCTGATAAAAGTTCAAATGAAGGTTTTCTTTCTGCTTTGGAAGGGAGGGTTATAAGTGATATTTCGCATCGTGATACATTCGATGCTTTTGAGGGAGAGGTTTCAGAGCGTGATGTTATCTTTAGCTACATACCTATTATTAACAAGCACGATTCATCAATTGAGGGTGTTATCGAAGTCTATGATGATGTAACTCCTCTACTCAAACAAATTGAAATAACTCAGCGTAATATAGTTTTTGGAATTATCGCGATTTTGATCATTCTATATGGCGTTTTACTCTTTCTTGTTAGATATGCAAATAACTTGATGAAAGAACAAAATCGGATTCTTCAAGAAAGTGAATCCCAATTCCGGAGTGTCTTCAATGGTGTTAACGACGCTATCCTTGTGGAAACAACTGATGGCAAAGTCCTTGACGTAAATGTACGAGCTTGTGAAATGTTTGGCTGGACCTACGATGAATTTTTAACAAAAACACTTCAAGATATGGTACCTCCCGAGAATCAGGCTTTATCTGCAGAAGCACAGGGCGAAGACGATCTCACAGTTGAACATTTTGAAACGATTAATGTGCGCGCAAATGGTGAACGTTTTCCTGTTTCAGTGACTGGGCGTATCGAAGAAATTGGTAGTGAAAAACGCTTACTTATCGTGGTGCGTGATATTACTGAGCAAAAGAAAGCCGAAGAAGAGTTACTGAAATTATCGAGAGCAATCACCCAAAGCCCTGCCGCCATTGTGATTACTGACTTAAAGGGTACGATTGAATTTGTGAACCCTGCTTTTACAAGAATTACCGGATACACAACCGAAGAAGCACTAGGACAAA
>JABGQU010000105.1 GCA_018648605.1 Anaerolineae bacterium | reverse complement strand
ATCAGTGGACGGCATGCTCCGGAATCCGTGGACGATATGCTCCGGATTTTGCACCTTAGGGAGAGGGCACTAAAAGAAAGAAGCTCAACGTTTTGAAAACGCTGAGCTTCTGCTCGTCTATTTTATTCTATACTCAACATTTTTTGGCGTTGCTCAACGCTATCGCCAGCTCCAACCTCAATGCGACTGATGACGCCGTCGCGCGGAGATTTTAGCTCGTTTTGCATTTTCATCGATTCCAAGATGAGCAGCACGTCGCCTTTTTTCACTTCTTGCCCAACTTCGACAGACACTGCGACGATCAAGCCTGGCATGGGCGCTTTCAAGTGGAGTGTGCCCGATTGAGCAACTGCGCCACCCGAAGCCGCGCGCAAACGCCGTTCACGCTCGTCTTCAACGACGCTGTGGTAAAGACGCCCTTTTACGAGGACTTCGAGACCTTCTTCGCCGTGATAAACATAGGCTTCGTAGGATTTTTCATCGACGATCAGGGAAAAAACAGGTTGCTCCTGGATGGATTCGAAATCAACTTCGACAACTTTGCCGTCTATAGAAACATGGCGGTCGTCAATGATCTCGACCAGGAATTCTTTTTCGTCAATTGTGGTGATATATTTCATCATTGCCGCCTATCTATTCAGCCGTTCCCAGCGTGAGAGCCATTTCCAGTTGCTGGTATCGCGTTCACCGCGCCGAACAACGTGTGCTGCCCGTTCGGTTTGATCGTGCATGACCAATGTAGCGACGATCGCCGCAATATCGGGGAAAGTTTCTTTGCCTTCGACAATCTCTTCCATTGAGAATTCTTCTTCAACAAAGCGCGTGTCAAATTGCCCGCCCATAAAACGGTGCGAGTCCATCATTGCCTGATGGAAGGGGATGTTGGTACGCACGCCAACGACCTTATATTCTGCGAGGGCGCGGCGCATTCGCAAGATGGCTTGGGCGCGAGTCTCACCCCAGACAATCAGCTTGGAGATCATTGAATCGTAATAAGGGGTGATCTCAAAGCCGGAATACACTCCCGTGTCTACGCGGACGCCAGGCCCGGATGGGAGGACAATATGCGAAATACGCCCAGTGGAGGGCATGAAATTATTATGTGGGTCTTCGGCGTTAATACGACACTCGATCGCAGCACCCTTGACTTGAATATCTTCTTGAGCAAATGAGAGTTTGCGCCCACGCGCAACACGAATTTGTTCTTTAACGATGTCGACACCCGTTACCAACTCGGTGATGGGATGCTCCACTTGCAAACGCGTATTCATCTCAAGAAAGTAAAAATTCTTTTCACTATCAACAAGACATTCGATCGTGCCCGCACTTTCATAATTGACAGCTTGCCCGGCTTGAACAGCCACAGCTCCCATGCGTTTACGCAGATCATCGTCCATGATTGGCGATGGCGCTTCTTCAAGAAGTTTTTGATGACGACGCTGGAGGGAGCATTCGCGTTCAGTCAAGTGGACGACATTTCCGTGTTTATCCGCCAAAATCTGAATTTCGATATGCCGCGCGCCAAGGATCAGTTTTTCAAGGTAAACATTATCATCCCCAAAAGCAGCTTTGGCTTCTCGGCGTGCCGATTTCAACAGGGTAGGCATCTCTTCAATATTTGTGACTTCGCGCATCCCCTTGCCGCCGCCGCCCGCCGTTGCCTTGATCAGTAATGGGAAACCTACATCAGGTGCGAGCTTGAGCAATTCTTCGTCGCTAAGCAGCTCGGTACCTTCAGTACCGGGCACGACAGGCACGCCCGCCTTCATCATCGTTTCACGCGCAATGGCTTTATCACCCATCGCCGCAATTGCAGAGGCGCTCGGCCCGATGAACTCCAGCCCGGCATCTTCTACGGCTTGCGCAAAATCGGCACGTTCTGCCAGAAAACCATAGCCTGGGTGAATTGCACCGGCACCGCTTTTCAAAGCGATCTCGATGATCTTATCACCCCTTAAATAGGATTCACTTGAGGGCGCGGGGCCTAATAAATAGGCTTCGGTTGCATAACGGACATGCATTGCCTGACGATCAGCCTCTGAATAAATAGCGACTGTCTGTAAACCTAATTCACGACAAGCTCGCAAAATACGGACGGCGATCTCCCCACGATTAGCAATTAAAACTTTATTGAACATCGTTTCCTCCTGCCCTAAAGCGGAATATTTCCGTGTTTCTTGGGCGGATTCGAGTCGCGTTTATTACTCAACATCTCCAGCGCATTGATCAGGCGCGGACGAGTTTCGCGTGGCTCGATCACATCGTCGATAAAACCGCGCCCGGCTGCAACATAGGGGTTCGCAAATTTATCGCGGTACTCTTCCACCAACTCCGCTTTGCGCGCAACGGGATCATCGGCTTCTGCCAATTCATGCCGAAAGATGATATTAACCGCACCATCCGGTCCCATTACCGCGATCTCAGCGGTGGGCCACGCCAAATTCAAATCGCCGCGAATATGCTTTGAAGACATCACATCATAAGCACCGCCATAAGCCTTGCGGGTGATAACGGTCAATTTTGGCACTGTTGCTTCACAGTAGGCGTAGAGTAGCTTCGCCCCAGAGCGGATGATGCCACCATGTTCTTGTACGGTGCCAGGCAAAAACCCGGGCACGTCTTCGAAGGTGATGATCGGGATATTGAACGAATCACAGAAACGGATAAATCGGGCAGCTTTCTCCGAAGCATCAATATCCAAAACGCCTGCTAAAACTGCGGGCTGATTTGCCACGATGCCAACCGAGTGACCACCAAGACGCGCAAATCCAACCACGATATTCATCGCATAATTTGTATGCACTTCAAAAAACTCACCATTATCCATCACATGCTGGATAACTTCTTTGATATCGTAAGGTTTGCTGGGATCATCAGGGATAATGGAATCGAGCGCCTCGTCGCGGCGCAGAGGATCATCGCCGGTATCGACAAAGGGTGCATCTTCCATATTATTTTGGGGAAGATAACCCAGCAATTTGCGGATGAGGAAAAGTGTATCGGACTCGCTATCTGCAGCGATATGGCAAACCCCGGAGGTTTCCGAGTGGACGCTTGCTCCGCCCAAATCCTCGAAGGAGACGATCTCGTTAGTGACCGTTTTGACCACGTCCGGGCCTGTAACGAACATATAGGACGAGTCGCGCACCATGAAGATGAAATCTGTCAGGGCTGGCGAGTAGACTGCACCACCTGCACAGGGCCCCATAATAGCTGAGATCTGCGGAACAACACCACTGGCAAGCGTATTGCGCAGGAAAATATCGGCATATCCGCCCAATGAGACAACACCTTCTTGAATACGTGCGCCACCTGAATCGTTAAGACCAATGACAGGCGCGCCGTTTTTGAGCGCCATATCCATGAGTTTGACAACTTTTTCAGCATGAACTTCGCCGAGACTGCCACCAAAAACGGTGAAATCCTGTGAAAAGACGTAAGCCAAACGCCCCTCGATCGTGCCCCAGCCTGTAACAACGCTATCGGCCATGATCTTTTTCTTATCAAGACCAAAATCGGTTGTACGATGAACAATGAAGGGGTCCAGCTCGCGGAAGGAACCGGGATCAAGCAGAAGGTCAAGACGCTCACGTGCAGTGAGGCGACCCTTGGCATGTTGCGCATCAATACGAGCTTCACCGCCGCCCATGCGGGATTCGGCTTTTAGTTCACGCAATTGTTGGATCTTTGGGTTATTAGTCATATCACTCTCTTTTTTTGAAGAATTTTCGACTGCCGGGGAGAAATAAGGTTAAGGCAGTAAATATTAAAATGGAAAAGGTTAGTACTAGTGCAAAATATTGATTCTTGCGCCCAACAGCAGATTGGAAGAAGAGACGGTCTATCCAATAATAACTGATATAAAGGGCGATCAGGGTTGCGCTGGTAGGGCGTGCCCACTTCCAGCCAAACCAGAGACTCAGAGCAACGCCGAGCAAGCCTAAGGCCCAGAAAAGTCCCGTTGCTGCAATATAGATGGGACCGGGGCGCGGCATAAAGCGCAAGAGCAAATCCCATTCTGCGAGGGCTGCGCCGAATCTGATCATATTAAAGACCGTAAGCATTAACACGCCCCCTGCAAGCAAGGTTACGAGAAAGGGGCGTTTAGTCTGATTTGGCATTGGTTAGAAGGCGGGCGGCAATAAGAGGCGGAAGCAAGATCAGCGCTCCCCACATGAGTGGTGGAAAAATATCCAGACGTAGAGGAGCAGAAAGAAAAATAACTGCAAAAAGCCCTGTGAGCGCACCTAAAAAAGCACGCGAAAAGGCGCTAGGTGCGTGAGGGTGTCGGTGTAGGATAAAAAGCCCCAGCCCAACACCCAGTCCGTAGCCATAGATCGAGCCCGTTAGCAGATTTGGAATTTCGCTCCAGCCCGTGGGATCGTTGGCGCGCGCGGTAAAAAAGCCAAGTGCGCCGCCCAGCACTGCGCCAACTACACCACCGATAATGCCGACAAGGAAATTCTTTCGAAAAGAGTTTGTCGTGATTGGAGGCATTTATTGCATACGGATCATGCGCGAATAGGTACGCCCAATGATCTCTTCACGCAGCGAAACCAACTCAGGGAACTCATAGAAAAAGAGCACCTTTTTCTCTGCAAGAGTATTCCCGGTTGGTTTCGCCTGGGTCACAAAAAACGCCCAGGATTCTGCAATGTCTTCACCGGGGTTTGTCACTGCATAATCGGTTACAAACTGATCTTCATAGGCAAAATAGAAATCATCTGAAGCAGCATAGTATGCGTCTTCGTCTTCAATATATTGGATATCACTCCATTCTGTATAAATATCTGTCCAGAATTCATTGAAGAAGAGATAAAAATAAGAGTCGTTATTTGCGCAACCTTCCCCTGTAAAATAAGTAGCGCAGCTAACTTCAGCTTCATAATACGCATCTTCATCATCGGGATTATTGAAGATATACTCATCCACTTCAACCTGTTGTGGGTTTAGCGTAAGCAGATGACCGTATTCGTGGATCAAAGTAAAGGTTAATTCACGCAAGTTTTCGGTATCTGAAATATCTACACTGAGCATCCAGGTATATGGGTCTGCCGGGTTTTGCTCAACAGCTGCCAAGGTGCCGCCAATGCCATCGGTCATCACAACATAATGGGAGACAAAATCGCGTGCGTGGTTAGGGATCATCGCTGCGTAAAAAGCCCAAACTGTCTCATGCAAAGGAGTATTATCTTGCTCATCTAGCAGGTCGTCACTAACATCTTCATATGTGGGAGAATCAATTTCATTATCGTTGATCGCGTAAACCACCAGCACATATTCACCGTCCAATAACTTCTCTTCAAAATCATCCCCATAGTCTGTTACACCTTCCATCCATGAGGTAAACAGAGTCTCAGCTTGCTCTCCATCAAGGTAGCAAAGTCCACTTTCGGCGTGATAACTTTCTTCTTCGAGGCAGGTTTCATCTTCAGCCACAGCAGAAAGGGGTGGGGTATCTTCAACATCATTATTATTCGTATCATTATTTTGCTCAGCAACAAGCGGCTCTTCATCCCAATAAGGGTCTTCTTCCGCGATACCTGTTACGGCTTCGCAAGCAATCAGGGTTAGAACGACAACCGCTAAAAAAAGCTTCAACTGCCAACTTTTGTGCTTCATAAAAATCTCCTGTTCTCCAATAAAACTTTCTACATTAAGGCACCGGCACAGCATCCGGTTTTTCGGGGTGATAGGCTGAACCGCCACATTTCCAATTCCAATCAGCAATGCTGATGTTTTTCACTTGCGCATTCGGCGTAACTTCAACGACCTGTAGTGCTTGTCCGCACGAGGGATTTACACCGGTATATCCGCCTGAAACATAGGGCACATCACCAACACCGCGTGCATAAGCCACCACGTAGTAATTCCCGGGTGGCACGGTCATCTGATAAAAGGGGTGCCCCGTCAGCAAAGTTTGGATATACCAATAGGAGCCATCATCTTGATTGAAGAAGGCGACCACAACAGGTGTGCTTTCATTTGTCATTGGGTCGTTAAGATAAGGCGGCGCAGAGCCCATTTCAACTTTTCCGGAAATGACGCCCGGCGTCTCAGCACCGGCATCGGATGTTGGGCTGGGAGCAAGAATAGTTGGAACAGGCAACGCTTCCGGATCGCGCGTGACCCGAGGTTGAATCCATACAAGCCAATTTCCACTCGTCCCCTTTTGGTCACGCATTACCAGCATTAAAGAAACGCTTTGCCCGGCGAGAGAACTCAGATCAACCGATATCTTTTCCAACCCATCCCCTACCTGATGCTGCCAAGACCAATCTGTATCGTGATAAACGCCAGACGCATCAAAATATTCCAGCGCAAACTCTGTATTACAAGGGGAGTCTCCCTGACAAGCAATCGTTGCCTGAAAAACATCGCCGGGATAAATGAGCTGGACAGGATAACGCCCAAAAAGCCCAATGCCGCTTCCGTTTCCCTGCCCGGGCAAGGCGACCAACATAGGCGCTTCTATCGAAGTCATCCCCTCTGCCACAGTGTGATCTGTATACTCCACATAACCCTGTTTGGTTTCTTCCAAATGCCCCGGGCAAGGCAGATGATAAGCATTATTCGACCATTCTGCTTCGCAGGCTGAGACAACAAAATCAATAATAATATTTTCTACTACCGTTGGCGTTGGCGCAGAAGTTGGTGGCAACAGCGTTGCTACTGCTGAGGGCAATACCGAAGGAGGTGAGAGAAGCGTCGCTGTTGTAGCTGGCGTTGCTGAAGCTGTCGGCACGTCTGAAGGCAAGGTGCATGCTCCCAGCAAGATCAAATAAGATGAAAAACTCACCACAAGCCAAAGACGTTTTTTTGCACCCATACACCCTCCTTAAGGCTCAGAACGTTCAACCTGATAAAACTCAACCACCCTTTTCTTGGCAAAGCTGGCGATCTCTTCACCCAGACGCCCGTCAAACTCCCCTTTGTAGGGCAAGTCCGCCAAAAGTGCAGGATTTACAAAGACATAATCCATGCCCATATCGGCGAGATATTCATCGGCTTTACCGGCTTTATGTGCCAGGAAATAATCGTAGCTATTGATCAATCCATCCATATTTACGATGGTGCGATCTTCGATAAAATAACCCTGATTCCCGCCACCTGTCATACCGATCAATGAACCTGGTTCAGTATTCTCTTCCATAACGGCGAGGACATCCATATAAGGATGCCCCTCGTGTGCGACGCCATAGGGCATCAAATTTGCGATATGTAAGTAATAACTTTGCAACCAGACAATAGAGAGAATCGCTACAAATGCCCAAATCAACGGCCGCGCAGCGTCGTGAAGACGAGTAAGCGCATGGAAGAGAATATCCAAGAAGAGGGCAAGGATGAAAAGTGTAAAGAGGATCTGACTAACCCAATACCACTCTTTGGCAGACGAGTAACCTGTCGCATGGTAGTAAACGACCTGGACGAAGGAACCGACAAAAAGCGGAAGCAAGCCCAACTTCACGCTCGCGCGGATTGTCCGCTTTCGGGAGAAGAGTAAAATGACAAGGGCTAGAATCACAATAACGAAGAATAGTTGCCAGTAAGCGGCATTCGCTTCAGAATATCCGATCCACTGAGTAAGAGAATCACGCAGCCAAATCACAAATTTCGTCACCAATCCCCATGCGTTGTAATCACTGCCCTCGACTGTATCAAGCCCAAAAAAATTGTATATCCGTTTCGCAGGGCCACCATAAACACGCCCGGACAAACCGCCCCACCAACGCTTAACTTGCCCGCTGACAGGCGAGGATGTCCCAAAAAGAAGCTTACTGAAGAGCATATACGCAGCTAAAGCACCGCCAAGAATGCCATAATAAACGAGACCTTCGCGCAGCCAAGTTTGCCAATTCTCACGAAATAAAACAAGCGCAGAGCTTGTATCGCGTTCACGCTCGCCAGACAGATAACGCATACCAAAGCGCGTCATCATAAGCCAGAGCAACAGCCCGCCAAAGTTGAGAAGGAGCGCGCTGCGCGGAAAACTCTCTACAAGACCCAAGCGCCCCAAAGCGAGCATCAATACCGAGACAATGCCGCCCGAAACAGCAATACCCGTTAAAATACGCTTGAGTAAAGAAAAGGGTAACTCGAGACGCGGGTGATGATATAAGCCTAAGAAATAATACGTTGGTAATGTGACCACGAGCGAAAGCAAGATCATCGTTACGGCTACATCACCATAAGTATAGTAATCCTTCATGCCAACACGAAGAATAATACTCACAAAACCAAAGAAGCTGATTCCCAAGATATCTATTAACAAGAAGTAACGCAAAGGCAATTTTCGGAAAACGATATATAACCCAAAAAGAAGAACTAGAAAAACTGTATCCAGGCGGCTAAACATGACCAGCATTGCCGCAAAACCAAGCCCGGCGATCTCTTTTAGCGTAAGTGACTCTGTGTGCCACTTACGTTCCTTTTGTTCAAAAAGATATAGAAATAGGACAATTGAAAAAGCCGTCAGCCCTGTTTCTAGACCAAATTGCGTAACCGTTTGATATAGATAGATATTAAAACCCCAAAAAACGGCGACCAGCATCCCAACGGGTGGAGAAAGAATGCGAGAGAGCAGCCTATAAAGCAAAACACTTGTGGTTGCACTCAAGATACCCAAAACAAGAATAAGCAGCCGCAAAGGCAGCACCAGATCAAAACGAGCTAAAGAAAAGATGGGAATATTGACCAACATCCAAAGGGGGTGATAGCCATTTGTCGGGTTAACGCCGTCGAAGGTACTCCCCAGTCCTTCGCTGATATTTTGAGCAACTTTGAAATAATAATACGCATCATCGCGCACAAACCAACGATTCGGGAAGTTATGCGCATCTGAAAAAGCAGCATAAAACGCGCCCGCCATAATTGCAACAATCAGGAAAATCTCAAACCAACGCCATTTTTTCATCATGAAATACTCAATACAATTTTGCCAAGCTGTTCATTACGCTCCATCCGTTCGTGCGCAAAACGAGCTTCTTGCAATTCAAAAACTTTATCAATAACCGGCTGCAATTTACCAGCCACCACCAGCGACATCACGCTTTCAAAATCATTCAACGTCCCCATTGTTGAACCAATGATCGAGAGATGTTTCGCAAAAATATAACGATTGTCGATCTCAAATTGCGGCGCGCCCGTATTCCCCACTGTCAGTAAACGACCGCCTTTACGCAATGCCCGAAAACTAAGCGGGAAAGTTGTGCCTACATTATCCACGACCACGTCTACACCTTTACGTTTCGTCAACTTGAAAACTTCTTTGGACCAATTATCGGTTTTGGAGCGATCAATGAGGACATCCGCACCAAGCGATTCGGCAAGCTCCAGTTTTTTCTGATCGGACCCGACCACGATTACACTTGCTCCCGTTAACTTGGCGATCTGAATGCACGCAGTATTGACTCCGCCAGATGCCCCGACGATAAGCACTTTCTCCCCCGGGCGCAATTTCCCGCGCGTGATGAGAGAGTGCCAGGCTGTCTGGTAAACGAGAGATGCCGCAGCCGCCGCGTGGTAGTCGAATGAATCGGGCAGACGAAAAAGTTGTTTTGGCGAGAGCAAGACAAATTCCGCGTATGTGCCGCGTACAGTTTCGCCTAGCAGATGCCAATTGTCGCAGCGGTTATCTTCCCCTGCCAGACAAAAATCGCAATCGCCACATCCCAGATTTGCGTTGATGACCACGCGATCGCCAACTTGCCAGCCTTCAACTCCCGCGCCGATCGTTACAATTTCGCCCGCGCCATCTGCGCCCAATATATGGGGCATATCAAGCTTCAAACCCTGCCAACCTGCGCGGACAAATAAATCCATACGGTTAAGCGCTGCGGCATGAAGCTTGACTAAAACTTTCTGGGGGGCGAGTTCGGGTGTCGGAAAGTCAGCATATTGCAGACGCTCTGGCGCACCGTGCTCATGAAGAAGAATTGCTTTCATTTTCTAAATATCCCAGCCAGATCATCGCCTTGATCGCGGCGAAGAAATGCTTCTAAAAGTTTTTTATTTAATTGAATAGAGGCAAGAAAGAGCAAGACAAATCCGCCTATGAGTAATAGCCAGTCACGGAAATTCGTAGGCAGGAATTGCAAGGCAATAATGTGGAAAACCTTTTTTACGGAGCCGTGCAGGATCACAGGTGTGAGTAATTTCCCGAAGCCTACACCAAATAAAAAGATGCCGATCACAAAGAGGAGCATCCAAATTCGCATACCGAAGCTGGGCTCAAGCCAACGCCAAAAACTGGCACGCGAATAAATATGCAAAGTATCCCAGAAAGCACCTGAAATATTACTGGTATTCATACGCCCAAGATTGCCCGTGCGGCTATACGATAACTTGACAGGATATTCGACAATACGATAGCCAAAACGTGAAGCTGCTACAAGCAATTCGATATCATAAGCAAAGCGGCTTACTTTCAGGCGCGGCACGGTCGCTTCTAAAACCTCGCGTTTAAAGAGCTTAATGCCGGTCTGAGTATCTGTAATTGAAAGCCCAAAAAGGAAAGCTACGCTACGTTTATAAAGCCCACTCATCATCCGGCGCAACCAGGGGAATTGGTTCTCGCTCATATCCTTCACGCCTGCAACAACATCAGCACCTTCTTCGTCCATTACATGATTTAATTCAAAAAGGTAGTTGGGGCTGATCTCGAGGTCGGCATCTAAAAATGCTATCCTTTGCCCCGAAGCAGATCGAAATCCTTGAAAAAGAGCGGCACCCTTGCCCTGATTGCTCTCCTGCTGAACAGAAAGAACGGGATGCCCATCTGCTTGTGCTCTTTGCGCTTCGCTGAAGGTGTTGTCTGCGCTGCCATCGTCGACCACGATCAATTCAAAATTTTCTCCTGCCAAAGTTTCGCAAATACGCAAAATATTTGCGTAAATATGCTCGCCTTCGTTGAAGGCCGGCAGGATGATGGATAATGTAGTGTTTTTGGGTTTTTCTGAAGTTGTCATTAGAAACCGAAGTGACAGCCGTATATTGCGGCTGTCACTTTTTTAGCAAAAAGAATTTAGCGTAAACCAAGTTCAAGGCGAGAGATCACCAAACGTTGAATCTCACTGGTTCCCTCGTAAATTTCTGTGATCTTCGCGTCACGGAAATAACGCTCCACAGGATATTCTTTGCTATACCCCATCCCGCCATGAATTTGGACGGAGGCATGAGCGCAAAACATTGCCGTTTCGGACGCAAAAAGTTTGGCAGAAGAAGCCGCCAGCGTAAAACGTTCATTTGTTGTTTTTGAACGTTCTTTTGCCATCGCCGCATTATAGACCAGCAAACGCGCCGCTTCAATGCGCGTCTTCATATCTGCTAATTTGAAAGAAACTCCCTGGAACTGTCCGATCTTCTTACCAAAAGCATCACGCTCACGCGCATAATCTATAGCGGCATCATAAGAGGCTTCCGCAATACCCAAAGCTTGCGAGGCGATACCGATCCGCCCTACATCCAAAACGGTCATGGCGATCTTGAAACCTTCACCTTCTTCACCAAGACGGTTTTCAATGGGGCAGCGATAATCTTCAAAAACGATCTCGCTCGTAGCAGAAGCGCGGATGCCCAATTTCGGTTCTTTTTTGCCACGCACATAACCAGGCTGATCTGCGTCGACGATGAAAGCCGTGATGCCTTTCGCACCCTTATCGGGATCAGTGACTACATAAACGACCACATAATCTGCGACGGGACCGCCCGTGACCCAGGACTTGCGTCCGTTAAGGATGTAATGATCCCCGTCCCGTACAGCGCGGCTGCGCATCGTGGCTGCATCAGAACCAGACATAGGCTCCGTTAGCGAATAAGCCCCGATCTTCTTACCTGAAGCGACCCCACTAACATATATCTTTTTCTGCGCTTCGGTACCAAATTTCAAAATCCCATGGCAAAAAAGCGAGTTATTTACAGACATGATCGTGCCATGTGAAGCATCAGCTTTTGAGATCTCTTCCAATGCCAAAACATAGGCTAAGGTATCCATGCCTGCCCCACCATATTCTTCAGGAACTTCAATGCCCATGAAACCCATCTCGCCCATTTTACGAATAGTCTTCGATGGGAATTCGCCGCTTTCGTCAAATTCAGCTGCTATAGGTGCAATCTCCGCCTGCGAAAAATCGCGGGCTGCGTCAAGGATCATTTTATGTTCATCACTTAATGGAAATAATGCGGTGTCGCTCATTTCTTCCTCCAATGGCAGAAAAATAGGATGCGCTGATTATAGCATGTTGGCTTGCCCTATTAGGCTTTTTTTATCAGCTCTATCAACCCACAACCTGATTACGCCCCGCTCTCTTTGCTTCATATAAGGCAATATCTGCCTTTTTTATTAAACTTTCCAGAGTCTCTCTTTCCTTCTGTGCAAATTCAGAAACGCCAATACTTGTTGTAATAGAAACACTAAGATCGCCCACCCAGATCGGCGCATCAGCAAGACGAGATCGAATACGTTCTGCTGTTTCAAATGCCGAAGCCTTATTAACTTCAGGTAGCAAAACAATAAATTCTTCACCACCATAGCGAGCAACAATATCAGCTTTGCGGACCCATTTTTTCAACAAGAAAGCCAGCTCACGAAGAACTTCATCCCCTACTGCATGACCATGCGTATCGTTAACCTTTTTGAAATGATCCAGGTCGATCATCAACAGACTTACAGGGCTTATATACCGGGTTGCGTGCAAAAGTGTCTGCTCACCCAAATGAAAAAAGTGTCTTCTATTCCATAAGCCTGTTAAAGAATCTGTAACCGCCAGATGCTTAACCTCGCGATTCAACTTCACTTGCTCCGTAACATCTCGAATAACCACCGTACGCCCAACTTGATGGCCAAGTCTATTTCTAATAAAAGAAATATCGATTTCAAAGTGTTTCGCCTCAGGTGAAAATGGAATTTTTGGCAACAAAAATAAGACACTT
>JABGQU010000210.1 GCA_018648605.1 Anaerolineae bacterium | reverse complement strand
GGACGCCGCTTCCCTTTATCCCATATAATGCCGTCATAAAATTTCAGGTCACTGAAAATGTTGAAAAGGAAATAGACCAAATCATTGAGCAATGCAGCGCAGGCGGGCATGATTTTGTATGGGCGATCACCCCATCTTCTGAACCAAAAGACCTGAAGCAGCGTCTTGAAAAACGTGGTTTATTCGAAGCAGAAGTGATCACCGGCATGGGCAGAAGCTTGTTGGATCTGCCCGAAGTCCCGGAACTCCCATCTGGTATTGAAATAACAGAGGTCACTGAAAAACAAGGCGAAGAAGAATTCATCGAATTCGCCACCTGGCGCTGGTCGATTTCAGAGGAATACCATAGCGCTTATCGAGAGATCATCGCTCCGTTTGAGTTTGGGCGGCAAGGCTCAAAATTTTCGGCCTGGCAAGCTTGGATGAATGGTAAACCCGTGTCAAAAGTAGGTGTTTCACGCTCAGAAAACTCAGTAGGCATTTATGCAGTTGCCACAAGACCCGAAGCTCGCCGAATGGGATTGGCAGGCATTCTTACACTGCATGCACTCCATCAAATGCGCAAAGAGGGGTATGAAATGGCGGTGCTCCATTCAACACCAATGGCAGAAAGTCTATATGCTTCCATGGGGTTTGAAAAAATAGCCAATTTTTACCTATATGGTAAAACGGATATGCATATATAAATCCTGCTCTCTACACGGGTTCAATACCCCGCCGTTCGCAGCGGGGTATTTCATTTAAAGTAGCATTATCCAGAATACATAGGACATGAGATAATAAACTCCTTTCCTAAGGAGCACTATGCAAATGAAACAGAATTTATGGCTGGCAAAGCGTACTAATTTCTTCTACGGCTGGATCATTCTTCCCATCTCTACGCTGGCGGCTTTTTTCACCAGCCCCGGGCAGACCTATATGGTCTCGGTCTTCAACCCCTCCCTGCGAGAAGCTCTTGATCTCAGCCTAACCCAACTGACCGGCGCGTATATGTTCGGCACGATCTTGGCTTCACTTCCCCAAACCTATATAGGGCAACTCGCAGACCGAATGGGCATCCGTAAAACGATCTTCATCATCGCGACCCTCTTTAGCCTGGCTTGTGTATTTATTTCACAGGCTAATAGTTTGGTGATGCTCTTTTTCGCCTTTTTCTTTTTACGAATGTTGGGGCAAGGCGGACTCCAATTACTCTCTGTAAATATGCTGCCAATGTGGTTTCAGAAGACGCTCGGCACCGTTTCCGGAATTAATAATGTCGTTGTTAGTTTGATGATTAGCATTGTGCCGGTGAGCATTCTCGCACTGATCGGCGCAGTCGGCTGGAGAAAAGCCTATATTCTCGCCGGAGCAAGCATCTTCATTATCTTGCTTCCAATAGTCTACTTTTTCTATATCAACCGCCCCGAAGAGATCGGACAAGTCGTTGATGGAGATAACCCATCCATTTCGACGAAATCTACCAAAATTGAGACATCTGAAAAAGAATTCAATCTCAAAGAAGCGATGCACACACGCGCCTACTGGATTTTGACTCTCTCTTGGTTTGCGTGGGCGGCTATCGCGACCGCGATTACATTCAACTTGCTACCGATATTTACAGCAAAGGGACTCAGCGAGGAACAGGCTGCGGCCAGTTTCACCATTCTCATGGTCGCATCGGCGATCTTCCAGATATTTGGCGGGATGGTCGCCGACCGTGTTCAACTGCGCTGGATGGCTTTTGGGGCATTGGGGCTATATGGTCTCGCCATCGGTGCGTTGATCTATCTCCCCATTGGGTCTGTTGTGCTCGTTTATACACTGCTCTTAGGCTCAGCACAGGGATTATGGGGCGGGTTGGGGAATACCGTCTGGGTGCGCTATTTTGGCCGTGAGCACCTCGGCAAAATTCGTGGCAGTGTCTGGACAGCGGCTGTAGCGGGTAGCAGTGTGGGTCCCTTTTTGATGGGCATCTCCTACGATCTGAGCGGGGATTTCTTTATCTCATTGGCTGGTTTTGCAATTATTCTCTTTGCTTTGGCAATTGCCGGGGTTTGGGCAACACCGCCCACTCTGCCCGAGACAGCGACCCTGTAGA
>JABGQU010000104.1 GCA_018648605.1 Anaerolineae bacterium | reverse complement strand
GCTTGCCTCTTTTTCGACACTGTGAAGTGGTGCACTTACAAGTTGAATCTAAGGACTCTATAAAATCTGTTTTGCAAATTTAGCACAGGGGAAGAAATGTGTCAAGTTGGAGGCTATTTATAAGCCTGCATGACTATACAAGGACTTAGCACCGAGGTTGATAAGACATAGGTAGTATGGAAACGTTAGGTTTTTGATAAAAAGGCCTCAGGCCGGTCTATAAGCCGCATTTTGTCCGGAGAGAAATCTCTCTTGGGTGATCATCTATCTGTGCAGCCTACCCGAGATGTAAAAAACGGGCAGCTCATCATCTCTGCTTGGCTTTGCTTCCGGCGGGGGTTGCCTGGCTGGCTGCATTGCTGCAGACACCGGTGGTCTCTTACACCACCTTTTCACTATGACCCTAAAAGGGCTACCTGTTTCTGTGGCCCGATCCGATAGATTGCTCCATCCCGAGCTTTCCTCGGCGCCGTGCCCTGTGAAGTGCGGACTTTCCTCGATATCGAAATGAATTCGAAACCGCGATTACCCGACCGACCTGAGACTATGGGATGATACTCTTTTGCGTGCACATCGTCAACTCGGCTTTAGGAGGCTGTTCTTCATCTTCTTGATAATAATGAAGAAAGCCCTGTTTATCCCTTGACCATCACGCTTTTACGCGCTAAAATCTGACGGCTTTTTACTTAGCCCCACTTAGGAAATATTTTGTTCGAAACACTCACAGGACGACTAAATCAGGTTTTTGACCAACTGAAGCGACGTGGTAAACTTTCTGCCGCGGATGTGGATGTTGCTATGCGCGAAGTCCGTTTGGCATTGCTCGAAGCGGATATGCACTATAGCGTAACTAAAGATTTTGTTGCTCGTGTGCGCGAACGAGCTGTAGGAGCCGAAGTAAGCAAAGCCCTGAACCCAGGGCAACAGATCATCAAAATCGTACATGATGAATTGGTCGACACACTCGGTGATCCTGCTCCGCTTCAATTAAGTGGTGCAAAACCACGTGTAATTTTGCTGGTTGGTTTGCAGGGAGCTGGTAAAACGACAGCTGCCGGAAAGTTAGCAAATCTTCTGCGTGGACGTGGCGAACGCGTTATGTTGGCAGCCGGCGATCCCTATCGCCCTGCTGCGGCGCAGCAGCTTCAGACTCTTGGCGAGCGTGTTGGCGTTCCTGTTTTCTGGGAAGAAGGTCTAAGCCCTGAGAAGCTGGTAAAGAAAGCCTATAAGCAAGCTGCTAAAGGTGGCTTCAGTATTCTCATTATTGATACAGCGGGGCGTTCCCAGCTTGATGATGCGCTCATGGATGAGCTACGTGCTGTAGCCAGAAATACTAGTCCTGTTGAGACGCTGCTTGTCGTCGACTCGATGATCGGGCAAGAGGCTTTACCCATTGCCGAAGGTTTTCGAGATGCGATCTCGCTGACTGGTTTAATTCTCTCAAAGATGGATGGAGATGCGCGTGGGGGCGCGGCGATCTCTATTCGTTCGGTAACCGGGGTGCCGATCAAGTTCCTTGGTGTGGGAGAAAAATTAGATGCCCTAGAATCTTATGATCCCGCGCGTCTCTCATCCCGCATCCTGGGGATGGGTGATATGATTGGGCTGATCGAGAAAGCAGAAGCGGCTTTCGATCAGCAGGAAGCCGAACAACAAGCTGCCAAGCTGATGAGCGGCGAGTTTACCCTCGAGGACTGGATGGCGCAGATGAGCCAAGTCCGCAAAATGGGGCCGATCGGACAGGTTATGGATATGTTGCCAGGGCAGATGGGGCAGGCGGCACGGAATATCCCGCCCGATGAGATGGAGCAGCAACTTAAACGCACAGAAGCCATCTTAAGTTCAATGACTATGCAAGAACGCCGAAATCCAGATATACTAAATGCCAGCCGACGCCGACGGATTGCTGCTGGTTCTGGAAATCAGGTACAGGATGTTAATCGGCTAATGAAGCAGTTTCGCGAAACACGCAAACTCTTCAAACAACTTCAGAAAACTGGCGGACGTGGTCTCTCACGTCTGTTTGGTTAGGATCGGAAAAGACGAAAAGAAAGCGCCTCCTTTAGCGCCCTCAACTTTTTGTTCAAGTACTGGTCATACAATTTAAAATAAAAAGTAATTTCGAAGGAGTGTAATTCGATGGTTCGTATTCGTTTACGTCGCGTAGGTATGAAGGGACAACCTTCTTATCGTATTGTTGCAGCAGAAAAAGAAAAGCCACGTGATGGTCGTTTTCTTGAAATTTTGGGATTCTATAATCCTCGCACAGAGCCTTCTACTGTTGAAGTCAAAGAAGACCGTATCTATGAGTGGTTGAAGAACGGTGCTCAGCCCAGTGATTCTGTAAAACAGATATTTAATTATTCGGGTGTTTTGGAGCGCTACGAGCGTTTCAAAGCCGGTGAAGATATTGCTGTGTTGATGGCTGAATCTGAAAAGATGATGGCTGAGCGCAATGTTGATCCCCGCACTCGCCGCGACTAAAAAATTGCAATACTGTACAAGAAAGGGCGTATGATGAAAGAATTAGCTGAATATATTGCCCGCTCGTTGGTTGACAACCCCGAAGATGTCGAAGTTCGTGAATTTGTCTCTGGACGCCGCGTTGATCTTGAGTTGAGCGTAGCAAAAGATGATATGGGGCGCGTCATCGGCAAACGTGGCAGAGTTGCCAACGCCATTCGTGCTTTATTGCGGGTTGCCGCAGAGCGCGAAGGGAAACAAGTCTCACTGGATGTAATGGAACCCTAATGACAGACTCGAGACTTTCAAAGAACGCCAATACAGGCTCACCCGCTGAAGGTGAGCCTGTATATTTAGTCGTGGGGTTGCTGCGCCGGCCGCATGGTGTGCGTGGCGAGATCATGCTTGAGATCAAAACGGATTACCCTGAGCGCATAGAGGCTGGCGAAAAGTTCTATCTCGGTGACGCGCGCCTTCCAGTCACTATCGCTACGCGCCGCCCACACAATAAGGGTTTGCTGCTTTCCTTTGAAGGCATCGCAGATCGTGACGCGATTGGTCGTCATCGTAACCACTCCCTTTATGTGCTCCTTAGCGATTGGCCCCCGTTGCCTGAAGGCGAATATTACGATTTTGAACTGGTCGGTTTGAAAGTTGTCGAAGAAGCGACCGGAGAAGTTCTAGGCAACCTGAAGGAAATCATCAAGACAGGCGCGAATGATGTCTACTTGGTGAAATCGGAATCTGGACGTGAAATCCTGCTTCCAGCCATTCCTGATGTCATCCTTGATGTTGATCTTGCTCAGTGCCAAATGAGCGTTTATTTGCTCCCCGGCTTGGTCGACGAAAAATAACCCTCGTATAATGAAGCGTTATTGGATCGGGATCAATCTCGTCAAAGGTATCGGCGCAGTCCGCTTGCGCGCATTACTCGATTTTTTTGGCGACGCCAAAACCGCATGGGAAGGCTCTCCCGCCGACCTGCGCGCAGCAGGGCTAAGCAAAACCCTGATCGAACGCTTTCTCAAAGCCCGCAACGATGTAGACCTTGATGTCCTCTGGGATGAGATCGCGGCGAAAAATATCCGCGTGATGACGTGGGAAGACGCAGATTACCCCGCCCGCCTGCGCGAGATCGCTCAGCCGCCACCCATTTTATATCTGCGTGGCGACTTTATTGAAGAAGATGCGTGGGCAGTTGCTATCGTCGGCACACAGCGAGTCACCTCTTATGGACGACAAGTTACAGAAGAGATCGCTTCCTTTTTGGCGCAAAATGGTGTTACCGTTGTTAGTGGTCTTGCGCGCGGAGTAGATGGCATTGCTCATCAAGCTGCGCTTAACGCAGGTGGACGTACCTTTGCCGTTCTCGGCTCCGGCGTAGATCGCATTTACCCGCCAGAGCATCGCAATTTAGCAGAAGCAATTATCGGGTCAGGTGCGGTCATTAGCGATTATGCTCCCGGTACACCACCGGAAAGCTCCAATTTCCCACCGCGCAATCGCATCATCTCTGGTCTCTCAATGGGAACAATAGTGATCGAAGCCGGTGCAACCAGCGGCGCGCTGATCACAGCAAATTTTGCAGTTGACCAAGGACGAGAAGTCTTCGCTGTACCGGGTAATATTTTTGCCCCGCAAAGCAAAGGCCCCAATCGCCTGCTCCAGCAGGGTGCGCATCCGCTTTTGAAACCGCGTGATATTCTCGAAATTCTCGATCTGACACGCGTTACAGAACAACGTGCTGCACGCAAAGCGATCCCATCGGATATGACCGAAGCACAGCTCTTACATACCCTCACGCATGAGCCGCTCCATGTTGATGAAATCCGTGCCAAAACAGGTTTGGCTGTTGAAAAAGTTTCTTCTGCGCTGGTAATGATGGAACTAAAAGGCATGGTGCGCCACGTTGGCGGGATGAACTATGTCGTTACCCGTGAAACCCAGGCAGACTATGATGCCTAATTACACTTGATAAATATGGATAAGAAAAATGACTAAATCATCTCATACCTACGCAGTCATTATGGCTGGTGGCGGCGGAACAAGGCTTTGGCCCGTTTCACGCAATAAGACGCCCAAACAGGCGTTGAAACTGATCGGTGAAAAATCACTTTTTCAATCGACTGTTGAGCGTCTCGAGGGCTTCTTTCCTTTGGAGAGAATTTTGGTCGTCACCGTTGCTGAACAAGCTGAAATGCTAAAAGCGCAAATGCCCGATCTGCCTGAAGAGAATTTTCTGATCGAGCCTGCCCCGCGTGGAACTGCATCAGTAGTTGGGCTAGCAGCCACAGTTCTTCATCATCGTGATCCGCAAGCGATAATGGCCGTATTTCCTGCCGACCATTTCATTCGTAACCGCGATCTTTTCTATCATCTTTTAACCACGGCAGTGAAAGTAGCCGAACGAGATTATCTTGTCACGCTCGGCATCACGCCTACTTTCCCGGCAACGGGCTACGGCTATATTCAACGTGGTGAGCGTTTGCCAGATGATTTCACCTATCCCGTTTATCAGGTGAAACATTTCAAGGAAAAACCGAATAAAGAAGCTGCTTATGAAATGAGCGTAAGGGGAGGATACTCTTGGAACTCCGGGATGTTCATATGGCGGACGCAAACTATCTTATCCGAGTTCGACCGCCAAATGCCCGAGCTTAAATCCGCTTTGGATGAAATATCCGCCTCGCTCGCAAGCCCCAAACTTGCTTCCGTTATCCAAAACGTGTGGCTCACCCTAAAAAGCGAAACGATAGACTACGGTATCATGGAAGATGCTGAAAAAGTTGCCGTTCTCCCCGCCAGTGGGTTAGACTGGAGTGACGTTGGCTCATGGGATTCGCTCTTCGATGTCGTGCTGCCCAACGATGCACATGGTAATATCGTTTTAGGAAGTGAACATATTGCCGAAGATACGCGCAATTCGTTGATCTATGGCAATGGTGAAGGACGGCTGGTTGTAACAATTGGGGTAGACGATTTAGTTATTATTGACAGTGGCGATGTTTTAGTAGTCGCTCAACGAGATCAGGCACAAGATGTAAAGAAGATTGTCTCGCGCCTAAAAGACAAAAACAGAGCAGAATACCTGTAGGAGGAAATCTTGGAAGCCTACTGCATGAAATGCAAGACCAAACGAGAAGTATTAGAAGCTGAAGCGACTTTCAACAAGATTGGCGCACCCGTAACGCGCGGCATTTGCCCTGAATGTGGCACAAAAATGTATCGGACCGGGCGCACTGAAGCGCATGAAGGCTTGATCCCGCCGCCAAAGGTCAAACGTGAACGTAAACGTAAGGGCAAGTTGGTGATCGTCGAGTCCCCTGCCAAAGCGCGTACCGTTGGACGTTTTTTAGGGCGCGGATATACCGTTAAAGCCTCGGTGGGTCATGTGCGCGATTTATTGCGTTCACAACTTTCGGTAGACGTGGAAAACGATTTCACGCCGAAATATCGTGTGCCGAATGATAAACGCCCGGTTGTAAAAGAGTTGAAGAAGCTCGCTAAAACAGCAGAAGAAGTTTATCTCGCCACCGATCTTGATCGCGAAGGTGAAGCGATTGCCTGGCATCTGATGGAAGCTGCTGAGATCGAGCCAAAAACTGCGCGACGCGTAGTTTTCCATGAGATCACCAAATCGGCGATAGATGAAGCATTTTCAACGCCGCGAGAGATCAATATGGATCTGGTCAATGCTCAGCAGGGACGCCGTATCCTTGATCGTCTCGTTGGTTATGGCATTAGCCCACTTTTATGGGAAAAGGTACGCGGCCGCCTTTCGGCGGGGCGTGTGCAGTCGGTTGCCTTGCGTTTGGTTGTTGAGCGTGAACGCGAGATCGACGCTTTTGAGCCAGTCGAATATTGGACAATTGCAGCTGAACTAAAACCGGATGGGTTGAAAACCACATTTACAGCCAAATTAGCGCGGATTGATGGCGAAGAACCGACTCTGTCGAACGAGGAGATGGTCAAGCCGGTCCTCGTGGATATGGAGACAGCCGCTTACGCGATCAAAAAGATCAAGCGTGGAGAGAGACGTCGTAAACCCCCAACGCCCTTCATCACTTCCACGCTTCAGCAGGATGCTTCCCGTCGGCTTGGTTATACTGCAAAGCGAACAATGGCAGTTGCTCAATCCCTTTACGAAGGTGTAGATGTTGGCGAAGACGGTGTCACCGGTTTGATCACCTATATGCGTACAGATTCGACGCATATTGCCGATTCTGCTGTTGCAGAAGCGCGTGGTTATATCAGTGAGCGTTTCGGAAAAGAGTATATTCCTGAGGCACCACCAAAACATAAGACGCGTGCCAAAGGGGCGCAAGAAGCACATGAGGCTATTCGCCCAACTTCGGCAATGCGTTCGCCTGAAAAGCTTAAGGAATATTTGAATGCATCGCAATATAAACTCTATCGTTTGATCTGGCAGCGATTTATTGCTTCGCAGATGGCAACGGCGATCTATAACACTTTGCAGGTTGAAGTTTTAGGCAAAGCAAGTGCCCATGAATATCTTTTGCGTGCTTCTGGCTCTTCGATCAAATTCGCTGGCTTTTTAGCTGTTTATGCTGATAAGCGGAATTTGAATAAAAAGAAGGGCGATAATGGTGATGAGAGTGTCCAAATTCCAGATGGATTGAAAGAAGGTCAGAAACAGGAATTAGACCACCTTATTCCTGAACAGCACTTCACCCAGCCTCCGCCACGGTTTAGCGAGGCATCTTTGGTGCAGGCGTTGGAAGAAAACGGAATCGGGCGTCCATCCACGTTCGCTCCGACTTTGTCCACAATCCAGGCACGTGGTTATGTTGAGCGCGCTGAAAAGCGTCTTATCCCGACAGAAACGGGCGAAATCGTCAATGATCTGCTTGTTAAGCACTTCCCGGATATTGTAGATCTAGGCTTTACCGCTCGTATGGAATCAAGTTTGGATGAAGTCGCTACCGGTGATCGTGAATGGGTGGATGTGATCCGTCGCTTTTATGGACCCTTCTCAGAAGACTTGATACGCGCTGAGAAAGAAATGCCAACTACAAAGCGTGGCCCCGAACCAATTGGACGTGCCTGCCCGCAATGTGGACATGATTTGGTGATCCGCTTTGGACGTTATGGAAAATTCATCTCCTGTAGTGATTTTCCAACATGCCGCTATACTGAGCCGTGGTTGGAGAAAATAGGCGTTGCTTGCCCTGAAGATGCTGGAGAATTGGTACGCCGCAGAACTCGTAAAGGGCGCACTTTCTATGGTTGTGTTAACTATCCTGATTGTGATTTCACTTCATGGAAGATGCCACTAAAAGAACCTTGCCCTAATTGCAAAGGCTTGTTGGTGGTAGCGAATAAGCGTGAGGCACAATGTTTGAAATGTGATCAAAAATTCTCTTTGGATGATATTCAAGTAGAGCAGAATTAAAGCTTTTTCTCCTTTGTTTGATGGAGCTCCTGAATGCGTTAGCGTATTTAGGAGCTTTCTTGTATAATACCTTCACTATCGCTTATTTGTTCTTGAGAGGAAATAATTATGGAAGCTACGAATACACTCCTTGAAAAGTTGAAGAATCCCATTGTGGCAGCAGCAGTTGCTATTGTTGTTGGGTTTGCATTGGGATTGAGCTGGGGATGGATAATTCAACCAGTTGAGTTCGTGGACGCAACCCCGGATGTACTTCGCGCAGATTACCAGCAAGATTATTTGCGTATGACGGTGGATTCTCTTTTGGTAAATAGTGATACAACTTTAGCATTGCGACGTTGGGAGAACCTTGGTGCGGCCGCTCAGAGCGCACTGGAAGGGGTTCGCGCCTCTTCGAATGCGCAGGAGAGAGTGGCAGTTGATGGTTTTGAAAAATTAGTTAGCGCGGCTACACCCAGCGTGCCATCTCCCGAAACAGGGGCTGAACCTGATCCCAAGACCGGGACTAATGAAACGTCCACGTTTAAATATGTTTTGATTTTTGTAGGTATTGTTGTAATTGCTGCAGTGGGATTTTTTGCCATGCGTGTCTTGCGCCCGCTTTCAAGCCCTAAGGATGGTGAGACAACGCCCGCTCAGCAGGCACAGAAAATCAATAAAAACGCACAGCAGACTGATTACGAAGAAATGGGCTTGGCAACGCCAATCACGCAATCAATGACAACCTATGTTCTGGGCGATGATCTTTATGATGAATCGTTTAGTATTGAATCACAAGCTGGTGAGTTTATGGGGGAATACGGGGTTGGCATCTCTGATACGATCGGCGTTGGTGATCCCAAAAAGGTAACCGCTCTTGAAATTTGGCTCTTCGACAAGAATGATATTAAGACAGCAACAAAAGTATTGATGTCTGAACACGCCTATAATGATCCCGCTATTCGCCAGCGTTTGGAAGCAAAAGGCGAGTTGGTTTTGGTGAAAGCGAATGAGCCGGTTAGGTTACAGACCGAAACGCTACAATTATTGGTCACGATCGCTGATCTTGAATATGGTTCTGGACCATTACCGGCAAATAGTTATTTCGATCGGGCGACATTGGAATTGGCAGTTTGGCCTAAAAGCAACGGTTAAAAAGTAAAGAGCCGAGATTTTTATCTCGGCTCTTTTTTTATTTAAACCAGTTTACTTGATTTTGAGTATTTTGAATTTGATCGTACCGCCAGGAGCTTCTGCTTCGACAATCTCGCCAACGCGATGATCTAGCAATGCGCTCCCGATAGGTGAGACGTGTGAGATTTTCCCGTTTTGGGGGTCAGCTTCTTTTGCGCCGACTAAGTGATAGGTTTCAGGAGGGTAATCATCTTCCTGGATAGTCACATGCGCGCCAACGATAACTTTATCTTTTGGCTTTCCGTCATCCTCGATAACGATAGCATTTCCAATAATATATTTTAATTCCTGAATACGCCCTTCGAGAAAGGCTTGGTCTTCTTTAGCTTTATGGTAATCTGCGTTTTCTGAAAGATCGCCCATTTCAATTGCAGAGCGCAAGCGCTTGGCTAATGCTTCACGTTGTGGACCGACCAAGTCTACCAATTCGGTTTTCAGGCGTTCCTTTCCCTCAGGGGTCAGATAAGTTTCTTCTTGTTTGGACATAAAAATTCCTTGTTACTAGGGCTTAATGAAAGGATCGAAGAGCTTGCGATGTTCATCAACGGCATAGCGATCGGTCATTCCGGCAATATAGTCACAGATAATGCGTTCTATGCCGCGTTTTTCACTTAAGGCTTGTACATGAGCCGGTAAAATGGCAGGCTCGCTGAGATAAGCATTGAAAAGATCGCCGATAATTCTTTCGGCTTTTACAGCCATGCGCACCACGCGGGGGTGACGGTAGAGCTTGCTATAGAGAAAATCTTTTAACTCTCTATTGCGGCGAGTCATATCTTCGCTGTGACCGATAACATTGTAGGGTAATTTCTGAAGAGCTAAGGGAGAATCGGCACCACTCTCTTTGAGGCGAAGTTCTGTTGTATTGATCGCGTCACTGACTTCGATACCGACCAAGTGACGGATCATGCGGTGACGAGTCATGTCGTCAAGGATGGGACCACGCCAATTGTAACGCTCAGCAAGTATCTCCCAGAGAGCGATCCCTTCGAGTTGGGATGGAGTGATCATGCCAGAGCGGAGTCCATCATCGAGGTCGTGGGCGGTGTAAGCTAACTCATCCGATATATTGGCGATTTGTGTTTCGAGGTTGCCTCGTAAGTCTGGGTCGTAGTCTGATGCGTCTGAAACATCATATTCTGATTCGTGCTTGACCATCCCTTCGCGTACTTCCCAGGTTAGATCTAATCCAGGAAAATCCGGGTAGCGTTCTTCCAGTTTAGTGACAATTCGCACGGATTGTTTATTGTGGTCAAAGCCATTTTGGTCGCGCATCAGGCGATTAAGGGCGACTTCGCCAGAATGCCCAAAAGCGGGGTGGCCCAGGTCGTGCGCCAGGCAAATTGATTCGGTCAGATCTTCGTTGCCTCCGAGCGCACGCGCGATCGTGCGCCCGATCTGCGCAACCTCAAGGGTGTGCGTTAAGCGAGTGCGGAAATAGTCGCCTTCATAGTTGAAGAAGACCTGTGTTTTATATTCCAGGCGTCTGAATGCAGTGGTATGCAGAATACGATCACGGTCGCGCTGAAAAGCAGTGCGATAAGCAGGTTCGCTACTGCCGTACTCGCGTCCTTTTGAGTTTTTACTACGCATACCATAAGGAGCCAGGCTCTGATCTTCTATCTCTTCCAATTTTTGACGGTCGTAATACATTTTTTTTCTCTTTCGTAAAGTTGCCCGCTAGACGGTGAACGGGAGCACAAGGCTCCCGAATCTATGGCTCTTATTCTACCCGATGGCTTGGTTTCGTCAAGTAGTCGAAACTGCCTTCGTTATAGTGGGTTAAAGAAAATATGTCTATCTTATGAATGACATATCTGAGCAGTTGCGGTTAAGGCTTGGTAGAATAACATATCTTATTTCTGAAAGGAATTTTTATGACAGAGAAAAAAGTTGTAAATCGTGAACACCGTGCTTGGTATATGTACGATTTTGGTAATTCAGCCTATGCTGCAGTTGTTTTATTAGCCATTTACTCAGCATATTTTAAAGATGGTGTTGTCGGTGGTGCTGAAGGCTCTCGCTTATGGGGCGTTGCTGTGGGAATTGCCATGCTGGTCGTCGCATTTATTTCACCGATCTTGGGTACCATTGCTGATTTTTCAGCGTCCAAGAAACGCTTTCTTTTCCTTTTTTCATCCCTAACATGGGTTTTTACTGCTCTGCTTTTCTTTGTTGAGAAAGGCGATATTTTTATAGGTATGCTTTTTTTCATATTGGCAGAGATCGGATATCGTGGTGGGCAGGTTTTTTATAATTCCTTGCTGCCAGAAATTGCATCCCCTGAAGAGATCGGACGTGTTTCGGGCAATGGTTGGGCAATCGGCAATATTGGTGGCATTCTTGCCCTTCTTATTCTCCTTCCACCGATCGTACTCCTCAAGGGGACAACGTTGCCCGTGCGCTTGGCCTTCCCAATCACGGCATTGTTTTTCGCTATTTCTACCATCCCTGCCTACAGATGGATCAAAGAACGTGCCAGTGCTCAAAAATTACCCGTTGGAGAGAAATATCTTACACTGGGATTTAAACGCCTCGCCCAGACATTTAGGTCTGCTCGGAAGTTTAAAGAATTTATCAAGTTCATGATCGCTTTTCTGATCTATAACGACGGCATTCTCATGGCATTGGACTTTGCAGCCATTATCGGAGCAGTCCTTTACGGGATGAACCAAACCCAAATGATTATTTTTATGATCATCGTGCAGGTAACGAGCATCGGCGGGGCGTATGGTTTTGCCATAGTTGGTGAAAAAGTAGGTTATAAACGCTCTCTCATCTACGCGCTCTTAGGTATGATCGCAGCTATTATTTGGATGCTTTTCAACCAAACACTTACAGGATTTTTCTTCATTGGCGCGTTGGCGGGATTTATGCTCACAGGTGTTCAATCTATCAGCCGCACAATGGTCGGGATATTCGCTCCCAGAGGACAAAGTGCAGAGTTTTTTGGACTTTTCTCAGTGGTCGGGCGCACCTCTTCTTTTATTGGACCAACAATCTACGGTTTCCTCGCGTTGTGGGCTGCACGTTGGTTTGAAAAAAATCGTGAAGTGGGCACTTTGCTTGCAGAACAAGCTGGGCAACGCGTTGCAATTGCTTCTATACTTATTTTCTTATTCGTCGGTTTGTTCTTGCTCTTGCGTGTTAATGAGACAAAAGCCGTGGAAGATGCAACAAAATACTCTCTAGAGAAAGTTAGCGGTAGTTAAGTGTCTGAAGCATTGTTGAAATACCCGCGTCGAAAAGCTTTGCGTGCTTTTTTGCATCATCTTTCTCGTCTTGTTTTCTGGATTTTGGCAGATGTTAAGATCGTTGGCAAAGAGAATATTCCCCAAGGTGAACCTTTTTTCGTGGTCGGGAATCACTTTAGCTTTATTGATCCGGTTTGTTTTGTGCGCATTTTTTCATGGCGCTTGGAATTTGTTGGGGGTGCGCAGATGCCGCATGCCCCGGGTATTGTTAAGTTTATTCCGTGGTTATGGGGATATTATCCCCTGTATCGTGGGACAGGTTCACGCGACTCACTTCGAGCTGCGGAAGCGATACTGCAATATGGCGGGATTTTGGGGATTTTCCCCGAAGGCGGCAGCTGGGCAGAGGTGTTGCGTCCCGCACGCCCGGGGACTGCGTATCTCGCTACTCGGACAGAAGCACGCATCCTTCCGGTTGGTCTCGTAGGGCTAAATGATGTTTTCCCGTTAAAGTTAGGGAAACGTGCCAAGATCGAGTTTCACATCGGCAAGCCATTCGGTCCACTTAAAGCAGATGGGCGTGGACGTGAGCGCCGTCGGCAATTGGATGAGTTGGGACACGAGATCATGCGTCAAGTTGCTGTTTTGCTGCCACAAGAAAAGCGCGGACGTTATTCAGATGATCCTGCCATCCGCAAAGCCGCGAAAGAGTTTGAAGCCTATCCCTGGGAAGATAAGTTGGAGGGGGAAGTGGTTGGCGAAGTGCATTAACTAAAGAAAAACTCCCGCTTCATTTGAAGCGGGAGTTTTTGTAGGGCGAGTGGGGGTCGAACCCACAAGGTATCTCTACCGACGGATTTTAAGTCCGTTGCGTCTGCCAATTCCGCCATCGCCCCTTGCGATGCG
>JABGQU010000103.1 GCA_018648605.1 Anaerolineae bacterium | reverse complement strand
TCGCATCAAATTACACCGCTTATATCCGACAATAAATCTTGGCTGAACTACTAGTAAATATTGAAGTTAAAGCCACTGCTCGGGGCGCCTTTCAATTACTTAGTAAAAAGGATATTGAAGCAGATTATTTGATATGGGTTCATTTTAACGATTATTTTGAAAATGAAAGTAAAGATGAAATCATGATATTTGTTCTTCAAGAGCCCAAAAGGTTTTTTGAAAAATCTAGAAAAATAACTTTGCCTGTATTCAAAAGAATTTGTGGCGAATTTCTTGTCACGATTAACGTTAATTTGAGCTATTACATAACGTAATGATGAAGATAGCTCTAAACGAAACTATGAAAAACTCTGAGACATCAAAATCTCGGAGTTTTGCTTTTGCAGAAGGTGCGACGCACCGCCCATCTTTCATGCCTATACAAAAAGTACCTGTCTCCATTAAGGCGACAGGCACTTCCACTTTTCTCTACTTCTACTCTCTACCCCTTATACCCCAACAACCGCAACCCATTCAACACGACCAACACCGTACTGCCCTCGTGCCCAATGACACCAAGCGGGAGAGCGAGATTTGCGCCGAAGGCGCTCACCACGAGCAGGACGATGACTGCTAGCGCAAAGACCAAATTCTGCCAGACGACTTTCTTCGCTCGGCGTGCTAGCCCGATGGCGAAGGGGATTTTTTGCAGATCATCGGACATGAGCACCACGTCGGCGGTTTCGATGGCGACATCGGTGCCAGCGCCGCCCATCGCGATGCCGATATCGGCGGTTGCCAGCGAGGGGGCGTCGTTCACCCCGTCGCCGACCATCGCTACCGGGCCGTATTTATTCTGTAAGGTTTTCAGGACGGTCACTTTGTCCTGCGGGAGCAGATTGGCATGATACTCGTCCACGCCGGCGCGTTCGGCGATCTTGGCTGCCACGCGCGGATTATCGCCCGTCAGCATGACAACGCGTTCGATGCCTGCGACCTTCAAGGCTTTAATCATCTCGACGGCGTCTTCACGCAGCGTATCGGCGACGGCGACTAAACCCAAGAACTCGGGCGCGCTGTAGGCGTACATGACGGTCTGACCTTCGTCTTCGATGGCGCGGGCACGGGACAAAACGTCAGCGGGGATGGCGACACCGCGCTCTTCAAAGAGACGCTCATTGCCGATCCAGAGCGTTTTGCCTTCGACTTTGCCCTCGACACCCTGCCCGGGGACTGAACGAAAGCTCGTAGATAGTGGCAAGTTCAGGTCACGTTCGTGAGCGGAGCGCACAATTGATCTCGCCAAGGGATGTTCGGAGCGCGCTTCCAAGGCAGCGGTCAGGCGCAGGAGTTCATCTTCATCTAAATTAGATAAGGGAATTAGTGCGGTAATTTTGGGCATCCCGTGCGTGAGGGTGCCGGTCTTATCAAAAGCCAGCACCTTGAGCGTGGCGGTCTTTTCGAGATGCACACCGCCCTTGAAAAGGACGCCGTTGCGCGCGCCGTTAGCGATTGCTGAGAGAAAACTGGCGGGCGTGGAGATGACCAACGCGCAAGGCGACGCCACCACGAGCCAGGTCATGGCGCGGTAGAAAACGGGCTGAAAGGCTTCACCGAGCAGGAAATAAGGCACAACGATCAGCAGCGCCGCCGCAGCGAGCACGATGATGGCATAAACCTGCTCAAAATCGTCGAGCATACGCTGGGTTTGCGCCTTCGTCGATTGCGCGTCCTCGACCATCTGCACGATGCGCGCCAGCGTGGTGTCTTTGGCAAGCCGTGTCACCTTGATCTCAAGCGCGCCCGTGCCGTTGACGGTGCCCGCGAAAACTTTGTCGTCGACATCTTTGTGGACGGGAACAGATTCTCCCGTTATGGCGGCTTGGTCGACCTCCGATTGTCCGTGCGTTACTGAACCGTCTATGGGGAAACGCTCGCCGGGACGCACGATCACGGTATCCCCGAGCAGGAGTTCGTCGATTGGCACATCGATCCACTTCTCGCCGCGCTTGAGCGTGGCTGTGGCAGGACGCAGGTCAAGCAGCTTTTCGATGGCTTTACGACTGCGATCCATGGCATAGGATTGGAGCGTATTCGAGAGCGAGAAAAGGAAGAGTAAAATCGCGCCCTCGGCAGGTTGTCCGATGAGCGCGGCCCCAATGGCGGCGAGAATCATCAGTAAATCGACGTTAATCGTCTTTTCGCGCAAGGCGTCGAGGCTGGCTTGAACGCCATACCAGCCGCCTGCAACGTACGCCACGCCGTAAAGAATCGCGATGGTGAGTGTGGGCATTCCATTGCGTGTGCCAATAAAGGCAACCAACGCGGTGAGTAAGGTCAGTATGGTTAGAGCCACTTCCTTCTTCTCTTGGGCGATGCTAAAATCGATCTTTTTCGTCTCTGCTATTTTGTTTCCGCTTAGGGATGCTTGGGCGATGGATATTTCACCCTCAGCTAAGTGGGGTTGATTAAGTGAGGCTTCGATCACGCCGCCTTGAATATTGGCGATGGGCAGCGTCGCAGCGGCTTGATATTGAGCCACAAGCATTTCGCCCATTTGCCCGGCACAGCCTGCGCAGGCGGCATGACCATGTTCTGCTTTGGCAACGCATTGCCCCACGCGCGTGGCTGCAATTTCTCCGGCTTTGTTGATTACTTGCAGAGCGCTCTCGTTACTGATGATGCGCTGGTCAAAGGTCGCTTTAAGTTGACCGCTTTCAAGATCAAATTCCACGCTCTCAATACCGGCGTAGCCTTCGAGGGTATCGGAGAGCACGTCGGTGCAGCGTGCGCCGATGGGAGGGGAGAGGGTTTCGAGTTCTGTAGTTGTCATAGTTTTTCTCTTTTATTTGTCACTGCGAGGAGGGCTTCAGCCCGACGTGGCAGTCTCCCTCATCACATAAAGGGAGATTGCTTCACCCTGAAAAGCATCAGGGTTCGCAATGACGTTATTCGTTTTGGCACTCAGGACAAAGCCCGTAATAAAGCACACGCGCACCGAGCAGCTTGTAGCCGCTGGTTGCGCTGATCTCTTCATCAAGGTGGTGGACATGCTCGCTGGGGATGTCGACAATCTTGTTGCATGAGATACAAGCTAAATTCACGTGCGGTTCGGTATCCGCATCGTAGTGAACACTGCCGTCTCCGGCTTTGCCAAGCGAATTGACCACGCCGACTTTGACGAGCGCATCCAGCGTGTTATATACCGTCGCCAGGCTGAGCGAATCAAATTGCGGGCGCAGCTCGTCGTAGATCATTGCGGCGGTGGGGTGCTCGTCGCTTTCGGCGAGCACTTTGCAGATCGAGGCGCGCTGGGGCGTCATCCGCATCCCGGATTCTTTCAGGGTCGTTGTTAAAAACTCAGTCGATGGTTGCATAATTAGAACCTTTCTAAATTTAGAATTATTCTAAATAAGAAGAAATCTTTTGTCAAGAGTTATCTCTCCCTGTTAACGAACTTCTTATTTGACGCTCATTTTTGCGCATGGTATCATCGTTTTCTGATGCTTTAGCACCCTTCCTTTTAGGGTGCTAAAAAGATGCCTGTAACCCATGAAAACACTGACCGAACGCCAAAAAACGATCCTGATGCTGGTAGTACGTGAATATATAGATAGCGGACAACCAGTTGGCTCAAAGTCGCTGGTTAAGAATTACAGTCTGGATATTAGCTCTGCGACCGTACGCAACGAGATGCGTGCCTTAACAGAGATGGATTACTTGCGAACAACATCGGGACGTATCCCCACCGAAGCTGGCTACCGTTATTTTGTCAGACAGGTGATGAGAGAAGCGAACCTGCCAAATGCGGTTCAACGGACGATCTCGCATCAATTTACGCAAACGCACTCCAGCACCGATGCATGGATGACCCTCGCAGCCTCGGTTTTGGCGCATCAGACCAAAGCCGTTTCTCTGGTCACCGCGCCGCATACTGAACAAACGCTCTTTAAACATCTTGAACTCATTTCCACACAGGGACGCCAGGTCTTAATGATCCTCGTCTTTGTGGGGGGCGAAGTTTCACAACAAGTACTCACCCTTGCAGAAGTTCTCTCGCAGCCACGCCTTAGCCAGGTTGCAGAGCGGCTCAATTTAAATTTGCGTGATCTCTCGGCAGAGAAGATCATTAGCCTGCCCTCGCGCGCTGATATTTTAGAGCAAGATATTCTTCTGCTTATTCAGCAGGAGATGCAGCAGCGCAGCGCAGCGACTTCGGGTGAAATTTACATGGACGGTATGGCGAATATCCTTGCAGAACCTTCCTTCGCAGATTCAGATGAAGGGCGCCGCACCTTAAGGTTTTTTGATGAACGTTCCCGTTTACAAGACCTGCTTTCCAATACAGTGGTCGATTCTGTTGTTGGGGGAGTACAGGTTTTGATCGGTGGCGAAGAAAGTTGGGAGGAGTTGCGGCAGTGTTCTGTCGTGCTCGCAAAATACGGGATACCGGGGCAAGCCACAGGCACGCTCGGCGTTCTGGGCCCCATGCGAATGCCTTATGCACGCACCATCCCCACAGTCCGCTATATGGCGGATCTATTGAGTGGTCTAATGACAGAAAATATTTCTGGAGAGTAGTAGTATGGCAAAGAGTAAGAAAACCAAAAAAGAAAAAGAAGAAGTGAAAGAAGAAGTCGAAGAAGTTGTTGCCGAGATCGTAGAAACCGAAATGGTTTCAGGCGAGGAATTTGAAGCTTTGCAGAAGCAACTCGAAGAGAGCCAGGCTGAAGTGGCAAGCAAGCAAGATGAATTGCTACGCTCTTTGGCAGAGTTTGCCAACTTCAAAAAGCGTATCGAGCGCGATCAGATTTTGAAAGCACAGACCATGAAAGGCGATATTGTTAAACGTTTCCTTCCCGCCTTGGACGATATGTCGCGTGCTTTGCAGAATGCCCCTGATGATCCCTGGGTAGAAGGCATTCAGTTGATTGCCCGAAAAATGGAAAATGTTTTAGAAATTGAAGGCATCACCCGCATTGAAGCGGAAGGTGTTGAGTTTGACCCGAATTTCCACGAGGCGGTTTCACAGGCTCCCAGCGAAGAGCATGAGAGCGGCTTTGTCATCGAAGTTTTGCAACAGGGCTATAAGCTTGGCGAGCGTGTTATTCGCCCGGCAATGGTTTTGGTAGCAGAGTAAAAAATGTGCTAGGGTGTCATGTGTTCCAGTCTCAGGCTTGAGCATGACACTAAAACACCTGACACTTGAGCACCTAAATAAACATAGGAGAACGCAATTATGAGCAAAATTATTGGCATTGATCTTGGTACCACCAACTCTGCCGCTGCAGTGATGTCTGGCGGCGAGCCGGTTGTTATCCCTTCTTCCGAAGGTGAACGAACCATTCCCTCAGTTGTCGCAGTAAATAAAAACGGAGAACGTTTGGTAGGGCGTGTTGCCCGCAACCAATCTATTATCAATCCCCAAAACACGATCGCTTCGATCAAACGTTTTATGGGACGTAAATTTGACGATCCCGAAGTGCAAGGAACGATAGAGCGTGTGCCTTACGATGTTTCTGCCGCGTCGAACGGGGACGTGCGCGTGACTCTGGACGAAAAGCAGTATTCTGCCCCCGAAGTTTCTGCCATGATCCTTGCCAAGATCAAAGCGGATGCCGAAGCCTATTTGGGCGAACCAATCACACAAGCTGTGATCACTGTACCCGCTTATTTCAATGACGCTGAGCGAAACGCCACTAAAGATGCCGGCAAAATCGCCGGTCTTGAAGTGTTGCGCATCATCAATGAGCCGACGGCTTCTTCATTAGCCTATGGCTTGGACAAGAAAGATAACGAGATCATCATTGTCTATGATCTTGGCGGCGGCACATTTGATGTCTCTGTTCTTGAAGTGGGCGATGGCGTTTTCCAAGTCCGCTCGACGAGTGGCGATACCTTCTTGGGCGGCGATGATTTCGATCAACGCATTATGGATCATCTCGCTTCCGAGTTTGAAAAAGATAATGGTATTGATCTGAAGAAAGACCGCCAGTCGTTGCAGCGTTTGAAAGAAGCGGCTGAAAAATCGAAGATCGAACTCTCGACGATGATGCAGACCGAGATCAATCTGCCCTATATCACGGCAGATGCTTCTGGCCCTAAGCATCTCGTTCTAACGCTGACACGCGCTAAACTTGAGCAGCTTACCGCTGATCTCGTTGACCGCACAATGGCGCCTGTCAAGCAAGCTTTATCCGATGCCGGGCTGACTGCCAGCCAGATCAGTGAGATCGTCTTGGTCGGCGGCATGACGCGTATGCCCGCGGTGCAGGATCGAGTAAAAGCCTTCTTTGGCAAAGACCCGCATAAAGGCGTAAACCCGGATGAAGTTGTAGCTATTGGCGCAGCCATTCAGGGCGGCGTTTTGGCTGGCGAAGTGAAAGATGTTCTCCTGCTTGACGTGACCCCGCTTTCTCTCTCCATCGAGACGCTGGGTGGCGTGGCAACGCAATTGATCGAGCGCAACACGACCATCCCAACGCGCAAGAGTCAGATCTTCTCGACGGCGAGCGACAGCCAGTCGCAGGTTGAGATCCATGTCCTTCAGGGCGAGCGTCCGATGGCGGCAGACAATAAAACCTTGGGCAATTTTGTTTTAGACGGTATCCCGCCCGCTGCCAGGGGCGTTCCGCAGATCGAAGTCACATTTGATATTGACGCGAACGGCATCATCAAAGTTACTGCATCCGACAAAGCAACCGGTCGCAGCCAGGATATTACGATCACGGCATCATCCGGTCTTTCTGACGCAGAAGTTGAGAAGATGCGCAAGGATGCTGAAGAGCACGCAGACGAAGATGCAAAACGCAAAGATTTGATCGAGACGCGCAATACGGCGGATAATACCGCTTATGGCGCGGAGAAAGCGATCAAGGATTTGGGCGACAAGTTGCCTGATGAAGTGAAGACAGAAGTTGAAGAAGCTGTAGCTGAAGTTCGCAAAGTTTTGGATAGTGAAGATGTGGAAGAGATCAAGAAGGCGACCGAAGCACTGAACGAAGTTGTTCAGAAGATCGGCGCGAGTGTATACGAAGAACCGCAAGCTGCTGCTGCCCCTGAAGGTGAAGAAGCTGCAACCGATGAACCGGATGAAGATGTGGTTGAAGGCGAAGTAACTGAGGAGTAATCAGTATTCAGTCATTAGTATTTAGTGATCGGCGGTCAGCGTTTTGGCTGCTGCAACTGAAAACTGACAATTGAAAACTGATCACTGAAATATATGAGTAAACGTGATTATTACGAAGTTCTCGGTGTTCAAAAAGGTGCCTCTGCGGATGAGCTGAAATCAGCCTTCCGCAGATTGGCGCGTGAATATCATCCTGACGTGAGCAAAGAAGAAAACGCCGAGGAAAAGTTCAAAGAGATCAACGAAGCCTACGGCGTTCTGTCGGACGACCAGAAGCGCGCCCAGTATGACCGTTTTGGTCATGCCGGTGTCGGTGATATGGGCGGGATGAATTACGATTTCACGGGCGATTTTTCAGACCTTTTTGAAGGATTATTTGGCAGCTTTGGTTTCGGCGGGATGGGCGGACGCTCCCGAAACGCACCGCGACGTGGGCGTGATCTCCAGAAAGAAATGAAGCTCGAGTTTGACGAAGCCATCTTCGGCGTGGAGAAGGAAATTGAATTCTCGCGCGATGAAGTTTGTTCCACCTGTAATGGGAACGGTGCTGAACCAGGCTCGAATATCAATACCTGTTCCCCATGTAAAGGGCGGGGTGAAGTTCAGGTGCGGCGCCAAACGATCTTGGGGCAAGTGGTGCAAACCACAACCTGCCCACATTGTAATGGGCGTGGAAAAACGATAGAAACACTCTGCCGTACTTGTCGTGGCAATGGATTGGAACGTAAGACGATCACGAAAAAAGTCAAAATTCCGGCTGGTGTGGATAAAGGCCAACAGATCCGTTTGGGTGGCGAAGGGCAACCGGGTGTAAATGGTGGTCCGCGTGGCAGCCTGTATTTGGTCATCAACGTAAAGCCGCATAAATTTTTCCAACGCCACGAAGACGATATTCTGCTCAACCTTGATATCAATGTTGCCCAAGCTGTTTTGGGCGCGGATATCGAAGTCCCGACCGTGGATGGCAGCGAGAAGCTGAATATTCCTGCCGGCACGCAGCCGGGCAAGATGTTCACCCTCCGTGCGCGCGGCGTACCGCGCCTTCAGCGCAGTGGACGTGGCGACCAGAAGATCATCATCAACGTTAATATCCCCAAGAAGTTGAGCGGTGAGCAACGCGAACTTTTTGAAAGTCTCGCCGGAACACTCGACACTGAGATCAAGCCGCAGGAACGTGGCTTCATGGATTGGGTCAACGAAGTTTTTGGCGGGTAGGGCAGCAAGCAGTAATCGGTAATCAGTATTCAGACCTGACAGGTTTCTAGACCCTGTCAGGTCTTTTTGTTGCCTTAGTTTTTTGCTTGTGGTACTCTCTCTGACTGATACTGAAAACTGATTACTGAATACTGGATACCAATTATGAACTGGCTTGAAGTTTCCCTAACTGTAGACGGCGAATTGGCAGAAGCCGTTGCCGATGTTTTTGCACGTTATGCGCCGGGTGGCGTTGTAGCAGAGCGTGGGATTAAATATCTGGATGCGGACGATCCCGGCACGCCAAAAGACGAAGTGACCGTGCGCGCCTACCTTGCCGCGGACGAACGCCTCGAGGAAACCCGTCAGCGGCTAGAGCAGGGTCTTAGCTACCTGAACATGATCCAACCCCTCCCCGCCCCGACATTTACGCCGATCAAAGACGCCAATTGGATGGAAGCCTGGAAAAAGCATTATCGCCCGCTTGTTGTTGGCGAAAAGCTCATCATCGTCCCCGCGTGGATGGATTCTCCCAACGAGACGCGCATCCCGATCAAGATCGATCCCGGCATGGCCTTCGGGACGGGCACACACCCCACCACGCAGTTGGCGCTGGCTTTAATGGAAGATGTCATCGCCAACGATGCCCCCGACAAGGTCATAGACGTCGGCTGTGGCTCCGGGATTCTCTCTGTTGGTGCCTTGAAGTTGGGCGTGAAAAAAGCCCTCGGTGTGGATGTGGATATGGCTTCTGTTGATTCTTCGCGCGAGAATGCCGATGTGAATGGCATCGGCGAAGAGTTCATCATTGGGCAGGGTTCGGTAGATGAGATTTTGGCGGGGAATTTTGAATTCAAATTTGCGCCTTTGGTGGTGGCAAATATCCTCGCTCCGATCCTGATCCGTTTAATGGAAGCAGGCTTGGGCACGCTCGTCGCGTCCGGCGGGAAGCTGATCCTTTCGGGGATTTTGGAAGAGAAAGAAGCCGATATCCGCGCGGCTGCAGCATCCCATCAGCTTGAGATTTTGGAACGCCGCCAAATCGGCGATTGGATCGCCTTTGTGCTTGCGCGCAGACCCTAATTTCCTAATCCCTAATTTCTGAAATATGCTATCATTCAAGGACGATGAAAGACCGTCAACGTTGGCTCCCTTTTCTACTCATTAATATCTTTGTCTCGGCGGCTGTGACCGGCGCGATCCTGTTTTGGTATGATCGCACCTATCGGCAGGCGGTGATCCCCTCCGCGCCGATCAATGCCGCTGCCGATGCAAATGCGCCCCCTGCGGCAATAATTGACCCAGATGCAGAGATCGCTGTGGATATTGTCAGCGTGATCGGTTCCGGTACGCTCAGCGCCGAGATGGCATTGGTGCGCTACAGCGGTGAGACAGAGCTAGACCTGACGGGCTGGCATCTCGAAGATGAAGACAAGAATGTTTATGTTTTTCCGCAATTAACGCTTTATCCCAGCGGGGCAGTGCAGGTGCATACAACGGCAGGCCAAGATACCGTCGTTGATTTGTATTGGGGCTTGCGCGACTCGATCTGGGAATCGGGCGAGGAAGTCTCGTTGGTCGATCCGCAAGGTAATACGCGCGCGACTTATATGGTTCCGTAATTTTCACCACGGAGAACACAAAGTTCACAGAGTTTTTAAGAAAAAAGAAAGAATCTCTACGCTCTCTGCGTACCCTGTAGTTAGAAGAAAAAAAGAATTATGACTCAAGCATTCTACAGAAAATGGCGACCCCAGAAATGGGATGAAGTTCTCGGACAAGGGCACGTTACACAGACCCTGCAAAACGCGCTTGTTGGCGACCGTGTCGGTCATGCCTATCTTTTCGCGGGTCCGCGCGGCACAGGTAAAACGACTGTGGCGCGTTTGCTCGCCAAGGCCGTCAACTGCCAGCATGAAGATGTTACCCAGCGCCCCTGTGACGAATGCCAATATTGCAAAGCCGTCAACGAAAATCGTTTCCTAGATATGATCGAGATCGACGCTGCTTCAAATAACGGCGTTGAAGATGTCCGCGACCTGCGCGATAAGATCAACTTTGCGCCTTCGCAGGGGCAATTCAAGATCTATATCATCGACGAAGTTCATATGCTTTCCACAGCAGCCTTCAATGCCCTGCTCAAAACGCTTGAAGAGCCGCCCCCACACGCCATCTTTATTTTGGCGACCACCGAAATTCACAAAATCCCTGCTACCGTGCTTTCGCGCTGTCAACGTCATGAATTCCGACGTGTGCCGGTTGAAAGTATTGTCCAGCAGCTCAAGATCATCGCTGAGGGCGAAAGCCTGAAGGTTGACGCCGATGCGATGCAACTTATCGCCCGTCAGGCCAGCGGCGGGATGCGCGATGCCATTTCCTTGCTCGATCAGCTCGCCTCCATTGGCGACAAGATCACGCTCGATCTGGCGCAAACTGTGCTTGGCGCAGCCACCAGCGAAACCGTTCTCGAGTTAGTCGACGCCGTCCGAGACGAAGACCCTGGTGCGGGGCTGCAATCCATTCATCAGGCGCTCGACGCCGGCTCAGATCCGCGTCAGCTTGCACGGCAGATCGTCGATTACCTGCGTGCCCTCATGCTTTTCCAGATGGGGAACGAAACACAGGTCGACGCTACGCAAACGGTCAAAAATCGTATGAAGATCCATGCCAGCGAGTTTTCTGCGTCGGCTGTTTTGCGCATGATGCGCGCCTTCAATGCTGCCGCTGTCGAGCAGCGCGGGGGCTGGCAGCCTTCGCTCGGTCTCGAGTTGGCGTTGGCAGATGTGCTCGAAATTCAGGATGATGCCGCACTTGCTCCCGTTTCAGAGACGCGTACTACGCCCAAGAAAAAATCCGCACCCAAAGCAGAAGTGAAACGGACTCAAGCCCCGGAACCTGCTCCCGTTCAAAAAACGGAAGCCAGCCCCAAATCCGCGGGCGAACCGACCTCGCAGGCACAGATCAGCACAAAAGAAGTCATGGCTGTCTGGAAGGAAATCCGCGCACGCGTAAAAGAATCCGATAGAAATCTTGAAGCTTTGCTCAATTCCTGTAAATCGCTGGAAGTGAAGGGCGATACGCTGATCTTGGGGATGGCGAGCGAAGTTCTGGCTGAAAAGATCGAGAAAACCGAGAGCGTTGAGACGACACAAAAAGCCGTCAACGATGTGCTTGGGGTTATTCTAAATATTAAATGTATGGTCACGAATTCGAAGGGAAGAATGCCCGCAGATGTTGACCAAAATGGCTTGGTCGCCGCCGCAATTCAGGCAGGCGGCGAAATTGTAGATGGTTAGGAGTTAATATGGGTAAAGGACGTAGTAACCGAGGCTTTCAACGTCCCGCTGGCGCTGGCAGTGGTGGAATGATGCAGCAGCTTCAGCAATTGCAGCAACAATTGGCAGATGCTCAGGCGCAATTGGCAGAGGAAACAGTGACTGCCAGCGCAGGCGGCGGTGCCGTCAAGGTGACCGTAACAGGCGACCAGAAATGTACGGCTGTTGAGATCGCGCCGGAACTGCTGGAAGATGTGGATGCTGAAATGCTGCAAGACTTGGTGCTTTCGGCAATGAATATGGCTTTAGATCAATCACGTGAGTTGGCGGCAGAGCGTATGGGGCCGCTGGCGAATGGGTTGCCTTTCTAATAGAATAAACGATTTTCTATGATTCTCCCTGAACCTCTCCAAAACTTAATTAATGCCTTTGAGCGTTTGCCGGGCATTGGTCCAAAATCTGCGTCGCGACTGGCTTTTTATTTATTACGAACGCCAGACACACTCGGGCAAGATCTATCTGATGCGCTGGATGGCTTCAAGGATAAGCTTGCCTTTTGTCAGGAATGTTTCAATATCGCCATTGCTGGGCGCGAACGCTGCGAAATATGCGAAGATTCGCGGCGCGATACAAGTTCTATCTGTGTGGTTGAGGATGTCCTAGATGTCTTAAGCCTTGAGCGAACGGGCGGGTTTAAGGGAAGATATCACGTCTTGCATGGCGCGCTTTCCCCAATTGGAGGGATTGGTCCTGACGATTTGAGAATACATCCGCTTTTTGAGCGCTTAAAACGTGGCGATATACGCGAAATTATTCTGGCAACCAACCCCAGTATGGAAGGGGATGCGACAGCTTTGTATCTTAGCCAACGTTTAGTCGGGGAAAACCTGCGGATAACGCGCCTTGCACGCGGTCTTCCTGTAGGCGGTGACCTCGAATATGCCGACCAAAACACCCTTCTGCGCGCTCTTTCCGGGCGCCAAGACATGGATTAAAGACCAATCTGAAAACTGGTAGGAAATTGGTCTGTTTTCCTCTTGACACGATATTGACTCTGCGTATAATAGGGGGGCTGGAGATAACCAGCCCGACCTAGCCTCAACAAGGGCAGATCGATACAACCGAGTAAACATCTCACGTCAACAACACAGAGCGCATAAGTTTTGCAGTCTGGCGAGCCGATATCAATTGATATCGGCGCTTTAGTCTGTCAACCCTTGACAGGCCGAGATGGTGCGGGTAGAATGCAGCCCGCGTAACTAACTAGCACCTTAACAACTGAAGAGTGATAGGAAGCAAGCAATAAATTTTTTCCTGTCAATTCAATAGTAAATCCGTAACCTACACATCTTCGGATGTGAAAAATGTAAGTTTTTGCGGAGAGTTTGATCCTGGCTCAGGATGAACGCTGGCGGCGTGCCTAATACATGCAAGTCGAACGAGGAGCCTTGACACTTGTATTCGTACTCGTGTTAGGGATTTCCTAGTGGCGAACGGGTGAGTAACGCGTTGGTGACCTGCCCCAAAGAGAGGAATAACAGCTCGAAAGGGCTGCTAATACCTCATGTGGTCATGAGATTTAGAAACTCATGTCTAAAGGAGTAATCCACTTTGGGAGGGACCTGCGTCCCATCAGCTAGTTGGTAAGGTAACGGCTTACCAAGGCGACGACGGGT
>JABGQU010000102.1 GCA_018648605.1 Anaerolineae bacterium | reverse complement strand
ACTCTGCCACCCAAAGCCAGGGAAGATTGTAAATACCCGTATCACCAATAAAACCAGAAACAGCAATGACATCTACAATGCCCAAAACAAAGGTATTCACCAAAGAAGCACCGATCAGGGCAACCAACATCCATGTTTTTTGCTTGGAGATAGATATCGAAGATTTCGAAGCACCTGCTATTTGTGCTTCTTCTACAAGTCTTTCTGCAAGTGCTTTTTCTATATCCTTTTTTCGAAGGATGCCGGTCCCCAGACTAGTATCATTGTGCATTAATCATTCCTTTTTACGCTCAGATTCAGAAAACTCAGTGTATATGATTTAAGCACTCTCGTCAACAAAAGTATGCGCAACTATTAGATTTATTTCTGCGCTTCTGGCTTCGCAGAGAGAAATTCTCGGTTACAATTATTTGACCCTAAAAACACTACGAATTTCACCAAGAACATAGAAAGAAAAAGATGCGAACAATAGATATTATTACGAAAAAACGTGAGAAAGAAGAGCTCACCAAAGAAGAAATTATTTTTTTTGTAGAAGGTTTTGCAAAGGGTGAAATACCTGATTATCAAGCATCTGCCTGGGCAATGGCTGTCTTGCTCAACGGGATGACACCTCGCGAGACAACCGAACTAACCCTTGCTATTTCTGCAACAGGCGATACGCTTGATCTCTCGGATGTGGTTGATATTGCTATCGATAAACATTCATCTGGCGGCGTGGGAGATAAAACCACTCTTGTGGTTTTGCCCGTTGTCGCAGCATGTGGATTGCCTGTTGGAAAAATGTCTGGGCGTGGATTGGGATTCAGCGGTGGAACGCTGGATAAATTAGAATCGATCCCGGGCTTCCGCATTGATCTGACGACAGAAGAATTCAAACAACAACTCCGCGATGTGGGCATGGTTCTCTCTGGACAAAGTGCCGATCTTGCCCCGGCAGATGGAAAACTCTACGCGCTGCGCGATGTGACCGGCACTGTTCCTTCAATCCCGTTGATCGCCTCTTCTATTATGAGTAAAAAGATCGCTGCAGGCGCACAAGCCATTGTTCTGGATGTAAAATTGGGTTTGGGCGCATTTATGAATACGCTTGAAGACGCTCGAGAGCTTGCCCATCAAATGGTTGCCATCGGCGAATTAGCGGGGCGTAAAACTGTCGCGCTGCTTTCAGATATGAATCAACCCCTTGGTCATGCTGTTGGGAATGCACTCGAAGTAATCGAAGCTATTGACGCATTGCATGGCGGCGGACCGGATGACTTTCGTGAGCACTGCCTGCATGTGGCGGCTGAGATGTTGGTTTTAGGCGAGCGCGCCGAAAACATGAACATAGCACGCAAAATGGCAGAAGATGCGATTGCCGACGGCAGCGGTTTTGCAAAATTCCGCGAACTGGTGATCGCCCAAGACGGAGACGTGAGCTATGTAGATCATCCTGAAAAGCTGCCGAAGGCAAAACTAATCGAGACTGTACCCTCTCCCCATAGTGGAAGCCTGTTAGAAGTCCACGCGCGATACATCGGCGAGGCGGCTGTCGAGTTGGGAGCGGGGCGCGCCCAAAAAGGCGACCCTATTGATCACGCAGTCGGATTCGTCATCCATCACAAGGTTGGCGACAAAATCGAAGCTGGCGAGCCGCTTTTCACCATCCATGCAAATAATGCCGAGCTTTTGGCACAGGCACGCAAAGAAGTTCTCGCGGCACATCGCTTTAGCGATGCGCCAGTGCCGCCCCTGCCCTTATTTTATATGTAATTGCTTGCGAAAATCTAAGGAATAGTGCATACTTGGCAAAGGAGTGTGTAGACACATGGCAAAAGTATCTCTACGAATTTATAATCGGGAAATCGGGACTTTGATCGATCAGGGTCAAATAGAAGAGGCTGTCGGTCATTGTCATCATATTCTTAAGTCTTTCCCCAAACATCTTGAAACTTATCGACTATTGGGCAAAGCCTATCTTGAAGCAAAGCGCTATAAAGATGCGGCTGATATTTTCTCGCGCCTTATTATGTCTGTGCCCGATGATTTTGTCGCCCATGTAGGCATGAGCCTGATCGCCGACGAAAACGAAAAACTTGATGAAGCCATGTGGCATATGGAACGCGCTTTTGAATCACAGCCATCCAATGCAGCCGTGCAATCTGAGCTACAACGCCTTTATGGTCGTCGCGATGGTGTCCAACCTCCCAAAGTGCGTATGACCAGCGGCGCACTCGCCAATGTCTATGTACAGGGCGAACTTTACACGCAAGCGATCGCCGAGATCATGAACGTCGAGGCACAAGACCCTGGACGCATGGATATGCAAATACTACTCGCCAAAGCCTATTATTACTCGGGGCAACGTGTAGAAGCTTCCAAAATCGCATCTGACCTACTCGCAAAATATCCCTACTGCCTAGACGCCAACCGAATTCTGATCGAGATTTTACCTGAAACCAGTCGCGCCGAAAGCACGCAAGTTTATCGACATCGTGTCAACGCCCTCGACCCCTACGCCACGTTTGCACAAGGCTCTGTTTTTCGCTCCAGTGAAGTTGCCGATGCCGCCGTAAATTTAGAACGTTTAGATTGGCACCCTGGCAGCACGCCCCAATTGGATAGCGACTGGGATACCTCCGCAGGCATTCAACTGGATCAAGAAGGTGAGCAGCCCGCCTGGTTACAAGAAAACGAAAACGCCCCCCAATTTGGGTCTGCCCCCGCTATGGAAACACCTGCCGAAGAAAAGATCCCCGACTTTATGCGCGAAGCAGGCTGGGGTGCTTCATCTGGCACTGCCGAGGAAGAAAATTCTATTTTTGACAAAGCAGAAACAGATGAACCTATTGCGCAAGGCGAAATGCCCGACTGGATGAAAGATATAGCCCCAAAAGAAGAAGAATTAACCGTAGAACCAGAAGAGAATATGGGAGATGCTATGGCTGACGATTGGATTAACGATCTTCTCGGCGACAGTGAAGGCGAAGAGAAACCCCAGGAAAAGAAACCTGAACCAGAAAACGCCGATACAGGTATTGGTAGTTTGGGCACATCCAGCGAAGAACAAGATGCCGCCCTCAACTGGCTCGAAAGCCTCGCCACCAATCAAGGTGCAAACCCCGAAGAACTGATTACTGACCCTAACGCACGCACAGAAGATGCCCCGGAATGGGTGCAAAAAGCACAAGATGCAAGTATCGGGGCAACTGCAACAAATAATGATGCAGCTACAGAGATAGCAGATTCTGCACCTATCGCTAAGGAAGACGATGATGACATGCCCAAATGGCTACAAGATGACGAGGATGAACGCCAAGTCGCCTCTGAAATTGAAGAACCTCCGCTAACAGCAGAAACGCAAAGCCCTGCAGAGGCTGCCCCCATTTCTGACCCCACAATTGGGGAACTGGGCACGTCCAGCGATGATCAAGATGCCGCGCTCAACTGGCTTGAAAGTCTTGCTACCAATCAGGGCGCCAACCCAGACGAACTGATTACCGATCCCAACGCGCGCACAGAAGATGCCCCAGAATGGGTGCAAAAAGCGCAAGATGTAAGCGAAAATATAGAAGAAACGCCACCACCAATGTCCTCCGCTCCACCTGCTATGGAGAGCGATGATGATGACGATATGGGATGGCTCAATGCACTTAGTGAAGATGCAGTCTTGACCTCTTCAGATGAAGGGGATAAAGAAGAAGCCCTCGCAGAACAAGCCAAAGCCAAACTCGATCATGAAGCACCAGTTCCTATGCCTTCTACATCTGTAGAAGAACCTGAAATGCCCGATTTTTCACAGTTTGAAAACCAACCTGATACGCCTGTTGTTGAAACACCTGTAGAAGCTCCATCCGAAATGCCTGCAGAATTTACGGCAGAGGTTGAAGAAGACGACACCCCCACCTGGATAAAAAGAATGGATAGCGGTGAAGAAGCCCCTGTCCCTGAACAAGATGAACCAAAACAGGAAATGGAAGACGACCTCCCAACCTGGCTTTCGAGCTTAGACACTAAAACAGAATCAGAACAGGAAACGGCTCCAAAAGAAGATGAAGAAGATTTACCCGATTGGCTAAAAGCGGACGAAGAAACTACCCCTGAACCCGCAGAAATTACACCCGTTCAAGCTGACGAGTGGAAGCCGGTTGAGCCTGTCGCTGAAGAAGAAAAAAATACCGAAGAAACACTTATGCCTGCCCAACCGGAGGCTACTATTGAGGAAACTTCAGCCAAACCCAAGGCTGAAGAACCCTCGCCTGTAGAAACTGTAAAAACTCCACGCAAAAAAACACCACGCTTGAACACAACCATGCTGCGTGACGTTATATTGCTAAGTGCACAAGCTGCCATGCGCGAGGGAAATATCCCCGCCGCCCTGACAGAATACGAAAAGATGATCAAGAAAAATCGCCTGCTGGACGAAACGATCTACGATTTACGTGAAGCCCTGTACGACCACCCTATCGACGTTTCTGTATGGCAAACGCTGGGAGATGCCTATATGCGCGCCGGGCGGCTGCAAGACGCCCTCGACGCCTATACTAAAGCACAAGAATTACTACGCTAACACCAGTCTATACTCATTCACTTAGAGTCCAGCCAAATCGCTGGACTCTAAGTTAGTCACTGAGAAATATAAAATATCTTTGGAGGAAGTTGTGGAAAAAACCTTTGTACTTGTCAAACCGGATGGCGTTCAGCGCGGTCTGGTCGGTGAAATTATTGCCCGTCTCGAACGTCGTGGTCTGCGCCTTGTAGCAGCAAAATTCATGGCAGTTAGCCAGGAACTCGCCGAAACCCATTACGGCATTCATAAAGAAAGACCCTTTTATGCCAGCCTGATCGAATACATCACCTCTGCCCCCGTAATGGCAATGGTCTGGGAAGGGCCCAACGCCGTAGCTGCCGTACGTCAGACAATGGGTGCCACCAAGCCCACAGAAGCCGCCCCTGGCTCTGTACGCCATGATTTCGGTCTTGAGATCGGACGCAACATCACTCACGCATCAGACAGTGTTGAAAACGGACAACTAGAAACCAAACTCTGGTTCAAAGCCGAAGAGTTGGTCACATGGCAGCGCGATGTAGACCGCTGGATTTTTGAATAAAAGTCGCCTATAAAGCAAAAACTGAGCATTTTGAAAATGCTCAGTTTTTTTATTTAAGTCAGAACCTATTGAATATGCACCAAAGGCTTGCTGCCTTCCCAAAGCTCTTCTAACGCATAATAATCACGCTGGTCGGGCGAAAAGAGATGTACGATCACATCCCCATAATCCACCAAAAGCCAGCCATCACGCGCACGCCCCTCTAATTGCCCCTTAACCTGGTGCGATGTGCGTATTTTCCGCACAAGATCATCTGCTAAACCATCCAGCATACGGTCACTCGTCCCGGTACAAATCACAAAATAATCGCAAAGTTCCGTCACCCCGCGCAGATCAAGCAAGAGAATATCCTCACCCTTCTTATCCTCCAACGTATCAACAATTGCATAAGGTAATTCTTGTGTAGTCAAAAAGCTCTCCTAACCTTCTAAAGGCATTTCAAATAAAGAGCGATACACCGCTCCAGTTGGTTTTAATTGGCTTTCAAAAAGATGAATCGAATTCACCTGAATTCTACCAAAGTTCAGCCGCTGATTCGCTTCAATTATCGTGCGGATATTTTCTCTCTCGGATTGCACAATCCCCTGTTTCACTCGAGCCAAAGTAAGATGTGCTGAAAAACGCTTCTTCTCCGGCACGCTCCCCATTCGGCTTGCTGCCCTCTCGACAGATTTCTGCAAAGAAAGAAGTTTACCGTTATCTTCTCCCACTCCCGCCCAGATCACGCGTGGACGTGAAAAGCTGGCGAAAACACCCAAGTTGCGAATGCTGATCTCAAAGGGCGCATGGTGAGCAACTTCTTCTGCTAGAGATTCCTTTAGTGCATCTAATTTTGAAAGGGGTTTCTCACCCAGAAATTTAAGCGTGAGATGGATATTCTCAACCGGCACCCAACGTACTAGGGGGCGGTTGATCTCACGGCGTAGCGATTCCGTCTCTTGATGGAGTTTTTCTTTTAGATGAGGGGGGATTTCGACTGCGATGAAGACGCGCACCAAGTTCATAAAACGCCGAGCAAGTTACTCGTCATGTACGGGGACGAGTTCTTCCACCGCATTTTTAAGTTCAAGAAAACCAACCGGCTTCGTCAGATAGCGCGAGGCGCCTGCATCCATCCCCATTTGAATATCTGAAGGCATACTCTTTGCTGAAACGAGAATAACAGGAATGTCTTTCAAATGTGGCTCGCGGCGCATATAGCGCAAAACTTCTAGACCGGAAACATCTGGCATCATCACATCTAGTACGACAAGGTCAGGTTGTTCAGCTGAGATAACGCCAATGGCAGGTGTGCCGCTGTAAAGTTTCATCACTTCATAACCGCTGACGCGCATCATTTCTGCAAACATTTCTGCGGCATCTGGCTCATCTTCAACGACGATAACGGTTTTCTTGGGGGATGACATGTATTTCGGTTTTCCTTCTCACTAAATATCAAGCAGGCTAAAAATAGCATAAGTCCCATGAAATGACAAGGGGCTGCAATGTCATGCTATATATACAGAACCAACACTGGAAAAATGGGTTATAGCGAAGGAGGGATTGTTGCTATCCCCGTTTTTTTGAGAAGGAGTTTGAAAATGACGACACTTGCCCCAACTATTTCGATACGATATTTTCCTCGCACTGCTGCCTGGCTGCGTGATGCTTTTCTGATTTTTAGCGGCGCTATCTTGGTGACCCTTTTGGCACAGATAAAAATCCCGCTACCTTTCACGCCAGTGCCTCTAACCGGACAGACTTTTGCCGTGCTGCTGGTCGGCGCAACACTTGGTTCAAAACGCGGCGCAGCTTCGTTGACCTTTTACACAGCCCTGGGCGCGCTCGGTTTGCCCATTTTTGCGGGCGGTGCAGCCGGGATGGCATATCTCTCTGGGGCAACCCTGGGATATTTGATCGGCTTCATCGTTGCAGCTTATCTCATTGGTCGGCTGGCAGAGCGCGGTCTCGAACGCAGCTTGCGTACATCTCTGCTGCCCTTTTTCGTTGGAACGATAGTTATCTATCTCTTCGGCGCGGGCTGGCTGGCGATGCTCTTTGGCATTGAAAAAGCCCTTACCCTGGGTGTGTTACCTTTTTTGATTGGTGATGCGATCAAATTAGTCTTGGCAGCTTTGGCATTACCTGCTACATGGAAATTGGTGAAATAACACCGTAAGGGCGGGTCTGAGACTCGCCCTTACGCAATCTATTGACCGAAAAGAGCCAGATGATACAATTCATACGGCTCTTTTTTGATTCAGTGATAAAATACTCCGCCCTGTTTAGTTTCCAGTGAACAGGTTTCAGTATTCAACAGACCAATTAGGCGAAACGACCCTATCATGTTTATCGATCAAGCAGAAATCTACGTAAGCTCCGGAAAAGGCGGCGATGGCATCGTCCATTTTCGGCGCGAAAAATACGTCCCACGTGGCGGACCCGATGGCGGCGACGGCGGCAAAGGTGGCGATGTCATTTTTGAAGTCAGAACCACCCTTAACACCCTCAGCGCCTTTCGGCATGTGCGCCGCTATATTGCAGATAGCGGCAAACGCGGTGGGCGCAATAATCGCTATGGCAAATCTGGCGACGATCTCATCATTCTCATCCCGCCGGGCACTATTATCTATGATTCCATCACCAATGACATCCTCGGTGACCTGACAGACGAGGGGCAGCAGCTCATCATCTGTAAAGGCGGACGCGGTGGTCGTGGCAACACCCACTTCAAGAACTCCCGTCATCAAGTGCCTCGCACAGCGGAAAAAGGCGAACCGCCCGAGGAAAAGAACATCCGTCTGGAGTTGAAATTAATCGCCGATATCGGCTTGATCGGCGTCCCCAATGCCGGCAAATCGACATTACTCGCCTCCCTGACCAATGCCCAGCCGAAGATCGCTTCCTACCCCTTTACCACCCTCATCCCAAATCTGGGTGTCGCTCCGGTAGGTGAATACGATAGCGTCGTCCTCGCTGATATTCCAGGGTTGATCGAAGGTGCATCTCAAGGTGCTGGGTTAGGGCACGAATTCCTGCGCCATATTCAACGCACGCGTGTTCTCATCCATTTGCTGGACGGCATGGGTGAAGACCCCATCGCCGACTTTAGCCAGATCAATACCGAGCTAGCTCTCTTCGACCCGCGACTTGGCGAAAAGCTACAAATCGTTGCCCTGAACAAAATAGATCAGCCCGAAGTCGCAGAACGTTGGGACGAGATCAAAAAAGAAATGAAGTCGCGCGGGTATGAGATCATGTCTATCTCCGCACTTGCCCGTACCGATATCCGCAAGTTATTACTGAAGGCCGTTGAAAAACTGGCAGAAACACCCACACTTGAAGAAGTCGCACCGCTACCTGTATATCGCCCCGAAACAGATCCCAACGAATTCGAGATCAACCGCGCAGATGACGGCGGCTGGCGCATCAGTGGCGCAGCCATTGAGCGTGCCGCCAAGATGACTTACTGGGAACATTACGGCTCGATCCGTCGTTTCCAGAAGATCATGGCAGCATTGGGCATCGAAAAAGCCCTCCGCAAGGCTGGCATCGAAGAAGGCGACACCGTCTATGTTGATGAGTATGAGTTGGAATGGCAAGAGTAAGCTCAGTTACAGGTCACAAGTTAAAAGTAAAATCCCGCGAGACAAAACTCGCGGGATTTTTGATTTCTTTTGTTCTCCGCCCACTTACGGCGGGAGTTAGAGATGGGAGAAAATTAGTCTTGCTGAATTTCTGCAGCGCGTAACGTATTTGCCATCAGCATGGCAATTGTCATCGGACCTACGCCGCCGGGAACAGGGGTGATAAAACCGGCAACTTCAGCGGCTTCTTCGTAGTTCACATCGCCGACGAGACGGTAACCACGCTTCTTGGTGGCATCAGGTTTTTCGTTAATGCCCACGTCGATGATTGCTGCACCGGGTTTGACCCAATCGCCGCGTACGAATTCCATCATACCGATCGCTGCGATAATAATATCTGCATTGCGAACAACTTCTTCGATATTCTTGGTACGTGAATGGACGATAGTGACTGTTGCATTTTCTTTGACGAGCAAGAGCGCGGCAGGCATTCCGACAATATTTGAGCGACCCAAAACGACTGCATTTGCGCCAGAAATCTCAACGCCAGCTTTCTTGAGAAGATAGATCGTACCGTAAGGAGTACAAGGTACGAAGAGCGGCTCACGTCCCTTTTGTGCCAAACGTCCGATGTTGATGGGTGAAAAACCATCTACATCTTTTTCGATGCTAATAAGTTGCAAAACTCGCTCTTCATCCAAATGACTGGGCAAAGGCAGTTGTACGAGAATACCATTTACCTTTGGATCAGCATTTAATTCTTTGATAAGTTTTTCAAGATCATCTTGGCTGATATCTGCCGGGAGTGGGTGGTGGAAGGATGTCATTCCTAGATCAGCACAGGCTTTTTGTTTCATGCGAACATAAGCAGCCGAATCAACGCGCTCTCCGACCAATACGGTCGCCAAGCCAGGCATTGGTTTTCCAGCAGCTACGCGCTTGGTAACTTTTTCTTTTACTTCATTGCGAACTTCTTGGGCAATCGCTTTGCCATCAATAATTTTTGCGGTCATAGTTACTCCTACTAGGTAAGGTGAATGCACAACACTGTCATTATACAATCTGTTGAGAATGCCGAGAAGTAACAGATGTCATAATTGTCAGACAACTTTAATAATGGCGACCCGCCCGCCCCCTTCTCGTGGAAGAGATAATTAGATTAGCGATTTATCAACAGCTGTGCGATCCTAATCGTCGACCGACAGACAAGTTAAAGTGTCTAGTACACCGGGGATAGGCTGGATTTCGTCATGAACGATGCTACCAACTTTTTTAATATCCGGTGCATCTACCACAGCAACCGCGTCGTAGGGACCGAAGGTGAAATTGGCTTCACCAACGCCTTCAATTCGGCGCAATTGACGAACGACAGCCAAACCTTCTCCGTTGCGAATATTGATCAAAACATATGCTTTCATTATTTCTTCCTTTCTTTCTGGTCACGAGGCACTCTGGGAGGCATCATGTTTAGGTTTATCGAAGGATGCTCATCATTTGACAATTTTCTTTCAAACGGGAACAAGCCAAAGTTTGGTGCGGCGCACCTTCTTCTAGCGTTTAGAAGGGCGTAAGAAAATCATCCAATAAATGGCTGCGACAAAAACGGAGCCGCCGATGATATTTCCAATAGTAACGGGCAATAAGTTATTGAGAAGGAACGCCCCCCAAGTCAATCTTGAGAGATCAAGCCCGGTGCTGGCGGCAAAAGCGGGATCGAAATCCTTGATCGCCAACCCGATCGGTACAAAGTACATATTCGCTACGCTATGCTCAAACCCTGCTGCAACGAAAGCTGTGATCGGGAAGATGATCGCGGCAATTTTATCGGCTGTGCTGCGTGCACTGAAAGTCAGCCAAACGGCGAGGCAAACCAGGATATTGCAGAGGATACCGAGCGAGAGCGCCTGCCAGAACCCAAAGACTACTTTACCATTAGCAATGCTTAGGACTGTTGTGCCGACCCCGCCACTTGCCGAGGTATATTGTTTACTTGCAAAGACCAAGCCCACGGTCACGAGCGATCCGACAAAATTCCCCACATAGACGATGCCCCAATTACGTAATAATCCTTTTGTGGTCACTTTTCCGCTCGCCCATGCCATAACGATCAGGTTGTTGCCGGTAAAAAGTTCTGCACCGCCAACAACAACGAGGATCAGCCCTAAACAGAAGACTAATCCCATGAAAAGTTTGGTAACACCATACGTTAATATCCCAGATGCACCAGTGGCTACGGTAGTGGCAAAAACTGCGCCGAAGGCAATAAAAGCACCCGCCAAAATAGCAAGAGCAAAAGTTTGCAAAGTGGGTGCTTCAGATTTTCGTTCACCTATATACTCAGCTCTTCGTGCCATTTCAGCGGGAAGTAGGGCATCAATGCGAATTTCAGGCATAAGAATTTTCTCCTTTTTTGTTTATCTGATACGAAGGGTAAAGCAAGCATCCAATACTTATAAGTGATTTAATTCACGAACATTTGTGACAAAAAGCTCAATCTTGAGTGTATACAAAAAACCTTCTCCATTGAACAAATGGTTTTTGACCTTATCAGAGAAGTAGATCCGTTCGGTTTGCATGATTCGATTGTACAATATTTCCCCCCCACTCTGCCCCCACCTAGCCTCCCCGCAAGCGAGGGAGGAACTTTTCTTCAAAGAAAGGTATACTTTTGACATGCAAAAAGAACGGATCGGTATCTTCGGCGGGACATTTGACCCGCCCCATTTAGGACACTTAATTCTTGCGTGTGAGATCCGCTCACAGCTAAAGTTGGACCGTTTGCTGTGGGTACTGACCCCGGATCCACCCCATAAGCAAGAAAGGGTTATTACGCCTCTCGTACATCGGCAGAAAATGGTCGAGTTGGCGATTGGGGATAACCCTAACTTCGAGTTATCCTTGGTCGAAGCAGAGCGCGCGGGGCCACATTATTCGGTGGAGACGGTTCAGATCATTCGTGAGAGAAATCCTAATGCAGAGATCATCTATTTGATGGGCGGGGATTCGCTGCGTGGGCTGCCGAGATGGCACCGCCCTGTTGATTTTGTGAGGGCGTGTGATGAGATCGGGGTGATGCGGCGACCGGCTGATGCTATTGATGTGACATCCGTTGACAACGCGGTAGCAGGTCTCAAGTCCAAGCTGCGTTTCGTGGATGCGCCATTGCTCGAGATCGCCTCACGGGAAATCCGTCGCCGCGCACGGGAAGGGTTGCCCTGTCGCTATTATTTACCCAAATCCGTTTTTACTTATATCCGAAAAGAAGATCTCTACCGCTAAAAATCAGGTCAGTTTGTGTAGGGGCTTGTTGTATAATCTTTCTATATTATCATCTTAGGAGCCTTGCATGGGGCGCATCGACAAGAGTGTTTTTATCAGTTATCGACGCACCAATTTTTATACTGCTTTGGCGGTTTATCAGAACTTATCTCAACATGGTTTCGATGTTTTTATGGATTATCAAGGGCAAGAGGGTGGCAATTTTAGTGAAGTAAGCCTTGAGAATATCAAAAAAAGAGCACATTTTTTGGTGATTATTTCGCCTTCTGCTATTGAAGCGTATCAGGAGAGCGAGAACTCTCTGCGCCAGGAAATTGAAGTGGCGATTGATTCCAAGCGCAATATCATCCCGCTGGTGATGGAGGGATTTGATTCTCGTAATCCATCTGTCCAAAAAGCATTCAGCGAAAAATTGGCGGCACTTAAGGGTTTTGGCGGACTGCGCCTATACTCTGAGTATTTCTTTGCTGGCTTGGAGAAATTGCGCGAACGTTGTGTGAATACGTCAGTAGTGGATACTTTTACTGCGCCCTTCAGCGCACCTGTTGCCGAGAAATCTGCTCTGGAAAAAGAAGCTGCTGCAAGCGCTCCGCCTGTGCAGATGAAAGAATTGGTGACCGAAGAGTGGTTTGAACGCGGGGTTGCTTTTGCACAGCACGAAGTCTGGGCAGATGCTATCCACGCCTTTACGGAAGCCTTGCGCGCCCGCCCTGCTTATGCCGAGGCATATTATCGGCGCGGCTGGACACGCCGCAACGAAGGTGATTTTGAAGGCGCGGTCTCAGATTTTGAACAAACTCTTCGTTATCGACCAGAATTTTCAAATGCCTATTTGGGGCGCGGCATTGTATATAGAGACGAGGGCAACTTCCAACGCGCGATTGCGGACTTTAATCAGGCACTCAAGATCAACCCCGATCATGCCGATGCTTACTACCAACGTGGTAAAACCTACGGAGAAAAAGGGGATATGAAACGCGCAGTCGCCGATTATGATGAAGCCATCCGCATCCAGCCTGATTTTGCAGAAGCCTATAATGATCGCGGCATCGAGCGTTATAACCAAAATAATTTCGAAGGGGCCTATCAAGATTACGATGAAGCGATCCGCATCCAGCCAGACTATGCCGATGCTTATAATAGTCGTGGGCTTGTGCACGGTATTCAGGGAAATTTGGAGGGCGCTATTGCAGATTTCTCGCAAGCCCTTTTTATTCAGCCAGATTATGCTGCCGCGTATTATAATCGCGCCGCCATTTGGCAGCAAAAAAAAGCCTACGCGGCAGCCATCACCGATTACTATAAATATCTTAATCTTAGTAAGGGGATGCTCTACGG
>JABGQU010000101.1 GCA_018648605.1 Anaerolineae bacterium | reverse complement strand
ATGAGGTATTCTTCGGATATCAACCTGTTGCACTTACGACTTGAATCCAAGCTTCAAATCACCCTACTTGTATTTGCTTTCATAGAAAGCCTGAATATGCTGGAACTGTACTTCATGCAAGATAACTGTAAATTCAATGGAGCCTGCATTTTCAGTAGCTGGGAGAAATCCAAAGCTGACCCCGAAGTCCATGCATTGATACGTTATCTGGTTAATTGGTTGGCAGGGGTGAAAATGATCGTGATCGCTCTCGTACTTGTCTTGGTCTTTACAGCTTCGGAAAATACCCTTATCTTGGCTGCAGTGGCTTTGGTTATCACGATTGCATCTTTTTACTGGCGGCTATACCCTATGCTTCGCACAGCGGATAAAGCCAAACAACTCAGCTCACGTGGACACTCGAAACGATTAAGCATGATGCTCATGGGCTTGGAGTTGGGTTTGGTTGTCGCGATTGGTTTTCATTTATTTGGCTTATAAAGCTACTCAAGAAGAAAAAAGCCTGTGCTGAAATTTCAGCACAGGCTTTTGCTTTGCTCTTATCCTCTACGCAATCGGCAATTCTTCCAACTGCTCAACCAACTCTTTGATCACATCAAAGCCGCCTTGCCAGAATTCGGCACTGCGGATATTGATCCCGGCTTCTTTCAAAATCTTTTCGGGGGCTTCAGAGCCACCAGCAGAGAGCAATTTGAGATAGCGCGGCTTGAAGGAATCGCCTTCGGCTTTGAATTGCTTATAGAGTGAAAGTACCAACAATTGCCCAAAGGTATAAGCATAGACATAGAAAGGGGTGTGATAAATATGCGGGATCGAGACCCACTCCCATTTGAATTCATCGCTGATATCCAGCGAATCGCCGAATTGGGCAGCCAGATTTTCCATGTAGGCAGTAGCCAACTCATCCACAGAGGCATTCTCTTTGACCATCGCATGGGCTTTGCGTTCAAAGAGCGCAAAGTAGGCTTGACGCATAATGGTGGCATAAGAATCGTCCACCTGGCGGAAGAGCAGATCACGGCGCACAGATTCATCGGTCTCGTTTTCGAGAAGTTGGTCCACGAGCATCATCTCGCCAAAAGTGGAGGCTGTCTCTGCCAGCGGCAGGGATGAATGGAAGGTGAAGACATTGTGGTGATCGGCAAGCATCGCGTGGATCGCGTGCCCCAGCTCGTGCGCCATCGTTGCCACATCATCGGCACGACCCTGATAATTGAGCAACACCCACGGAGGCATATCCGGGGTCACCGACCAACAAAAAGCACCACCCCGTTTCCCTTTGCGGACTTCACTATCGAGATGCTTATCGTCGAAGACGCGTTGGGCAAGGGTAGCAAGTTTGGGATCGAATGTCGCGAAAGAGTCGAGCACCATTTCGGCGGCTTTTCCGAAGTCATATTTTTTATCCGATTGCACGACCGGCGCATAAACGTCATAACGTCGCAATTTTTCGACACCGAGATGTTTCGCCTTCAATTTGAAATAGCGCTGGAAAACGTCCGCATTTTTCTCGCAGACATCCAACAAAGTATCGACGGCTTCATCGGGGATGTCATTGCCCAAATTGCGGGCGGATATGGGATTGGCAAATTTGCGCAGGTTGACATTTTCGTTGCCCCAATCGCGAACCCGAGTTTGATACATCTGCCCGAGAATCGGGCCGTCTTCAGCATATACGCGATAAAGCTCCTGATAAGCGGCTGCGCGCAGATCAGCATCTGCCCCGCGGACGTAGGTCATCAACTCGCCGCGCGTCATTTCTTTGGTTTCGCCATCCACTTCGAGTTTGTAGACGTAGCGATTCGTGATGGCATCGTAGAGGGTGATGAGCGCGCTGGAACCGGTCACATTTTTGATGTTAAGAATTTTCTCTTCGGCTTCAGTGAGGGTGTGCGGTTTGAAATTACGAATTTCTTCGAGATAATACTTATATCCATCCGCAACTTCCATAAAACGTTCGGCTACTTTTGCATCAAGGTCTTTCCACCACAAGCTGAAGAAAAGGGTCCGGTTTTGCACTTCTGCGTAGTACTGCTCAATGCGTGATTGTGCAGATTGCGCGACCTGATCCTGCGTATCGGCAGTGAAGGCTAACCCTGCAAAAGCGTAGAGTTTATGAACAAGTCGGGTGCTCTTCTCGGAGGCTTCAAGCATTTCCATGAAGTCTTCTACGTCCATATCTGCTTTGAGATTAGGGCGCAGGGCTTCAAAAGCAGTGATCTGCTCATCGAGTTCTTTGTAGGTAGCTGCGAGTTCGGGACTCTCGAATCCAGGGAAGAGATCGTCGAGGCTCCATTTGGTTTGGGCGAAGGTCATTTATTTTCTCCTGTAATTATAGTAGGGGCGGGCTCGCCCGCCCCTACTTCTCTCATTATTGATGTGCAACCAGATAATCATACCGCGCACGCAGGGTGCTGTAAATATAATTCTGCCAAACCGGCACGATCCGACTTTGTGCGTAACTGTGCGTGGAATAGGTTTGGAGGATAAAACGGTCATCGACACAAGAGACAGCAACAATATCGCTGCTGGGAGAAGTAGCATATAAACCCCAAAGCGGAGTGGCAGTGCTGCCGGGTGCAAGACGCAAACGATCACCCAAATCCAAGCCGAGCCAGTAGCCAGTTACTTTGCTTAACGAAAGCCCTTCATTCGGCATGTGATGCGCCCGATGAGAACCGTTGATGGTATATATCACTGTGTCGTTAATATCTGTATCTGACCAGTTCTGGGAAAAATCAACGCCGCAACGCCCGGTGAGGAGGCTAAGTTTGCCATTCCCGAGTCGATCCATATCCCACTCTTCGAGGATAACGGAGCTGCCTTGCCCCAGTGCATCATTCAGATATACATAGAACTCACCCTGTAAATCACTACGGATCTCTTTGGCAGCAATGATCAAGTCCCAGCCTTGCCCGCCAGGTCCGTTGGAAAGCAATTGATTCTTGAAGCGTCCCAATGCATCTTTCTCATCAACGTAGTTCAAGCCCATGCCTGATAAGGCGATAGGCACATAGCGGTATACATTGAAGTCGGCAGCAATATCTTCAAAGACTAAAATACTGGCAGATTTCATCCAAGTATCGAAGTCAGGCATAGTGGAAACCGTATTTACAGGTGCAACAGTCGGCTGTGGCTGCTGTTGGGGAATAGCTGTGGGGGCTGCTGGAGGTGGGGCTTGATTATTCATCGCCGACTGCGTAAGTTGTAAAACCATCGCGGTAGCTTCCAGTTCTAAAGAGGCTTTGGTGGCATCAAATGCCGGCTGAGCGTTTGTGGTCCCTCCTAAAGAACACGCTAGAACAAAAAGTAATAGGGTTAAAAGCAATACGATCTTTTTTCGAGATTTTGCGACGGGGGACATAGAATTCTCCTTTCAAAAAGAAACCAGCCTACTTGTGCGTCACTTATTCTTTCTTTTTGCTCCTTATATTGTACATCAGCCCCCAAGGAAATTCCTTGAGGGCTGATTGCAAATCATATATTGATGGTATGCAGTTTAAGGCTTGTGCTTATTTACCCCCCTGCCCTTCAGGCATCCCCCCATTTTGAAAAACAAAAATGGGGGGGGATTAGCAAGCCCCTCCCCTAAATTCCGCTTTTAGAATTTGGGGGAGGCCGGGAGGGGGCAGAGATGACAGAATGCCATCAATGCGTAACATCAGTTATATATTGAAGCGGATGTGCATGATCTCCCCGTCTTGAACGAGGTATTGTTTCCCCTCCAAGCGGAGCTTCCCTTTGTTGCGGGCTTCGCTCATGCCGCCGAGTTCGGTCAGATCTTCGTAGGTGACCACTTCTGCGCGGATAAACCCTTTTTCAAGATCAGAGTGGATCGTGCCCGCAGCTTCCTGTGCATTGGCGCCACGTTTTACCGTCCACGCGCGAACTTCATCTTCGCCGACCGTGAAGAAGGATTGTAATTCGAGCAGATCATAGGAAAGGCGGATCATCTTATTTAGCCCGGGTTCTTCGATGCTGTATTCTTCCATGAACATCGCGGCATCTTCAGCAGGGAGTTGGGAGATTTCCATTTCGAGTTTCCCCATCAAATCTACAACGGGGACATCGTGCTCCGACTCGACCGCGGGAAGAGCTTGCCCCTCGCCGAGATTCAGCAGGATCAACATTGGCTTTCTGGTGAGTAACCCGAAACCCGAAAGGTCATTTTGCTCAAGTTCTGTGAACTCCATCCCACGCAAGGGCTTGTCTTCCGACAGAATTGCTTGCAAACGTTCAAATAATTCTGTTTGGCGTGCGTTGACAACCTTATCCGTGCCGCCGCGTTTTCGTTCTTCGGTCAGCTTTTCGAGTTTGCGTTCCACGACGATCAAGTCGTTTAGCAGTATTTCGCCATTCATCGAAGCGATGTCCCTAGACGGATTCACGCTCCCAGCCGCGTGCGGCACGCTCTCATCTTCAAAGCAGCGCACAATGTGGATCAGTCCATCCATCTGCGCGATCTGGTTAAGCAATTGTCCCGAAATATTGCCCTGCCCGCTGCCATCCAGGCCTGCAATATCAGCGTAGGTCACTTTGGCATAGGCCGTCTTTTTGGGCTTGTACATCTTGGAAAGCACGTCCACGCGCGGGTCGGGCACATCTACAACTGCGGTATTCACTTCAATGCGCCCAGCGCTGGCGTTGGTGGGTTGATCTTTACCGGTGAGGGCATTAAAAAGGGTAGTTTTACCTGTTTGGGGTAGTCCTATAATTCCTAGTTTCATATTTTTTCCTTGAAGACCTTCGTAGGCATCTTTCAATTCTGAAGCCTGATTTGTACTTGACCTGTTTGCTCGGTCTGTGTATACTTTCCTTCGCTATAGCCGGAGTGGCGGAACTGGCAGACGCGCACGACTCAAACTCGTGTTCCCCTGGGAGTGTGGGTTCGATTCCCACCTTCGGCACAGCATTATAGCACGCCCTTCTCGTATGAGAAGGGCTGTTTTTTTTAGTAATTCATCCTCTTTTCACATTGTGTAAACATAAATTTCCTTGCAATATGATATGATTTTCTCATTGCTCATGCAACTACATTAAGGAGAACTTATGCCCGCGGAAAACGATATTCTCGCTGTCATCATGGGGGGAGGGCAAGGGTCACGTTTATACCCTCTTACCAAACTTCGTGCAAAACCAGCCGTGCCGATTGGCGGGAAATATCGCCTGATCGACACTACGCTCAGCAATTGTATCAATTCTGGCATTTATCGCATTGCCGTTTTAACGCAATTCAATTCTGTCTCGCTTCATCGCCATATTACGCACACGTATAACTTCGACACCTTCCACACCGGATGGGTGCAAATCCTCGCCGCCGAACAAACGCCGGATAGCGCCGATTGGTACCAAGGCACAGCCGATGCCGTTCGCAAACAGTTGACAGAAATTCAGTCTGCGGGGGCAGAGCATGTACTCATTTTAGCGGGTGACCATCTTTACAGGATGGATTACCGCGAGATGGCGGCATTTCATGCCAAGAACGACGCCGACGTGACCGTTGCCGTACAACCCATCTTCAAGGAAGACGCACCTCGTTTTGGCTTGCTCAAACGCGAAGAAGACGGGCGTATTTCAGACTTTGTTGAAAAGCCGAAAGATAAGGAAACCCAGCAAAAATTCGTTAGCCGCGATGATGAAGAACGCCCTTTTCTCGGCTCGATGGGAATCTACCTATTCAAGACCCAGGTCTTGGTCGACCTCCTCAACGATTATCCCGACTACGACGATTTCGGCGGTGATGTGATCCCGCACGCGATCAAATCACTTGGCGTTTACGGTTTCGATTTTGAAGGCTACTGGCGCGATATTGGAACGATCCGCTCTTTTTACGATACCAATTTGGAGCTAACCCTCTCAGAAGCGCCCTTCAACTTTTTCAGCAAAAAAAGCCCCATTTACACCCACGCCCGCTATCTGCCTGGCTCCACAGTGGAAAATAGTCATTTCAGAGATGTCCTTCTCGCCGAAGGCTGCCGCATCTATCAGGCGGATATAACCCATTCAGTCATCGGTTTGCGGAGCCGCATTACATCGGGCGTAACGATCAAAGACAGCATCATCATGGGCGCCGATTCGTATGTAACTGAAGACACGGGTGGCATTCGGGTGGGGATCAAGAAAAATTGTTATATCGAGGGTGCCATTCTCGATAAGAATGTACGTCTTGAGAACGATGTGGTCATCAAGCCTTTCCCGCGAGGGACAGATCTTGATCGCGAAAACTTCATCGTGCGAGATGGGATCGTCATTATCCCGAAGAATACCCTTATCCCATCGGGGACGCGCATCACGCCCGAGGATGTCTAGATTTTTTGGATAATGGAAGCAAATTGAAGCAGGTGCGTAGCGTTCATAGTCCGCTTCTGCATACAAAATTGTATAGCATCCGTCGCTTGACACCCACCCTTGAAACATGTACACTCTGGGCGTTGGGGAGTAGCCGCCTGCTTCCCCGCAGGATGAATTGTCGTCAACACAGAGTTTAGGGCAGTCTTACCGTCCCACTCTCGGCAATTCAACGCTTTTCTGAGCGAAGGCAAGACCAACACGCAATGCGTGTTGGTCTTTTTTAATCGCTGCCTCACGCTCAAACTAGTAAAATGAAAGGCAATTCAAATGAAAAAAGAAATAACCCCAACCGAACTCCCCCAGCAAGCAGAGGAAGCCTGGCACGCTCTGCCACCCGAGGCCGTTCTCGACGATTTAAAAGTGAAAGAAGATGGTCTCACTACAGCAGAAGCCGCCAAACGACTTGAGTTTTATGGACTCAATGAACTGGTCGAAGCGTCTCGCCCCGGCTTTTTAGAAATGCTCTGGGCGCAATTAAATAACTTTGTTGTCATCCTGTTGCTCGTTGCTGCCCTGATCTCAGGCTTGATCGGCTGGCAGGAATTTAGCCATAGCGGCGAGATCGGCGAGTTCGTTGAAGCTGGCGCGATCTTACTGATCGTTGTACTTAATGCCGTTTTGGGCTTGGTACAAGAAGGCAAAGCCGAAGAAGCCCTTGCCTCGCTCAAAAAGATGGCAGCCCCCGAAGCCCAGGTGCTTCGTAATGGAAGAAGGGTCTCGATCCCCTCGCATGAACTCGTGCCGGGGGATATTGTTTATCTTGAAGCGGGCAACTATGTTCCGGCAGATGTGCGCCTGATCGAAGCGATCAATCTGCGCGTCGAAGAAGCCTCGCTCACCGGAGAATCGCTGCCTGTGCAAAAGAACGCCTCCGCGCTGCTCGAAAAAGATGTTCCCCTCGGCGACCGTAAAAACACCGCCTTTATGGGCACAACCATTTCCTACGGGCGCGGGCGCGGCGTCGTTACCGATACAGGTATGCGCACCCAGCTCGGGCTTATCGCCGAAATGCTCTCATCCGTCGAAACCGAAGTAACCCCGCTCCAAAAGCGTCTCGACGAACTCGGAAAAACCCTCAGCATTCTCTCGCTCTTCCTCGTCGCCATCGTCTTCGTCGTAGCTATCATCAACTACACCGACGTCGGTCTCATCTTCCAATCACCGCTCGACTATTTCAGTGAATATGGCAAAGATATTACCGACGCCTTCATCATCGCCATCTCATTGGCGATAGCCGCCGTGCCGGAGGGATTGCCCGCGGTCGTGACGATCTCCCTCGCCTTGGGGATGCGCGAAATGGTGCGACGGCACGCCCTCATCCGTAAATTGTCCTCGGTAGAGACACTTGGTTCCGCAACCACAATTTGTTCCGATAAAACCGGAACCCTGACTCAGAACGAAATGACGGTCACCCAGCTTTGGGTCGATGGGAATTTCGTTGACGTTAGCGGCACAGGCTACTCCCCCGAAGGAACCTTTTCGGTTGACGAGCGCGAGATCGACTTTAAGAATTATCCCGCCGTGCTAACTGCACTTTGGCTCGGCGTCCTGAATAACGACGCTTTCATCGAAAAAACAGGCGAAAGCGAAGAGCAAACCACTTATCGAGTTGTTGGTGACCCAACCGAAGGCTCCCTGCTCGTTGCAGCCGCCAAAGCAGGCGGACTTGCCGAAGAGCTGGAAAAAGCCTATCCCCGCGAGGGCGAGATCCCCTTCGACTCGGAACGCAAACGCATGATCACGATCAACGACGTGGATATTCCGCGTGTTGGCGATCTTTCACCCTTCACCGATGAACGCTACCGCGACTGGGACATCATCACCGTCAAAGGTGCCCCCGATATGGTGCTTGATCTTTGTACCCAATATCAGGGCATGGACGATAACGTCCTGCCCATGGCAGATGCTGCTCGCAACCGCATTTTGGCTGCAAACGACAGCATGACCAAAAACGCCCTGCGCGTGATCGGCGTTGCCTACCGCCTCGAACGGGATGTTCCCGATGAGGGCGCACCCGTCGAAGAATTGGAACACGATCTCGTCTTTGTCGGTCTGATCGGCATGATCGACCCCGCCCGCATGGAAGTTCGCCCCGCTCTGGAGAACGCTAAAACCGCTGGAATCCGCACCATTATGATCACAGGCGATTTCCCCAATACCGCCAGAGCCATCGCAGAAGATATTGGTCTCATACGCCCGGGTAAAAAAGTGCTCACTGGCGCAGATCTAGATGGGATCAGCGATGAAGATTTGATCGCAGAGATCGACGAAACCGATGTCTTCGCACGTGTCTCCCCCGAACATAAGATGCGCATCGTGGATGCCCTTCAGGCCAACGGCGAAGTGGTCGCCATGACGGGCGACGGCGTCAACGACGCCCCAGCCATCAAACGCGCCGACATCGGCGTGGCGATGGGCATTACCGGCACGGACGTAGCAAAAGAAACCGCCGACATGGTGCTGACCAACGATAATTATGCCAGCATCGTCCACGCGGTGGAGCAGGGACGCATCATTTACGGGAATATCCGTAAATTTGTTTTCTTCCTGCTCTCGAGCAACGCTGCCGAGATCATGATCATTTTCCTCGCCACGTTGGCAGGGCTGCCCGCTCCTTTAACGGCGATCCAACTTCTTTGGCTGAACCTCGTCACCGATGGCGCTCCTGCTCTCGCTTTGGCGATGGAAAAAGGCGACCCCGACATCATGGAGCGCAAACCGCGCCCGAAAGACGAGCCGATCATTCACGGCCCTATGCGTTTGGGCATCATCATCCAGACCATCACCCAAACGGTTGCGGTCTTAACGGCATTCGCTTTGGGGTTGCTCTGGCATCTGGAAGCGGGAGCCTTCCTCCCGGAGGGCGCAAATCCGATCTCCTATCTCATCCAACACGATTGGCGCGGGGTCGACGTCCAGACTGCTGAAACGATGGCTTTCGTCACGCTATCCCTCGCCGAGCTCTTCCGCGCTTATACCGTTCGCTCAGAGAAAGTTTCACTGTTCAGGATCGGTATCTTCTCAAATAAATATATGCAATACGCAGTCGCTTTCTCGATGCTGCTAATCATTTTTGTTGTGAACATCCCCTTCTTGCAGCCAATTTTCAACACCCATTTCCTGAACGCGACGGAGTGGGGCGTGGTGGTCGGGCTGGCGCTCATTCCGGCGGTTTCGGAAGAGATCACCAAGTTTTTCCTGCGACGCAAAAACTAAAAAAACGGGCGGCTATTAGCCGCCCGTTTTCATCTTGAGGCTGCCACGTCGCATAAGTGCCCTATAGGGTAAATGCATGCCCCGCACAGGATAAGCACAAATGAACTACCCCGCCGCAAGCAGACGGGGTCTGTCTATTCTAAAAGCACCTCGTAGTAGCGACTTTAGTCGCTCTGAACGGCTAAAGCCGTCACTACAAAAGTATTTTAGGATAGATTACTAATGCTCACGCCGCAAGCGGCGGGGTATTGAACCCATATATAGAATAAACTTACTTTCTTTTTCATAGGGTCTCTTTTGGCAAGATAGAGAATAAGCTTTATGTTCTAACTAGAGTACAGGTTTGGAAAAGAAAAATAAGCCTTTTTGGGGCTTTAAGAAATCTTTACAATTCAGACACACGCTCTTTAAGGCTTCCCTTTACACTGGGGATACTAAACATAAAGGAGAAAGAAAATGAGAACAAAAACTATTTTAGTAATTACCTTGCTCACACTTGGCACGATCGCGATCAGCGCCTGCCAGCCTCTTACCCCGGTTGCTTCGGCTACTGAAGGTGAAGTTGCTCCCGTCAATGTAGAAGATACCGAAAATGTAGCTGCACCTGCTGTAGCCGGAAGCGGAAATGCTTATGGCATGGCCGATGGCGAATGCGACGGAACTTGTGATCAACAAGGTGTCGGCGGTCATGGACATGGTCAAGGTGGCGAGATGGGTGGGCAAGTGCCCGCTTTCGCCATCGGCGAGATCAGCCAGGCAGAGGCAGATGGCTTAGCTTTTATGCGCGAAGAAGAAAAACTGGCGCGCGATGTTTACCTGACTCTTTACGATACCTGGGGATTGAAGCCCTTCACCAATATCGCATCCAGTGAACAGACTCATACCGACGCGATCAAAGCTTTGCTCGAAATGTACGAACTCCCTGACCCTGTAACCGATGATACCGTTGGTGTCTTTACAAATGAAGATTTACAAGCCCTCAACGATCAATTGGTTGAGATGGGCAGCGCTTCGCTCGTAGATGCCTTGAAAGTCGGCGTAGCCATCGAAGAAATTGATATTCTTGACCTGATCGAATACCTCGAGGGAACAGAAGAGGCAAATATCGAGTTTGTCTATGAAAACCTTTTGGCTGGCTCTGAAAATCACCTGCGTGCCTTTGTCTCACAACTCGAAGCACAAACCGGTGAAACTTATATCCCGCAATATCTTACCCAAGAGATGTATGACACGATCATGAGCGCATCCAATGCACGTGGTGGCGGACACGGGCAAGGTGGTCATGGGCAGGGTGGTGGACGTGGAAATCAAAATTAGAAAATATAGCTAGAGATAACAAAAAAAGAGCGACGGGCTTCCGTCGCTCTTTGCGTTTAAACTACCATTCCCGATCCGGTCCTATAAGGGGGTCGAAAGCTTCTGGCTCTATCCCCGCCTCTTTTAACTGTGCCCTTAATGTTGTGATCACCTTTTTAAGTTCTGCCATGCGATTTTCGCGACCGCTCATGAGGGAAAGCATATCATTCAATTCTTTCGTGCGCTTCTCCACGCGGTCGTCCAACTCGACGTTGAGTTTTTGCAGTGCATCTTCAGCTTCTTTGCGCTCGGTAATATCCAGCATCGTTGTTATTGTGCAAGGTTCTCCGGCCAATTCGACGTGCTCTGAGGAAATCACTAAGATAAGAGGTTTTCCTGATTTTGTCTGTGCCTGCACTTCAACATTACGAGCCATTTCTTTGTGACGAGCCTTTCGGATGAGGCCAGCACGCGTATCAGGTTTCATCAGATTCAAATCAAGACTCGTAAACCCTAGCGCTTCTTCACGACTATATTCAACTAATCGCAAAAAGCTCTCATTGGCTTCAAGATAAGATCCATCAGACTGACGAGCAATGACCATCGGCGAGGGGCTGCTATGAAACGCTTTTGAAAAAAGTTCTTCCGATTTCTTTAGTGCTTCTTCAATTTTTTTCCGATCAGTAATATCCACTGCAATTTGAACGTGTACCAAACGTCCATCCGTCCAGGGAACTGCGCGGTCATAATTGACATACCATTTCTTTGAGATAGGATTTTGTCCTTCCCAGACAAATTTTTCTGTGGGGTTTCCATCTTTATCGAGCAAATGGTCGTATGGACAGATCGAACATTGACCGGTTTCGTTCCGTAAGGCTTCATAGCAAACTTGGCCAACCATATCAGTACCAAAAACCTCGCGCATATGGTCATTCATGAAAATGATTTTATGGCTTTGAAGGCTTGAAACGTAAATCTCCGCAGGGATGCTATTCAAGAGGGTCAACATACGTTTGTGAGAGGCTTCGAGGGCTTCGTTCGCTTTTTTTCGCTCGGTGATATCACGCCAGACAGTATGGACGATTGTTTTGCCCTCTACGACGATAGGCGTCAACAGAACCTCCACAGGGAAGTCTTCTCCATCTATGCGACGATGGACCCATTCAAAGCGGTTGCTGCCCTGCTCCAAAGCGATGCGGATCATTTCATCGGCTTTTTCAGCAGACGGCTGCCCGTCAGGCTGAAACTCGGGCGATAACTGGGATGGATGTGTGGAAAGCACTTCTTCTTTCGAATTGGCCCGCAGCATTTTTACAGTAGCCTGATTACAGCCTACAAAAATATTTTCATCTAAGATCAGATAAGCATCGGTAGAATCATCGAAAAGAGAGCGGAATCGTTCTTCACTTTCTTGCAGTGCCATATCTACCTGTACTCGTTCAGTAATATCAGCAGTGAGTCCAAAAATCTGCTTTGGCGTTCCATCATCCTGTCGGGTAAAGATAGTTTCCTTAGACGAAAGCCAATGCCACGTGCCATCTTTATGTTGCATCCGATATTCGTGCTGGAAGATTTCACCATCCTTGAGCGTCTGATAATGAGGGTATATCTCATCCAGATAAACGCTAAAGTCATCAGGATGCATCAGCGAAGATAAAACACTTTCTCCCATCTCTTGAAGCTCTTCAACCGTATAATCTAGGATCTTCATAATTCCCGCATTGCTGTATATATTCTTTTGTTCGACAATATCGTATATATAAATAAGATCAGGAGAAGTATCTACTAAAGTCTGACTGAAAGTCTGACTTTCGCGTAATGCCTCACGATGGGCACTGACCTCCTCTACTAATTTCTCTCGTGGCATCTTCCACAGTTCGACCATAGTAAAGGGTACTTCTACATAAGCTGCCAGATTCTTGCGAAAGACCAATAAGAAGATCAGGATGGGCAAACTATAAGAGATTGCCATGATAAATTTACCTTGTACATTTCCGATCATAATCGCACTCAAGGCAGGCGTAAATCCTATTCCCAATAAGGGGAACAGAACTCCATCCAAAGATAGAATGGCGATATAAAACATTGTGTATAGAATAGACAAGACAAAAATATTATTGACCCTTCTTTTCAATCGCTCAAAGATAAAGATCAGCAGCAATAACTCGGTAATAATTAAGACTCCACCCAAAATCAAAAACTTTACAGAAACCTGAAAAACCATAGCATCTGTAAAGAAAGGGTTTTTAATAGATTCTGTTGCTAAAGCCCAGCCGATCGTTAAAAAAAGCAAGGTTTTAAAAACATTAACTGTGATCACTATGCGAACAACATTGCGTACTACCTCGAGATCACGCTCCAGAATAAGCAACAAGATAGTGCCAAGCATGAAAGCCCCGTAACTAATATTGCCACCCGAAATGTTAACTGTTTCTGTAACAGGTATTGAGTAAATAGCCCCTGCCAAGCCTCCAATAAAGAGTACTAAGCTAAGATATACATAAAAACCAATTGCGCGTGTAGGTGGTTTTAATCTTGCCAAAAGAAAGGGAATACTGGCGTATAAAAGAATTTGTAGAGCGAAGATCATTTGAACATTCATATTTGCACCCTTCAATCAACTGATTTTGCAAACTTATCGGGAGTGTCAAGAAAATTGTGTAAATGGGATTTAGATTTTCATTCGTCCTTC
>JABGQU010000100.1 GCA_018648605.1 Anaerolineae bacterium | reverse complement strand
CAACCAACTGATTCGAAGTCAGCTACTCTATCCATTGAGCTACGGGTGCGTGGCGCAAATTATACCCTCGTTGAGGTTTATCCTCCAGCAATTTTTACCTTATAGCCCATTTTTTGGAGTGTCTCGGAAATTTTCTGGCGATGCTCACCCTGAATTTCGATAACGCCGTTTTTTACTGTTCCGCCACTGCCGCAAACCTGTTTTAGTTTTTTCGCCAGCGTCTTCATATCACCTTCAGACAAAGCCAAATGCTTCACCAGCGAAACCCCTTTCCCGCCACGCCCCTTGGATTCGCGATGCAGGTAGACAGTCTGCTGATTGGAGGGGAGAGATTTTACAGGAGGGGATGCGCCCTGCTTTTGGCGTACATCCCCAGCGGAGGATGACCAAACAGTGCGATTCTTCTCCTTCGGCATTATTCTATTTCCTCGGGCGGGTTAACGGACTCAGCTTCGGGTTGCGCAGCTTTGCGAAATAACGGAAGCCTGCCGAAAAACGCGCGTACCGCTACCAGCATCTTCAACGGAGGCGCCCCCTCTCGTCGACCCATATCCGCCCAAGGATCGCGGTCGAGAATCTTCCGCATCACATAACGCCCGAAAAGAACGAAAGTGGCGAGCATGGGCGCGGCGATGATAATGCCAAGAATCCCGATCAAATCGGCAAAGATCAGCGCCGAAACCAAAACCGCCGCCGGATGGACACTGAGCGCATCTGCCAAAATGCGCGGTGTGATGAGACCATCGAGCATTTGGTCGAAAACCAGCGCAATGGCAATAACGAGCAAGGTATAGGCAAATGGGTCCATACTAAAGAGCTTAAAGGTTTGGAAATAACTGACCAATGCTAACGCGATCCAAACCATTGCGGGGCCGATATAAGGGAGAAACTTTGAAATACCTGCTAAAAGAGCGAGACCAAGCGCGTAACGCACGCCCAAAACGCTCAGTACGAAAAAGTAAAAGATAAACGCCAGCGAGAAAATGATCATTTGCCCGCGCAAGAAAGCGTTCCAGATGCGCCCAAGTTCCTGGCCGAGACGTTTGAAATCTTCTGTATAACCGGGGATCTCAAACTTCAGCAGATTCTCACGCAAGCCACCACTCTCAGACAAGATGAAATAAGAAACCAGCATCATAAAAGCGCCCCAACCAAAGAAACCTGCCGCACCCGAGGCAAAAGAACCCAGAACTTGCCCGGTACTGCCCAGCAAAGGCTGGACATAAGAGAGCAGTTCCTGCCCAATGGCTTCAAGATCAAGTGTACTCAGATCAATGGGAATAGGCAGTGTTTGCGTTTTCTCTGTAACCCACATGGCGGCATTATTTAGCAAAGCAGGCACTTCTTCAAGGCTATTTTGCAGCAAATCGATCAGACTTTGGGTTTGTGTAACGATCCCCCAGCCGCTCAACGTAACCAAAGACGCAAAGATCAGGATCAACAAGAGATAGGTCAGCCCGACTGATAAACGCCACGAGATGCGCGGGAGACGATCAAGCAGGGCGGCGAAGGGTTGAAAAAGATATGCCAGAATAAAGGCAATTGCCACTGGCACGATCAGCGTCTGAAAGCGGACCAAAAAGCCAGCGATGACCACGATCATCGTCAAGGTGACAACCAGCTTGGTGGTGGAGTTCCAGCGCGGGGAGGGAGCGGATGTATTTTCTGTCATGATTTTCTTCCATTGAATATTCTGAATTGAATAGAAGAAGAATACTCCAGAGAACTTTAAAAAGCAAGAATCAACACGCAAGCAAAAAACTTGCCCATCCCGTTGAAACCCCTTACAATCAGGCAGATTGCATCATCTTATTTCTTGAAAACCAATGAGGATATACAACGATGGATTTACAGGATTTTGGACAACGCCTTATCAAGAACCTTGAAACTGTCATTATCGGCAAACGCCCCGCTCTCGACCTAATTACGATCGGCTTACTCTCGCAAGGACATATTCTGATCGAAGATGTGCCCGGTGTTGGGAAAACCGTTCTCGCCCGCAGTCTTGCCAAATCAGTGGATGCGACTTTTAACCGCATCCAGTTTACACCAGATATGCTCCCCAGCGATGTAACCGGCGTCTCGATCTACAATCAGGAAACACGCAAATTTGAGTTTCGCCCTGGCCCGCTATTGGGACAGATCGTTCTCGCCGACGAGATCAATCGCGCCACACCCAAAACTCAGGCTGCACTACTCGAAGCCATGGAAGAGGGGCAGATCACCGTAGATGGCGTGACCCACTTATTACCACAGCCTTTTATGGTGCTTGCCACCCAAAATCCGATCGAGTATGAGGGCACTTTCCCTCTCCCCGAAGCGCAACTGGACAGATTCCTGCTTCACTTGCAGTTGGGGTATCCTGCCCTCTCGAACGAAATAGAAATCCTTGAACGGCAGCAATCCCAACATCCAATTAAGACACTCGAAGCCGTTGTCAGCAGCGACGAAGTCCTCGCTGCGGCTGAGGCTGTCAAGCAAATCTATGTTTCAGATGCAATCAAACGTTATATCGTCGAGTTAACACAGCATACCCGTCGTAGCGCAGACCTCCATCTTGGCGCCAGCCCACGTGGCAGCCTGGCACTCTTCCGCACCGGACAGGCACGCGCCGCGCTACTCGGACGCGACTATGTGCTACCGGACGACATCAAAACTTTGGCCGTTCCCGTGCTTGGGCATCGCGTGATCGTAGGTCCCGCCGCACGAATGCGCGAATTAAGCGCCGACCAGATCATCCACGAGATCGCACACAGCATCCCTGTTCCCGGGGGGGATTTTCAAACCAACAGCAAAGACTAAAAATGAAGAGAAGCCGCATTTTCATCCTTTTGCTCTTTCTTTTAGGGCTGGTGGGCGCATGGACAACCAATGCGCCCATTTATCTGCGGCTGCTTTATCTGAGCATTCTAAGCGGCGTGGCTAGTTGGCTCTGGGTACAGTTCTCGCTCACAGGCATTCGGCTTTCGCGCCACTCCCGCTCGTTGCGTGCCAATGTCGGCGACTTTTACGACGAATATTACGCTGTAGAAAACGTAAATCGCATCCCTTGCCCCTGGCTTGAAATTCACAACGAAACAGATCTGCCCGGAGCAGCAGGCTCGCGCGTTTTGGTCAATATCGGCAAAGGGGAAAAACGCACCTATAATGCCCGCACCTGGCTTGTACAACGCGGCGCTTTCCCGCTTGGGCCTACGACATTAACATCCCGCGACCCCCTCGGTTTATTCCAAAAAAACACCCAAGTACCAGCATCATCTGAGCTGATCGTCCTGCCCATGCTCGTGGATATAGAATCCTTCCCCGCGCCCCCCGGTTTATTGCCCGGCGGCAAAGTGCTGCGCCGAAAATCCATTGGTGTCACGCCCCACGCCGCAGGTGTTCGCGAATACGCCCCGGGTGACGCACTACGACGCATCCATTGGGCAACTTCGGCGCGCCGCCAGCAATTGATGGTGAAGGAATTTGACCAAGACCCCCAGGCGGAAGTGTGGATATTCCTGGATGCCCAGGAAGAAGCCCAGGCGACACGCGCGGACGATGGGCTTGCTCCCCATTGGGACGGCTGGACGCTCGGCAAAAGACCGGAACTGCAACTACCCCCATCCACCCTCGAATACGGCGTGACCATAGCCGCTTCGCTGGTACATTACTTCATCCGCGCAAGACGCTCAATTGGTCTCGTTGCTGCCGGACAAAGCAATATCGCCATCCCCGCCGACTATAGCACGCGTCAGGAAGAAAAAATTCTCGAGACCCTCGCGTTCGTCAAAGCCGGAACCAATCTTTCCATAGAAAGCCTCGTCCGCGCTCAGGCAGCACAGCTCCCAAGCGGCAGCAGCGCCATGCTCATTACCCCATCGGTTCACCCTGAATTAATGATCACAATTGACGAATTGCAACGCCGAAATTTACATCCGACAGTGGTATTATTGGACGCGGAGTCCTTCGGAGGCGCAGCAGGCAGTGCGACACTCGAAGAGACTCTAAAAAACGCCAATATTTCTGTTTGTCGAGTGACTTGCGGTGCAGATTTAAGCACAGCCCTTACCAATTTCTCGACAGCCACTTTTACAAAGGAGAGCTATTTATGGCGCAAGCCGTCCACACTTTAGATCTCAACTTCCAGAACCGCCACGACGCGATAGCCGCTTTTCTGATACCATATTCAGGTGGCGCCGTACTTGTGGAAACAGGTCCCGGCTCAACCATTGAAGGCTTAAAAGCAGGCTTGGTAGCACATGGGATGACAGCGAGCAACGTCACCCATGTTTTGTTGAGTCATATCCATCTTGACCATGCCGGTGCTGCCGGCTGGCTCGCCCAACAAGGCGCAGAAGTTTACGTCCATCCTGTTGGCGCCCCGCACATGATCAATCCCGAAAAGTTGATCGCCAGCGCCACCCGCATCTATCAAGACCGAATGCACACCCTCTGGGGCGATTTTCTTGCCGTCCCTGAAGACAGATTGCACATTCCCGAAGATGGCGAGACCATCACCATCGCTGATCTCGAATTCGTGGCATATTTCACCCCCGGGCACGCAGAGCATCACATCGCCTACGGGCTTGGTGACTTGGTCTTCTCTGGCGATGTCGGCGGTGTCCGTATGCCCGGTTGCGACTATGTACGTCTCCCGCTCGTTCCACCAGAGTTGCATCTCGGCAAGTGGCAGGCCAGTCTTGAACTCCTGCTCGAAAAGGGATTTAAGCGCATTGCCCCCACGCATTTCTCTATATACGATGATGCTGAGAAACATATTGAGAATGGCTTGAAGGCGGTCACTTCCACCGAGAAATGGCTCGAAGAGATCATGCCATCCGAACCAACCAACGAAGAACTTGGCAAAAAATTCGCCGCATGGATGTACGAACAAGCCAAAACCAACGGCGTAAGCGAACACGACTTGAAAACCTACGAAATCGCTAATCCCCTGCACATGTCCGCAACGGGCATGGCGCGTTATTGGAAGAAGTTTAGGCAAAAAAACAAGACTTAATGCTTTTAGATATCGAGTGAAAGTGCTTGGTATCTCTCAATTCTATGCTTCTCGACTGCGTAGCGCTCGGAGCGATAATCTCAAGAGGTGAAAAAATGAAAGACTTTCTCGCAATTTCAGACTACTCTTCCGAAGAACTGCAAGATTTACTCGATCTCGCCGTCAAACTGAAGACAGAATATTTCGCGGGCGGCAATCCCCCGCTAGCGCAGGGTAAGGTCATGGCAATGATCTTCCAGAAACCCAGCCTGCGCACGCGCGTATCCTTCGACATGGTTATGCGCCATCTCGGCGGCGATGCTATTTATCTCTCGCCGGCAGAGATCGGTTTGGGCAAACGTGAAGCCATCTCCGATGTAGCACGCGTCCTTTCGGGCTACGTCCAAGTCATCATGGCGCGCGTTTTTGCGCATGAGCACGTTACCGAACTCGCTGAGTATGCCTCTGTCCCCGTCCTCAACGGCTTGAGTGATTTCAACCATCCCTGCCAAGCAATGGCAGATGCGCTCACCATTCAGGAAAAATTTGGCACACTCAAAGGCGTAAACGTCACCTACGTTGGGGATGGAAATAACGTCGCGGCTTCGCTGATGTACGTCGCAGCCCGCCTCGGCGCAAACTTCACCATTGCCAACCCAACAGGCTACGATATGCCCGCGCACGCGATCGAACTCGGACGTAAGCTTGCTTCCGAATCAGGAACATCTATTACCCTTTTGAATGATCCCCACGAAGCCGTTAAAGGCGCGCAAGTCATCTACACCGATACCTGGACCAGCATGGGACAGGAAGCCGAGACCGAAAAACGCAAACAGGTTTTCCCGCCCTATCAAGTCAACACTGATCTGGTCGCCGAAGCCGACAAAGACGTCATCGTGATGCACTGTCTGCCCGCCCACCGCAACGAAGAACTGACCGACGCCGTCGCCGATGGTGCACATTCGGTCATCTTCCCGCAGGCACATAATCGTCTCCACGCACAAAAAGCCATCGTGGCTCGATTGCTTGGCTTAGCCTAGTTCACTATAGTACTGAGTATCTTCGAGATACTCAGTACCTTAAATTTATCCTATGCCTCTCGACTGCGTAGCGCTCGGGGCGTCAAACTCTCAAGAGGTGAGAAAATGAATACACAAGATTTTGTAGCACTCGAAGAACAATACGGCGCACATAACTACCATCCATTGGATGTGGTCATTGAGAAGGGAGAAGGTGTCTGGGTCTATGATGTGGACGGTAAAAAATATCTCGATTGCCTCAGTGCATACTCAGCTGTCAATCAGGGACATGTTCACCCAAAAATTTTAGCCGCGCTCACGGAGCAAGCTGCCAAAATAACCCTGACATCCCGCGCCTTCCGCAACGACCAGCTCCCACTACTCTACAAGGAATTGGCAGAGATCAGCGGCTACGAGGTGTCTCTCCCGATGAACAGTGGTGCTGAAGCAGTAGAAACTGCCATTAAACTGGCACGCAAATGGGGCTACCAGGTTAAAGGAATCCCGCGTCATCAGGCAGAAATGATCGTAGCCGATGGCAACTTCCACGGGCGGACGATCTCGATCGTCAGTTTCTCATCCGAAGAATTCTACAAAGACGATTTCGGACCTTTCACACCAGGGTTCATCTCCGTCTCCTATGGCGATGCCGAAGCCGTCGCTGCCGCGATCACACCCAACACTGCTGCCGTGATGCTAGAACCGATCCAGGGTGAAGCTGGCGTGGTCGTGCCGCCCGAAGGTTATTTGAAACGCGTTGCGCAAATCTGCAAAGAGAATAATGTGCTTTTGGTTGCGGATGAGATCCAGACCGGTTTGGGGCGCACGGGCAAATTCTTTGCTTGCGAGCATGATGGCGTGCGTGCAGATATAACCATTATCGGCAAGGCAATGGCAGGCGGCTTTTATCCCGTTTCGGCTGTGCTAGCAGACAAGGATATTTTGGGGTTATTCTCCCCCGGTGAGCACGGCTCGACCTTCGGCGGCAATCCGCTTGGCGCAGCTGTAGCACGTGCCGCCTTGAATGTGATCATTGAAGAGAAGCTGGTTGAAAATTCCGAGAAGCTAGGCACCTATTTTATGGAACAACTCGCTGAGATTCCCAGCCCACACGTCAAAGAGGTGCGCGGTAAAGGGATGTTGATCGGCGTAGAATTAAAAGAAGAAGCAGGCGGCGCGCGTCGTTTTTGTGAAGCATTACAAGAGCGCGGTATATTGGCAAAAGAGACACACGATCATGTGATCCGCTTTGCGCCTCCGCTTGTGATCGACAAAGAAACACTAGACAGTATTTTTCCTGTCATTCGCGATGTACTGAACATGCCCTAGGGCAAGGAGTTTCTTATGAATATTGGCATCCCTAAAGAGCGGCGTCCTAACGAGTATCGCGTAGGGTTATCTCCTGCCGGAGTGAAATTGCTGCTTGAAAGTGGCAAACATCAGTGCTTCGTGGAACACGAGGCGGGCAGAGGTGCTGGCTTTCGTGATCTGGAATATGAACGCGCTGGCGCGAGCATTGTCTACTCGCCCGAGGAAGTTTTCGGGCGCGCCGACTTAATGCTCAAGCTCACGCGTCCTATGAAAAACGAGATCGAATGGCTACGCCCCAACTCTGCCATTGCTGCCTTTTTACATCTTGCTTCCGCACGCCAGGACAAACTTGATCTTCTCCTCGAGAAAAAAATCACTGCTATTGCATACGAACAAATTCAGGAAGCAGATGGAACGCTGCCCGTGCTGCGCCCTCTTAGCCAAGTTGGCGGGACAATCGCCGCTCAAACTGCAGCGCGCCTTTTGCAAAATAAATGGGGCGGGCGCGGAATCCTGCTGGGCATGATCCCCGGCGTGCCACCTGCCGAGGTTATTATTCTCGGAGCAGGTGTGGTCGGCTCCTATGCAGCCCGTGCCTTTCGCGGGCTGGGCGCACATGTTACTGTGCTAGATAATGATATGAATGCCCTACAGAAAATCAGTGAAGATTTATGTGGCGTAGTCACAATGGTTGCTACTCCGCATAATATCGAACGCGCCACCGCCTATGCCGATGTTGTGCTCGGCGCAGTGCTCAACGCAGGCACTCGCACACCTGTGCTTGTCACACGCAAGATGGTGCGCGCGATGAAACCGCGCTCTGTGATCCTTGATGTAAGTATCGATCAGGGCGGCTGTTTTGAAACATCGCGCCCTACAACACATGAAAACCCTGTCTACATTGAAGAAGAAGTCACACATTATTGCGTGCCGAATTTGTCTGGAGTCGTGGCTCGAACCGCCACACATGCTTTTGTCAACGCCGCAATTCCTTATTTGATCGAACTGGCTAATCGTGGCATCGAAGATGCGCTGGAAAATATCCCCGCGCTCGAGATGGCAGCCAGTACCCATAATGGAGAGATACGTCACCTTTCGAGGCACGCAAGCGGACAATAACCATGGACTGGAAAACACTATATAAAGACTGTATTCTGAGCGCAGAGGAGGCAGTAGAAGCTGTCGAATCAGGCAACCGCCTATTTCTAACGGGCAATGTCTCTGTCCCCTACAAGCTGCTCGACGCACTCGTAAAACGTGCCCCAAAACTAGAAGATGTGGAAATTTGCCAAGCTCTAACCGTTGGTGCACCCGCCTATGTGGGCGCTGAAATGGAAGGGCATTTGCGCGTGAACACTATGTTCATTAGCGGCAATATCCGCTCTGCCGTGCAAAGCGGACGTGCGGATTTCACCCCCGTCCTCCTCTCGGAGTTTCCACTACTATTCAAGGATGGACATCTGCCCCTCGATGTGGCACTCATCCACGTTTCGCTCCCCGATGAACATGGTTTTTGCAGCCTGGGCGTAGAAGTGGGTCTCACAAAGACACCCGCAGAAAGCGCCAAAATAATCATCGCCGAGATCAACGAACAGATGCCCCGTACCTTGGGCGATGCTTTTCTGCATGTTAGCCGCCTGAATTACATCGTGCCCGTTGACTATACAATTGCAGAAATGGCAATGAGCGAAGGCGAATCTAGCCCAGCCATCGAGAAAATGGCTGCCTACATCGCCGACCTGATCCCTGACGGCGCGACCATGCAAATGGGTATTGGCGCAGTTCCCGACGCTGTTTTGAAATATCTATACGACAAAAAAGATTTAGGCGTGCATACCGAACTCTTCTCTGATGGCGTGATCGATCTCGTAGAAGCAGGCGTGCTGACCAATGCCGCAAAAACTTTGCATCAGGGCAAGATCGTGGCTGGCTTCGTGCTTGGCTCTAAACGCCTCTACAATTGGGTTAACGATAATCCCCTCATCGAAATGCGCCGTACCGAGTACGTCAACGATCCCTTTGTCATTGCCCAAAACGAGAAGATGGTAGCGATCAACTCCGCTATCGAGATCGATCTAACGGGTCAAGTCTGCGCTGATAGTATTGGCCCGAAACTCTATAGTGGAGTCGGAGGGCAGCTTGATTTCATTTATGGCGCATCCCGCTCAAAAGGTGGCGTGCCGATCATTGCCTTGCCAAGCGATACAACTACGCGCAGTGGCAAACGCTTTAGCCGCATTACCAGCATGCTAAAGCAAGGCGCGGGTGTTGTCACCACGCGTAATCACGTTCGCTATGTGGTCACAGAATATGGCGTGGCAGACCTGTATGGCAAAACCATTCGACAGCGTGCGCAATCATTGATCGAAATCGCACATCCAGATTTCCGTGCCGATCTGAAGAAAGAAGCACACGCGCTAAATTATTTCTAGATACTCCGCCACGCCCTCGGATTTAGGCTTGCTGAGGGCGTGGACATATCTACGCGATGAGGGGTACAAAGCGCAAAACATCTTCTTCAACAAAGCCGTTCCCTTTAAGCAAAACCTGTGTTCTACCCATGTAAGACCACAAATGAAAATAACCGCAAGGGAAAAAATATGGAACGTAAAGTCAAAATTGTCGCCACCATAGGGCCTGCATCAGACAGCGAGGAAAAACTCGAAGAACTTATCCTCGCAGGGGTGAATGTTGCACGTCTGAATTTTTCACACGGAACCCACGACGAACACGCAGCACGCATCAAAAAAATTCGTCGGGTGGCTAAAAAGCTGGAACGCTCTGTTGGTATTTTGCAGGATCTCCAGGGGCCCAAGCTGCGCATTGGCAAATTGGATGCTCCGCTGCAACTTGCGGCAGGTGAAGAAGTTTCTTTTTACGCAACAGAAGACAGCCCCCCGAAAACCAGCAGCAACGTAATCCCGGTCGATTTTGTTGAATTATTTGAAACCGTTCAGGTTGATGATAGTTTATTGCTTGATGATGGTCGTCTTTCTCTGCGGGTTAAATCTGTTCGCGAGCGGAGTTTGGAAGCGGTGGTTCTTGTGGGCGGGGCACTCACCTCTCATAAGGGAATCAATCTCCCCGGCGTGCGTTTACGCTTTTCGGGATACACATCCAAAGATAAAGCCGACCTTGAATTGGGCGTCTTCCACAGCGTGGATGCAGTCGCGCTCTCCTTTGTCCGCACCGCGCAAGATGTGATCGAAGTTCGCGAGGAGATGGAACGCTTTGCGGGCGATTACCCCGCCCCGATGTTGATCGCTAAACTGGAACGCCCCGAGGCGATTGATAATCTTGATGAAATCCTCGGCGTTGTAGATGGCGTGATGGTGGCGCGCGGCGACCTAGGCGTGGAGATGCCACCTGAACGTGTGCCTGTGCTTCAAAAGATGATCATTCGCAAAGCAAGTGCACGGGCAAAGATCGTCATCACAGCGACACAGATGCTTGAGTCTATGATCCATAGCTCTTTACCAACGCGCGCAGAAGCTTCGGATATTGCAAATGCGGTCTTCGATGGTACGGATGCGGTCATGCTCTCGGCGGAGACGGCGGCGGGCGAGTATCCGGTTGAGTCGGTCAAGATCATGGAGCGGATCATTCTTGAAGCGGAATCACATAGCAGCGAATGGGGCACTGAGATCGACCGCGTGCGCGGCTTGGGTGAAAGCGATGCGGCATCTATGTCGCGCGCGGCTTTTGCACTGGCCAGCGATGAGGATGTAACAGCCGTGGCTGTTTTTACATCGCAAGGCAGCACAGCCTGGCTGATCTCGAAAATCCGCCCTGCCAAACGAATTTTGGCATTCACACCCATTGAGATGACCTATCGAAAGCTGGCATTTCTATGGGGCGTTTATCCGCAATTGGTGCCTTTTGCGTATACGCTGGAGGAAATGCTTGAGCATGTGGATAGCGCATTGGTAGAGCGCGGCGTTAAAGAAGGGCAACAAGTAGTATTACTTTGCGGATTCCCGGTGGGGGCAATGAAACCGCCAAATATGGCGTTGTTGCATACTGTGGGTGAAAAGTCAGGCATTCTCAAAGATTGAAGCCTTCCTAATTCACTGTGACACACATTCTTTAGATTTCGCTCTCCCCTTCTTCCCTTACATCATCTTCCCCTTGCTGGCGCAGTTTTCTAGCTCTTTTTTGTAGATCATCAAAGAAATCGGTTTCGACCACTTCTTTGACCTGTTCATCTCGTCGGATCAGGTCGATCTTGATCGTCAACTCCTGCACCTGCTCTTTAAGTTTCTTGGCACGGGCTGCCACATCAGCTGCCATCTGCCGAAAGACCTGGGCGAGCTTACCCAATTCATCAGGGCGGGCAGTTATCGTTTTAAGGGAAGCACTTTCCAAATCCGTGGAGAAGTTTTCGTCTACGCTGATCTTTTGCGCCAAGCCGCTCAACACGTCTACTGGCTGAATAACATATTTCTTGAGCAAGAAATTTATCAACAAGGTAATCAAGGCAAAGGTGGCGACAAAAATACTCATCACCAGCGTGAAGGTTTGGAAGGCTGCGTTGAAAACTTCCGCAGCAGGCACGTAGATGATCTGGGTGGCAACGACATCTCCCACTTCCCATCCAAAACCGCCTTGATCGCCATAGGTCACGATCAGACTAGCTGGTGCATCGGTTGGGTCGCCATGACATTCGAGACAGCTCTCTGAGCCAATGGCGAGTGGGCGAGCGATGTAAAAGAGGCGCTCCCCATTCAGGGTACGGTAGCCATTTACTTCATCGGGGGCGTTTTCCGCGATCATCTCTCGTAATAAGTCTGCTTCAAATGCATCTGCCAAGTCAGCCGGGCTGGTCGGGTTTAGCGCCGCCTCTTTATAGAGATAGGTTTCAAAATCGACCTGCTCACGGAAATTCTCAAAAACAGTTCTGGCAGAAAAAGCCGGAACCGTTTCAGGGATAAATTCACGGCTGGAATCGAGGTCGCCCTTGAGCAAGGGGCGCACGTTTGCGGATGTGTAGCCGCGAATGGCGTTCATGGCTTCGATCAGCAGCGTTCCCTGCGTGGATATTTCATCCTGCGCACGTCCTTGCAAAGCGCGCCAATGCGCTGTTCCTCCGACGATGATCCCGACCAGAAAGACAGCCGCCAGGATCAGGGTAAAACGTTGACTCAAGGATAATTTTGACATGGAAAACCTCTATTATTATCTTTCTTCATTCACGAGAAAGAGAAATAAGACTATAATTGTCCGCATAGTATACCAGCAGCAACTCTCCTGAAAATTGCTGTCGAAAAGAAGTTATCAAGGTAAAAAAATCGATGCTCAAATTTATCAAGAAGAAATTCTCTCGAAAAACGATCAAGGGACTGTATATTTTGACCTTCACCGCTGAAGAGATGCCACCAGAAACTCTGGAAGCTGTCATCCCGATAGCGGAGAAAATGCTGAAAGAGAAAAATCCAGCTTTTGTTGATCTGCACAAATTTATGCAAGAAGATACTCCTTTGGAGATAGCCAATAGGCTGCATAATGCATCTATCCATAACCCACATACAATGCAAGTCACCCTGGATACCTGGTTGATCGGCACCCATGATGTGGCCTTCAGACCAGCCTTCAACAAAAACTTCTTCCCGCATGCCATGCAAGACCCGCAGGGACGCGAGAATTTTTTCTTGTATTATTTCGATGTGGAAGAAGAAGTCCCGCCGAAGAAATTTAGCCTAGTAGATATGTTCGAATAAAAAATTTTACGCGCAGCATTTATGTCGTGTCTTTCGCTTTTTGGAAAAAACGCAAGTGTATGGCGCGCGCCGCTATAAGCGAAAATAAAAAAAAAGATATTGGAAAACAACACTCAGCGTCCTTTTTTGTTTACACTTCTGCTCTGAAAAACCTTTAAATGGTACAATCCTCCTAACTAATTCAATCTAGCTTCAGGAGGAAGAGAATGACCGAGCATAAAAAAGTGACAATCAGTTCTGTCGATGGAGAATTCAACTACAGCATGCCCAATAAATGCGTATACTGCGGTGGACCTGCCGAGGCAACATCTGCTATTCTCACATCGTATAAACGAGGAAATCGCAGAATCCGACGAACATGGAAATTCCCTTATTGCAACGAACATATTGGATTGCAAAAGACTTATCGCAAGAGATTGAATATGACAGCGTTGTTTGTAGTCTTATTTATTGTCTTCATGTTTCTTTCCGCAACAACCGTTGGCGCACTCGGTGACAAACTCGACAGCGGATTTGGCTTTGTTTTGATGCTTGGGGTAGGTTATCTCGGTGCGACATTAGTACGCGCCTTCCTTCGCAAGCAAAAGGTCTTGGATTCAAGTCGTAAGTGCAACAGGTTGATATCCGAAGAATACCT
>JABGQU010000099.1 GCA_018648605.1 Anaerolineae bacterium | reverse complement strand
GCAAAAGCTCTCGCTGCTGGCATATCGCGTCGTTGCAAAGCATTCACTCCAAGAAAAAGAAGTATCGTGCCAGATATGATGAGTAGTGTAACAATGAGCCAGAGCATATTTTTCCTTTTTGCTTATTTGGGGGAATAGTTACAATTTTATTGTACAACACTATTTTATCCATTAAAAAAATATACGAATACTGCAATCTTTTGAGAAAGGCCTTCTAGAATCACAACAGGGATTCATTTAATAAATGAATCCCTGTCAAATACTATTTGCGAATTAGCAACTTACGGAATACTGAAAATCTGCATTTCTTCTGTCCAGACACCATCTAGCACGATGATGCCATCTTTTTCGACAGAGTAGGATCCGTTGCCGCGCAGAACGAATTTTCCTGTGCCGGTGGCTTCAAGATTGATGTCGTAACCAGATAACGCAACGGTGATCTGGCTGCCGCTGACGGTGGCTTGCCCATCAAAACCTGAGTAACGAATCCAGCCATTTTCTCCTTCTTTGCGAGTGCCACTTCCGCTGACGTTGATGACCGCGTCCCCAGCACTATCACGAATCCATAGAATACCGTTGCCAGAGATTATTACATCTCCGTTGCCGCGAATCCCGGCTAAACCGTCACCAGAGGCTGTGAGAGTTCCCTTCCCGCCACCAGATTGGGCATAAGCAGTTTGGGGTGCGAGAACACCTGCGCCAACGAGGGCGATCATCATCGCGAGGGAAAAGATAAGGGGTAATGTTTTTTTCTTCATTTTTTAGTCTCCTTTTGATTATTGGGTCATCTGTAAAACTTTTGCTAAGTTATCAGTGCATCGCACTTTCATTTTTTCATAGTTTCTCCTCGTGTTTGGTATAGAAGTATTCTAGATTTCTCCTGTTATGCCTGTGCTATGATGGTGTAAAAGCCTTGTAAATTTTTAAAGCAAAAAGCGGACTTTTCAGTCCGCTTTCCCATTGGTTCTTTGTTTTCAGCCTAAAATCCTTTCAAAATCTTCTCCGCCCGCGCCACCCAAGTATATGCTGTAACACAAGCATAAGCGTTCTCTGCCAATTTTTCTCGCAAGCTGTCGTCTGCCAAAAGGCGTGTAATTGCCGTGTGCCAGACGTCCACATCTTCGGGGGGGCAGAAGATTGCGCTTTTCTCGTTGAGCACTTCGCGGATGACGGGCAGGTCGCTGGTGATGATGGCGCGTTTGGCTGCCATATAGTCGAAAATTTTCATCGGGCTGGCAACGGATGCCGAATCCCCGCCGCTGGAGCCGGAGATTACCCTCTCGTAAGGGGCAATGAGAATATCGGCTGCGGATTGATAGAGGGGCAACTCGGCGTTGTGGATGAATCCTGTAAATTTGACATTCTCTTGCTCTTTAGCTTTTTCGCGCCACGCGTCGACTTCGGCTTGCCTGCCGCCAACCCAGACAAATTGCGTCTTTGGGCTTTTTTCTGCCAATGCTAGAAATGTCTCCACGCCGCGACCGGCGTATAGGTGACCGGTGCAGATGACTGTTGGGGCATCAGCGATGCCGATTTGACGCCGAGCAAGTTGAGGACTTGGGAGCGATCCGTAGCGTTCGAGGTCGATCCCGTTTGGGGCGATGACGACATCGGAGGGCAATCCATACTTTCGAGACAAGACATCCCGTAAAGCATTGGTGATGCTGACGAGTCGCTTTTTGCCGCTGAGACGGAGGAAGACGCGATACCACCAGGGACCGAAGCGTCCGAGGGGCGGCTCGTGGAGTTCGAAGATGGTGGGGAGGCGATGGAGCAGGGCAAAGACGGTGCTTTGGGGAGACCAGCTATAGATGAGATCGGGGTTTTCTTTGCGGGCTTCGCGGAGAGCGCGCCAGGTGTAGCTACGGCGCGATGTGGTCGTCAGCCAGCGGACATCGAAGGTGTCGCTTAAACCATAATACGCGGCAAGCTCTTCGCGGCCGGGACGCTGCGGCTGCATATCGGGGACGAGGAGGGTGACATCGTGCCCAAGCTGGGTGAGCGCCTGACAGACCTTCATAACCTGAATGCCGTTGGCGTTTGGCGCAGGAATGCGCGACATAGCGATAGCGAGGATTTTCATAAACGCTACTTTAGCTCACAACCTTCTACTTGGCAAAATGGCTCCCAATCATGAATATATATCGACTTATTACGAACAAAACCATTATCACCTATATCAATATAAAACGAACTAGTTTCTAAAGAACTATAAATTGAATTAATCTCTGCGTATTCAAGTGAAGGTGTCTTGAAATAGAAGGGTTGGCGAGTACATTCAGTAATATCTGGGTTACATTTGTACATTTCATAGATAATTCCCCCCGTATTATCTTCTCTATATACAAGATTGAAAAGATACCCGTTAATGAGAACACTATCCAACCATGTTTCCCCAAAAGGGGAATCCCCATGGATATATTGCAAATTTCCATTAAGAAAAACAAGCAATGTACCATTAATGGAAAATATTTCAGGTGTTTGCTTCGAAGATGTATAGAAGCAATCTATTTCTTTCGATGAAAGAGCATTTTCATATTCATACAGACAGTAGTCATCTACCGTACTTTTCAGGTCGTGAGCAATCGTCACAATGGCATAAGTTTTCCCGTTTACTAGAAACCTTGCTCTTTCATTGGTCGCATATAACGAAAATAGTCCGGTACCCAAACATAGATACATCGAAACTAAGATAAACATGAGTCCTAACCAAAGTTTTTTCTTGTTGAATAATATTAAGAAATACAAGGGGATGCTTATTAAAATGCCCAAAAATATCCACCCTAATAAAGTGCTTAATGTTATTGGGTATATTCTTTTACCTTTTCCTGAAAGGAAAAATTGTAAAAGCACTACAAACAGAAAAGCAAGATATGGCGTAGCAATCAGAATAATCGCAATCTTCTTGCCGCGTGTCTTTTTTTGCCGAAATGTTTTTATCTTTTCTCTCATATTTTCCCATTACTCATTCAAAATCTAGGAGTAACTCTCCACCAACAAAGTCTGAATGCCGTTGGCATTCGGCGCAGGAATGCGCGACATAGCGATAGCGAGGATTTTCATATAGTTACTTTAGCTCACATCCTTCTACAAGGCAAATGGGTTCTTTACCGTATTTATATATAAGCTCACTATCAAAATAATTGTCGCCAATTTCAATATAAAATCCTGCTGAAGGTTGATTAGGAGATGTGTATAGTTCTGCATACTGAAGAGATGGTGTTTCAAAATAAAATGGCTGACGAACACATTGGATGTTATCCGTTTTGCATTTATAGAACTCGTAAATTGTTTCATCGCCACTTTCCGTGTATCTGAGATGAAAAAGGGAATTACCATCCAGAACACTATCTAACCAAGTCGTGCCTAGGGAGTTTTCACCATATATGTATACCAATTCGCCGTTTAAAAAAACGAACAGGGCATTATCTAGAACAAGCATATTGGGAAATATATCAGCATAAGTGCTGAAAAAGCAATCTATCTTCTTAAACGAGAAAACATTGGTATATTCGTACAAACAGTAATTTAGCGACCCGTTTTCTTGAAAAAAAGCTACTGTAGAGTAAGTATTTTCTTTCAAGCTAACTCTAGATATTTCATCGGAAGAAAATAAGGAGCCCAGCCCACTTAACAAACATATGAACATGGAAACTAAAATAGCCACAAAACTTATCCCGATTTTTTTTCTTTTTAATAATGCAAATAAAAGTAGAGGGGTGCTGATTATGATACTCAAAAATGTCCACACAAATAGAGTGGAAAGCGTAGGGGGGTATATGTCAACAGATGTAAACAACCAAATGAAAAAAAGAAGATAGGGAAAAATCAAGGTAATTACAACTGCCTTTTTCAACCATGCGTGTTTTTCTAAAAAGTTTTTTATTGCTTCTATCATATTTACCCACTTTTCTTCTTCTATGGATAACCCTCCACCAACAACGCTTTTATCGCTTCTTCCGTCTCCACACACGCCCCTTCGCCGATATGGGGATCAGTCCACTCGCTCGTAAATTTCGATCACAGCACGCCACGCGCGGCATTTCTCCAGAGAGGACGTTGCGCCAATTTTTGTAAAGTCACCGCTTTCAAAAGCAATCTCTTCGAATTGCTGCGTTGCGCCAACTTCGCTGAGAACATAATCTGCTTCTTCCAGCCATTGGGTGGCAAGGGCGTCGTTCCAAAATCCACGTTTAAGGAGGAGATCAGTCTCTCCACCTAGAAAATAAGCATGAATCTGGTTGAGTTGTGGAGGGTATACTTCAACATCAGGGAGGTATAAAAAGAGGATATCGAGACGTCCGCTCCAGTAGACTTGTGAGCCTGCCGGAATAACGCTGCGCAGATATTCGCCTTGCTCCTCATAGCGTTCGATCACATCGTAGCCTTCGCAATTGAAGAAATCATTTCCCTTCCCAAAGGCTTTGGTCGGTGCCAGAAGAAAGGCAACGATCAGGATAAGGGCAAGTGCCCAGTTCCCGAAATATTTTTTATTAGCGGGGTTGCGGCGTCCCAGCGTGATGAAGGTCAATGCCAGAGCAACGAGGGCAAGCCCAACGATGAGGGCGAGCCAAAGGATCCGAAAGAGGATCAGGGCATCGATCTGCGTTACGTGCAGGAGCGCGCTCCAGAGATACATATCCCGTATATAGGGAATGACCTGATGGGCGAAATCGAGACTGACCTCTTCGTAGGCACTGAAACCCAGCCCGATAATGGTGGTGATGAGCAAGATGAAGATGAAGGTGATTCGCCCTTTGGAAAGCTCTTTTTTCAAAAAGGGGAATGCCAAAGGCAGCAGGATCAAGCCTAAGAAGTCGAAATAGGTGACATAGAGCAAAATGCAAGAAACGCAACGATCGTCGCCAAAGGTGTTCATGGCGTGCATACCAAAAAGAACGACCAGTAAAACTGTAAGGAAGATCGCAGCGCGCATACGATCTGTCAGCGCTTTGATTTTAATGCGCGGGAATAATAGCCAGGTGGCGACAGCGCCAAAGAGGGAAATAAAGTGCAGGCGAAAAGTGAGGAAAGTATAAAGAAAAACACGATACGTAGAGAGGGGCTCAGCACTCTCTGACCAAGGGGTACCCGTGAAAGTAGTAGGCCAACGTAAAACATCCAGAAAGGGGGTTAGGCTTTGAGGCAACCAGTCGGCCCAGAACGCCAAAATCTCTGGCATAAAGAAGGACTGTACAAGAAGAAACGTTAGCCCACCCGATAACGCGGAGAGGAAGGCGGTTTTAAAACCATATTGCCAGAATATATATAAAATAAAGATCGGGAGAACAAAGGCCATATTTAAGCGGGTTGAGATCATCAAGCCTGCCAAAGCGGCACCCAGCAAAATTCTCCATAAAGGCGGTTTAAAATCAAGGCTAAGGACGAGCATCCACATGATCATGCAGGCAATGATGCCCTGCGAGATACTCATGGTATAGAGTTTGATAGAGGCAGGGTTGAGAGCAAAAGCTAAAACCGCGCCTGCTGCCCACCATCGATTTGACCAGCGTCGTACGATGATCCACAACCCCACTTGAGTCAGCAAACCCAAAACGATCATGAAATAACGCGCTGTCCGCAACCCGGGCCCGAATATTTTTTGAATATAGCCGGGGATGAGGAAGGAGAGCGGCATGTGATTTGTCCACAAACCGTATTCTTCAAAGGGCGTGTATTTTCCTATCGCGAAGAGCCAGCCTTTGTAGGTATAAAGCCCCTCGTCGAGAAAAGAAGTGGTCGAGTGGGCAAGGTTGAGGGCCGTGAAGAAGTAAACCAAACAGGCAAGAGCAGCAAGGAGGTAGGCAAAGCGAGGTTCTGCTGATATTTTTTTGATGAGTTGTTGCATATAACTTTCCTTAACTGGATTTGCCCAATTCTACTTGGAATTTAATTTCCGTGAAGCCTCTCCAAACGATCATCCCGACCGAGACAACGAAGTAAGCGGACATGAGAGCGGCTTGCGCGATGTACCCGAATCGGGGGACGAGGAGAAAACTTAATCCGATTTTCGCCGCCCCAACAATTGCCATCACCTTGAGCGGATAAGTTGGCATCCCCAACGAGAGCAAAAGCGGACGGTTCCAGTAGAGGATGTTGGCTGTGCCAAAACCGATCAATAAAATCAGCGCGGCGGGGGTGGCGGGGGCGTATTCTGCGCCGTAAAAGAGGGAGATCAGCCATTCACCAAAGAAGAGCAGAAAGAGGCTAACAGAGAATGTCCATGCGGCGGAAATTGTGGTGAGTCGTTTGAGAAGGGTCTTTAACTTTTCCCAGGCTTTTTCGCCGACTGCACGGGAAATTTCAGGGAAGGTGGTGGCGATGAAGGGGTTGATCGGCATCAAAATAAGATTGATGATGGCAAGAGCGGTTTTGTAATAGCCTGCCGCTATTTTGCCAACTTCGCCGGGGAGCAGAAATCCCAACCAGAGGACTTCGGAGTCTCGGGTGACGAGATTCACTGTTCCGCTGAAGTTGCTGGAAAATGCAAAAGACCAGAATTCTTTTTTAGGCGGGAGCAAGTTGAAAGGAGAGCGCATCCAGCCTTCGCCGAGGAGTTCTTTTGCGCGGCGCATCCCCCAGAATCCCAGAGAAAATCCGAAGAAGACTTTTCCAACTAAATAGGCTGTCAGGATGAGCCAGATATCGCCATCTGAAAAATAAGCGTAGGTGATGAGGCTGGCAGTGAGGATATTTTGCGTGAGCGCGATAGCGGCTTGGGAGCGAAAATGATCACCCAGTTGAAGCAAAGCAGCGGATGTACCGGTGACGAAATTGCTAAGCAAGGCGAGGGCGTAAAAGCGGATGAAGAGCGTCGCGGCAGGGTCTTTGATGATATATTGGGCGGCGAGGGGTGCGAAGATGTAGAGGAGAATATAAGCGGAAACGGATGTGCCGATCTCAGTGAGGGCGGCGGCTTTGAGGGTGGCGGCGGCGCGGTCTTTGCGGTCTTGGGCGAGGTATTCGCCGCCATATTTGACGACCAGTTCACCGATACGGAAGGAGAGCAGGCGGTTGATGGAGGTGGCGAAAGACATGACCATGCCAAGCAATCCAAAAGCCGCCACGCCAAGTAGGCGGGCGGCGAGAACGCTCTGGACGATGGCTAATCCCATGCCAATGGTGCTGCTGCTAAAAAGATAGCTGCTGTTTTTTACGACGCGGCGAAGAAGGGAGTCTTCTTTCCAGATGGTGAGGAGGTTGGGGAGTTTCATTTTTATCAAGTCATTGCGAGCCATCGACACTTTCCGATGGCGCGGCAATCTCCAAGACGATAAAAAAGACTGCCACGTCGGGCTACCGCCCTCCTCGCAGTGACATTAGAGCGAGCCTGTCTCAATATCTTTCGCCCACTCGCGTTCCTGGTTATACCAATCGACGAGGATCTGCATCCCCTCGCGGAGGCCGACGCGTGGTTCCCAGCCAAGCATTTCGCGGGCTTTGCTAACATCTGCCCAATTCTGGCGCATATCGGCGGGATGAGCAGGATGGGTTTCAATGGTCGCTTTTTTGCCGACCAATTCTTCGGTTAAGGTGATCAAGTCGTTGATGGTGATGACCTCATGTCCACCGAGATTGATGATCTCGTAACCGAGCGGCTTGAGGGCCAGAAGGATGCCGCGCGCGATGTCGTCGAGATAGGTGAATCCGCGTGATTGTTCACCGTCGCCATTGAGATGGAGCGTGCGCCCTTCAGTGATCCATTGGATGAAGCGGAACATCGCTAAATCGGGGCGACCAGCGGGGCCGTAAACGGTGAAAAAGCGGACAATGCTCACATCCACGCCGAAAAGATGATGATAGCTGTGACAAAGGGCTTCCGCGCCTTTTTTGCTGCCGGCATAAGCTTGGAGCGGACGGTCACTATTGGCGGTTTCGGGCGTAGGATAAGGCGGGTTTGCGCCATAAATGCTGGAGGTGGATGCCTGAATGATCTTGGGAATGTTGTAATGTCGGCAAAGCTCGAGCATCGCCAGCGCACCGTTTGTATTTGAGTTGAGCATTGTAAATGGAACAGTCGTGCTTGCACGAACTCCGGCACGGGCGGCAAGGTTAATGATCCCGTCTATCTGGGAACTGGATTCAGCGATGGCTTTCATCTCTTCCCAATCGGCAATATCTTTTTTATAGAAGGTGAACCTCTCTAGTGCCATGAGGGGTTTTAGACGAAATTCCTTGATGCGCACATCGTAGGCATCGTTCATATTGTCGATACCGATGACGCTATGCCCCTCTTCGATCAGAAGCTGGCTAACGCGCGAACCGATAAAACCTGCTGCGCCGGTGACTATATAGTTTGACATAATTTTCCTGACCTTCATAAAAAACATGCAGGGCAAGTAAGGGCGACCCTATGTTCTGCACATTTTTTTTCTGTTTAAGCAATCCGCTTGGATAACAGGAATTTTCTCTTTGTACCCAAGCGGGTCGCCCCTACACGCTCATCTTTTATAAACTTATAACCCAAAAACTTTCGGGTTATTGCGCCCAGACTTACCCAGCGCATTACGCGTATCAACGATCAAATTTGCTTTATCGAGCAAAGCAGCATAATCGTAATCGCTGTGATTCGTGATGATGACTACACAATCTGCAGCACTAACAGACGCCATAAGATCGGGGACGCTTTCCATCTCTTCGCCTTCGTGGGTTTGCAACGTAGGACAATAGGGGTCATGATAGGAAACGTCTGCGCCTTTTTCGGCGAGAAGTCCGATCACGTCCAAGGCGGGGGATTCACGCAGATCGTCGATATCGGGTTTATAAGCTGCGCCCAAGACAAGGATTTCGCTACCATTAATCGACTTACGCGCTTCGTTGAGCGCATCCTGAATTTTAGTGATGACATAACGCGGCATTCCTGTATTAATTTCAGATGCCAATTCAATGAAGCGAGCGTTGTAATTCATCGCTTTCATTTTCCATGAGAGATAAAGCGGATCAATGGGAATGCAATGCCCGCCCAAGCCGGGACCCGGGGTGAACTTCATAAAGCCAAAAGGCTTGGTCGCGGCTGCGTCGATCACTTCCCAGACGTCCACATCGAGGCGGTCACACATGATCGCCAACTCATTGACCATGCCGATATTGATCATACGAAAAGTGTTTTCGAGCAACTTCGACATTTCGGCTGCTTCTGCCGAAGAAACCGCAACAACCGTTTCTATTGCACCGCTGTACCAAGCGTTGGCAACTTCAGTGCAATCTTCTGTGATCCCGCCCAAAACCTTGGGCGTATTGATCGTCGTCCAGTCTTCGCGACCGGGGTCAACACGTTCTGGCGAAAAACACAGGAAGAAATCTTTGCCTACGACCAGATTATTTCCGTCGGTGAGCATCGGCAAAACGAACTCGCGTGTCGTGCCTGGGTAGGTCGTTGATTCCAAAACGATCACCATGCCGGGATGAACATATTTTGCCAAGTCTGAAGTTGCTGCATCAATATAAGACATATCCGGGTCGCCGGTTTTGCGCAAAGGCGTAGGCACACAAATACTCACAACCTCGACACCCTGCAAAACCGAGAAATCGGTGCTGGCTTTCAGCTTTCCGCTTTTGACCAGCTTCGCTACGTCTTCAGTCGGCACATCGGGGATATAGCTGATGCCGTCATTCAACGCATCCACTTTGCGGGCATCGGGGTCAATGCCGATCACTTCAAATCCCGCCTCCGCGAAAACGACTGCCAGCGGCAGCCCCACATAGCCAAGACCCAAAACTGCCATGCGCGCTTTTTTATCTTTTAATTTTGCGAGTAATGCTTCTTTTGTTGTCATTTTATTTTCCATTCAAATCTGATGTCATTGCGAGGAGCGTACACTTGCGACGTGGCAATCTCCACGACTGTTTTGGAGATTATTCGCTCCGCTCGTAATGACGTAAATTACGATGGGATCGGTTCCCCAATATGCACATAGATCGGCGCGAGCGATGCCGCGTCGTCCGTGTCATTGGCTTGATACCGTTTCCAGGCAAGTTCCGCCAGAAAAGCAGGACGCCGTGTACACTGCGTGGGAGAGCCGAGGGAAACGAGATCATTTTCCGCCAAGAGCTTCCGCTCTTCGGCAGAAAGTTCTCCACAGACCAATGTTGGGCTGTGGATAGATTCTATTAGTTCGTCAACGCGCATAACGGTCGGATCAGCTTCGGACTGCCAATGCTTCCCTTCGGGGGCATGGTAGCGGGCAACTGCCAAACGTCCGCGCCCGGCTTGTAAAACGGCAGCAAGCTGAATATCGAGAGCAGGCTGCGCGGCTGTTAATATATCTAATGTGCGGATACCGATGATCGGCAAATGGCGAGCCAATGCCAATCCTTTTACCAGCGCAAGTCCAACACGCAGGCTTGTAAATGAGCCGGGGCCTAACGCTACGCCGAGGGCTTCAACATCGTCCATTTGCGTATTGGTGCGTTTGAGCAGCTCGTCTATTGCGGGAGCGAGCGTGGTGGTATGGCGCAATTTGCCGTGCCAAAGGGTTTCGCCGATGACCTGATTGCCATCATAAAGCGCCAGCCCGATCTGCGTGGTGGAGGTGTCTACAGCGAGAAGCATTAATCGCCTCCGAATGCGGATTCGCGTAATGCCGCAAGATAGGTTTCGTAATGCGCGCCCTGCGCCCTGATCTGGATGCGGCGCTGCTCGTCATCAAAATATTCAAGTTCCAGCCAAAGCCGCTCTGCGGGCAGAATACTCTCGATACGCTCGGGCCACTCAATAACGAGGGGGCCGGCATCGAGCATATCATCAAGGTCGAGCATGGATGCTTCGGGCGCGGATTCGAGCCGATAGGTGTCGAGATGAAAAAGCTGGCTTTCATCGGGGCGCCGATACATATTGACGATGATGAAGGTCGGGCTGGAAACAGAATCCAGTGATCCCCAGCCTTGTGCCAACCCCTGCACGAGCGTGGTCTTGCCCGCGCCGAGATCACCCTGCAAACAAACTACATCGCCAGGATGCAGCATTGCGCCCAGTCGCATGCCCATACGGCGGGTCTGCTCAGGGCTGCGACTGATGAAGTCGAGGGTATTTTCATCCAGAATAGGCATGTTGGCGATTATACGTCAGGGCAGAGGGGAGGGCAAGTAGAGGCGTGATCTCAAGGTTTAACAAAATGCTTACATCTATGAGGAAAGATGCCGTTATAATGCCCCGTACCCAACTTCTATATCAACTAACTCAGAAAGGCTCATCATGGACTTAACTTTCCTCGAAAATATCGACCCCACTATTCTCAATTTCGTCACTGCCTTACTCATCTTCATTGGCAGTGTGATCCTGGCGCGCTTCCTGCGCAGCCTGCTCGACAAAATGCTCCAAACCCGCGGGGTAGATAAAGAGATCAGCATCCTACTCGGGCAGCTTCTATACTGGGGTATTCTTACTTTCGGCATCGTCACCGCCCTGCAACGCTTCTTCGATGTTTCTGCATTTTTGGCGGGACTCGGTATCCTCGGTTTCACGATCGGTTTTGCTCTGCAAGAAATCATGCAGAACTTCGTTGCCGGCATGATCCTGCTCGTTCAGCAACCTTTCGATATTGGCAATCTTGTTTCCACAGCAAGCTATACGGGAACAGTTTCTGCGATTAATATGCGCACGACTGAAATGAAAACATTGGATGGACGCCTCATCATCATTCCCAATGCGCAGGTTTTATCCAACCCGATCGAGAATTACAGCCGCGCAGATCTGCTGCGTGTGGATCTGCCGATCGGCATCGGCTACGATACCGACCTCGACAAGGCAAAGGCTACCATTTTAGAAGCCCTGCCCAGCATCAAAGGTTATCTCTCCGATCCGGCCCCGAGCATCATCTACCACTCCTTCGGCGAATCCTCCATCGATATGGATATCCGCTTCTGGATCAATACCGATGAGAATAATCTCTTCGACGCCAGAGATGAAGCCGTCATCGTCACCAAACGTGCTCTGGATGCGAAGGACATTAACATCCCCTTCCCCATCCGCACAATCTATATGGAAAAGTAACATTAGACAACCAGACTACAAAAGTCTTGAAGACTTTTGTAGTCTCTGCGAAAGCAAAGTACCGAGCATCTTTGAGATGCTCGGTACTTTTTTATTTTCTAATACGCTACAGTCTCTGAGCGGAGCCGATACGCAGTATCGGCGAAGTCGAAGAGCGGTGTCGCAAAAGCAGTCCTTCGACTGCATGCTTTCTTCGTAAAGCCTTCCGCTCAGGAGCTGGATTGTATTTTACTTCTCCGGATGCCCCACCACAAGCAGCGCCTTCTCTTCTTCGATCAATCCCAGCTGCGCACCCAATATCCGCGCAATGGAGCGCGATGCTTCAGGACGAGCGGCTTCTTTGCAATTTTCGATGACCCGCTCCCGCGCGGGCGGATGGGTCATCCAGCGCGCGAGCGTGCGGACAACATCCACAGGGTCGGGCGCCCATACGCCAGTCTCCGTCTCTTCGACGAAGGTGACGTTGCCATCCTCCTGCCCGGGCAAACGAGAGAAGAGGATCACAGGCAGATGTGCCGCAAGCGATTCGGCGATGGTGCCCGGTCCGGCTTTGGTGATAAGTACATCAGCCGCGCGCATGAAATCGGGCAGATCTTTGGTGAAACCATAAATATAGGTCGGGATACCCCAATCTTCGGCTTCGAGTTCTTCTTTCAGCTTTTCGTTGCGTCCGGCTACGATCGCCAAGCCCACGTATAAGCCGGAATCTGCAATGGCTTGGATATTTTCTTTGAGAGGCCCCATCCCATCGCCACCGCCGACGATGAGGGCGATAAATTCATCTTGTCCCCAACCCAGTTTTTCGCGTAATGCTGTTTTTGTTCCAGAGGGGACGGCACACCTTTCGGGGATGGGCTGCCCAACGACGCGGATGTTTTTTGCGGGCATCCCATATTTGAGGGCACGCTCCCGAGCCTGTTGCGTGGGAACAAGTGTGAGGTCCGCGCGCGCATCGTACCAAAGTGCATGGGTGCTGACCATATCTGTCACCACCGTCACGAAGGGCGGACGTTCATCCCCGAGGGCTTTCAAAATCGGTGTTGTCGCCAAAGCATGCACTGCCACGATCATATCGGCAGGATGCCTTTTGACGAGTTCTTTGGTCGCCTTGCCGATATAGGGCCACATGCTGGCGGTGATGGCGCGGGCACGCAGGCGGCTATCGCTCATTTTGAAACTCAAGCCCCAAAGATAGGGGGCTTTGACCATTTCGGGATACCAATCGGGCATTTTGTTGAAAGGGAGCGGGGCATAGCCTTTGAAGAAATCGACCATTTCTGTGGTGACGGAATCGCCAAATTCGAGTTCGAGAGCTTCTATAATGGATTCTGTGGAGCTTCTATGTCCGCCGCCCGTATCTGAAAAAAGGAAGAGAATATGTGGTTTTTTATTTGTCATCTAAATCATCCTTTGACAAAATGACTTTGAGACGGCGTGCAAGTTCACGGCGCGTGAGCATGACACGCCGCCCGCAGCCGCGACACTCGAGACCAATATCTGCGCCGAGGCGGGTTATCGTCCACTCGTAGGAGCCGCAGGGATGCGGCTTTCGTAAACGGACGGTATCGTTAATATCAATTTCTGGGAGCATATTAAAATTATACCCTGAGTAAAACGGTGGCCTTATTGGGGGAGTGCCTAAAATCATGGGTAAATTTCTGCATGTCTTTGCGAGGAGAGTCTTATCCGACGAAGCAATCTCCCCGATAGTCAAGGAGATTGCCGCGCTCGCTTCGCTTGCTCGCAATGACGTATATTAGGGCAATCGCATCTAAATCAGGGTAGGTTCTGTTATCCTCGTACTGCTAGGATAGCAAAGATGAAAACCACACCATTAAACAAGTTAGAAGAACACTTTTCAGAGGTTAGCGACCCACGCATAGACCGCACCAAAGACCATAAACGAGGTATCATCTCAATAATTTGGGGTAGATGAAAAAGACCAACCCAAATTGAGTT
>JABGQU010000098.1 GCA_018648605.1 Anaerolineae bacterium | reverse complement strand
ATCAGTGGACGGCATGCTCCGGAATCCGTGGACGATATGCTCCGGATTTTGCAATGAGCAGCATGGCTGCGCCGAAGAAAAGCATCACGAGTCCTTGAAGGATTAGCGTTGTACGCATCCATGCGGGCAGAGGCTTTTCGCGGAGCGGATCAATGCCCGGCTGGCGGGCTTGAAGTACCCAGAGTATCGTCAAGGCGATGGGCACGCTGATATAGATAAATAACCAAACCCACGTTCCCGCCAGGGTGATAAAAACGAGGCTGTCGAAATGAAAACGATCCAAGTGGAGCAGGGTGACAATGGAGGTCAAAATTGTGAAAGCGAGCACCCCCGGTACAGCCGTGCGCGCTTTTGCCCAAATTTTCTCACGGGCGGAGAGAAATTCGAGCAGGAAACTGGCGAGATATCCCGCCCCGAGAAAGGCTGCGGTCATGGGCGGGTTGATCGTCCACGAGAAGTAGACGTCTGTTTTTTCAGAGAGGAAATAAAGAGAGAGACCAACCGATAAGACGAGAAAACTGGCAACGTACAGAATGATCCGAATCCCTGCTGTGGTTTTCTTTAGCTTTGCGTTATTCATGTCGAAAATCCTTTTCTACCGATAAAAATAAAAATTTCTTGTAAACGCTTCTGCACTATATAGAGAAACGTTCAGTCCCCCTGCCCCTCGCTTCTGCTTCGACAAGCTCAGCACAGCGGCTGGGGCGTCCTCCCAAATGCTTCGCATTTAGGGGGATGGCAAAAGGATGTCTTTACCAATCCATCCTTTTGCCATCCTGAAAGAATCCGCCTTGGGGACCATCGTCAGGCAAGGTGGCTGCCCAAACGAGTCCGCGTGCGCCTTCTTCCAAGCCAAGGGGTGCGCCTGCGCCGCCCATGTCGGTTTTGACCCAGCCCGGGTGAACAGAGTTGATGAGGATATTTTTACCCTTCACCGCATCCGCGAGCATGAGGGTGATGCCGTTCAGGGCAAGTTTGGTCAATCTGTAGGCGGGGGTGTAGTTGCTGAAATTGCTAATGGCACCCAACTGCGAAGAGACGTTGACAATGCGTCCGTAATTTTTCTCAAGCATCATTGGCAAAAAGGCGCGAATCAACATCAACGGGGCGAAGGTGTTAGTCTCGAACATGGTACGCAGTTTCTCTTCGGGGAGGTTGAGAATACCATCGGTGCGATCGAGCAGGATGCCGGCGTTATTGATGAGGGCATCAAGGCGACCGAACTCTGCGTCCACGTGGTCTTTTAACGCCGAGATGCTTTTCGCCGAGGTAACGTCCAGTTGGTGGAATCGCACGCCCAAATCACGAGCGACGCGTTCTCCCTCATCCGCATTGCGGCTGGTCAGGATAACTTCGTAATCCAATGCTTTCATCTGCTTCGCGGTTTCCAATCCGATCCCACGATTTGCGCCAGTAATTAGTACGTTTTTTTTCATTTTTTCTCTTTCTTAGGGGCATTCAATGATATAGCTTGCCTGGGCTTCGATCTCGTTGGGTCTGATAACAACCAGTTTTATCGTGTAAGTGCCTTCGGCAACCGGCGGGATAAAGCTATCGGCAACGGTTTTTGTGCCTGCTTCTATAAAACTGGTAGAGCGATTGGAAATGATACCGCTTTGCTCGCTCTCAAAATGCCACGAGACAATGCCAGGACCATTCGCTTCAATAGTGCCCTGCAAATTAAGCGGCTGGATAGGCCCCAGGCAACCAGGGGCTGAGATCGTTTCAGGATTTTGAACGGTTAGATCGGTGGCAAAAGCTTGCGATTGATCGAGGACAGGGATACTGCCCAAATTGCCACTCGCTTCGGTAACATCCGCCGAAACCCAGCAATTGGTCTCGAGACCATCATCGAGGGTCACATACCACCACGAGGAAGTCAGGTTACGCCCGAGCAGGGTGGCATATTGGTTTTCGAGCAACGACCCGACTATAGCCCATTCCACCCCAAAACCAAAACGGCAATTGATGCTGATATCCTTTGGCAGCACAATGGGAAAGCTGGGCGTGGCTGTAGCAGTGGGAGAGGGTGTCTCGCTCGGGAGCGGAGTTTCAGAGGGCACAGGCGTCAACGTAGCGGTCGGTAACACCATCTTCGTTATTGTAGGGATCGGGGTCTCCGTCGGTTTTGAATTTGCCGAGAAATCGCATGAAACTAAAAGGAGCATCATGAGCAGGAAAACAAAGCTATTTCGTATTTTCATAGTCTTTCCTTTTAAACAATTCTTTTTTTAGTGATAGAAAGTGATGCTGATTTTACCTCGTAAAAAGAAAAAGCGACTCGGCTACGAGTCGCTTTTTCTCCAAATAATGCTATACAAAACTCATGGGCATTCGATCTTATAGCCTGATTCTGCCACTTTCCCGTTTGGCGTGGTAACGACTAATTTGACCCAATACGTTCCTACCACAAGTGTAGGGCCAAAGCTATCCGAAGCATTCTTGGTACCAAAACCATCAAAGGTCTTCGTATGAGACGCCAAAGCGCCGCTCTGTTCGGTATCAAAATGCCAATCAACCGTAGTGGGGCCATTGGTTTCAATGCTGCCTTTAAGCTCCAGCGCTGGAATAGGTCCTATACAGCCAGCAACAGAGATATTCTGCGGTTTCTCAATATTCACCTTGATCACCGAAGCCGTAGATTGCGAGATCACCGGCAAACTAGCCAGATTACCAGCCGTATCGGTTACGCTGGCTGCCACCCAACATCTCGTAGTATTGGGCAATTGAACACGCCACCAGGTGGATGAAGAATTTCTCCCGATGACCGTAGCAGGTTGGCCTTTCACCAATGCCCCGATCGCCAGCCATTCTGTGCCGTAGCCAAAACGACAATTCACATTCAAATCTTTCGGCCAGGCTATTGGCACGGTCGGTGTAAATGTTACCGTCGGGAGAGGGATATTTGTGGGTGGGGGTGGAGATGTTGCTGAGGGAAGCGGAGGCGCAATATCTTCAGGTGGCGGAAGGGGGGCATTCGCCGATGGAGGCAAAGGGGCTACAACCTCGGTCGCGGTCGGCACAGGCGGCGCATCCGTAGGCAGATTGCATGAAGATAGAAAGAGCATCAACAAAAGTATTGCAGACAAGAGCCGAGTTCTCATAAGATTTCCTTTTTCTACTACAATCTCAAAAAATCGTACGCATCTAAAACCATCTTAGCGATAATAAGATCAAAATACAATAGGGCGCAGGGTTTAGAAAAACAGCAAAAGTCTACGATCATGAACGACCCTTCGCGTTATAATTTACCTATCTTCACACAAAGGAGTTCTAATGTTAAAAGTTGGCTATATTGGACTAGGACTGATGGGCAAGCCCATGGCACGCAATATTCTCAAAGCGGGATTTCCGCTCGTCGTGCATAACCGCAGCCGCGCCGCAGTGGACGAGTTAGTCGCCGAGGGAGCGACTGCCGCGTGGACGCCTGCTGAGGTCGCCGCGCAGGTAGACATCGTCATCACCAACCTGCCCGACTCTCCCGATGTGGAGCATATTGCGCTGGGCGCCGATGGCATCATCGAAGGTGCCCACGAAGGTTTGATCTTCATCGACAACTCGACCATCAAACCCGCCACCGCGCGCAAAATAGCAGAAGGCTTGGCTGAAAAAGGTATTTTCGCCCTCGATGCCCCCGTCAGCGGCGGAGATATCGGTGCGATCAATGGCACACTCACCATCATGCTCGGTGGAGAAGAATCTGCGCTAAACAAAGCGATGCCTGTCCTCGAGGCAATGGGCAAAAGCATCACGCTGGTCGGTGATGCAGGTGCAGGGCAAATTGCGAAGGTCTGCAACCAGATCATGGTCGCCGCCCAAATGGTCGGCATGGCAGAATTGCTCATCGTCGCCCAAAAAGCGGGCGCAGACCCGCAAAAAGTTGTGCAGGCAATCAAAGGCGGTGCTGCCCAATGCTGGGCGCTCGATATCAAGCCCCCGCGTCTCTTCAACGGCAATCGTCAGCCCGGCTTCAAAGCCTATATGCAGGCAAAGGATTTGAATATCGTGCTCGATACGGCGCGCGAATATGGCGTTCCCGTCCCCGGCACAGCCGCAAATACGCAACTCTTCAGCGCAATGCTCGAAATGGGCATGGGCGATCTGGATAACTCGGCAGTACTTGGCGTTATAGAAGCGCTGGCTGGGGAAGAACTAAAAACAAAATAATATTACGTAGGGGCGGGTCTGAGATCCGCCCCTACCCATATAATGAAAAACAATCTTCGCGACTACCTCTTCATCATCATCGGTGCCTTCATCCAAGCCGTTGGATTGCGACTCTTCTTCATCCCTGCCAACCTTGCCAGCGGTGGCGTGAGCGGTGTGGCACAGCTCATCAACTACGTCATAGGTTGGCAGATCGGCTTGATGGTCTTGGTTGGCAACATCCCGCTCTTTTTGCTGGGCTGGCGCTATTTGGGCGGAACCAAGTTCATCGTCCGCACGGCGCTAGCTGTGGTCACCTTTTCATTCTTCACCGACCTGCTCGTCCACTTTCTGCCCGCCGAGGGCATCACCGACGACATCCTGCTCAACTCGCTTTACGGCGCGCTGGTCAGCGGGATCGGTTTCGGCATCGTCTATCGCGGGCAAGGCACGAGCGGCGGAAGCGATATTCTAGCGCGCATCCTGAACCGCTCACGCGGCGTGCCCATATCGCAGTCCTACATGATCGTCGATACCGCCGTCATCCTTGCGGCTGGTTTCATCTTCGGCTGGAAAGAAGCGCTTTATGCGCTGATCGCGCTCTATGTCAGCGGCATTGTCACCGAGACTGCCGCGCAGGGCATGAGCGTGGTGCGCACGGCGCTCATCATCACCTCCCAGCCCGAAGCCGTCTCGCAAGAAATTTTCAACATCCTTGATCGCGGCGTGACCCTGCTGCACGGCAAAGGTGCCTACACTGGCGCAGAACGCACAGTGCTCTACTGCGTCGTGACGCGCACTGAAACCATGCGCCTGAAACATATCGTCCACGAAGCCGATGAAGATGCCTTCATGGTCATTGGGCAGGCGCACGAGGCTCTTGGCGAGGGCTTTACGCCACTCGATAAAGAGTAAGGGCGGGGTCACCCCGCCCCTACAGGTAAACAATATGCTCCCAAACTTTCTCATCATCGGCTCGCAAAAAGCGGGGACAACCTCCCTCTACCACATCCTGAAAGAACATCCGCAGATCTACATGCCGGATACAAAGGAGATCAACTTCTTCTTTAGGGATGACGAATACGCGCATGGCCCCGAGCAGTATGAGGCACATTTTGCGGATGCCGCGAATCAGCTTGCTCGGGGAGAAGCCTCCCCGGGCTATATCTGCCACCCCGAAGCGCCTGCCCGCATCCACGCTTTGTTGCCGGACGTGAAACTCATCCTGACCGTGCGTGATCCGATCAAACGCGCCATCTCCCAATACTGGGACAACCGCCGTCATCTCAACGAACCGCTGACTTTCGCTCAAACCCTCGATGCCTATCTCAGCGACGATTACAAACTGGGCAAAGTCGGCTACTTCAGCCGTGGCGTTTACATGCGCTATATTCGACGTTATCTCGAATATTTTCCACGCGAGAATTTGCTCATCCTGCCCTTTGAAGAGATGCTCACAGATGCCGAAGCTTTCTACAAACGCATCTTCACCTTCCTCGGCGTGGATGAAGATTTCGTCAGTGAAGATTTCGATGAAGCCTTCAATCCCACCGAAGTTTGGAAAAACCCCTTCTACCAAATGCTCATTCGCAGACCACGCTACCAAAAGCGTGTCCCCGCCAAGTTGCGCAGGCTCTTCTACTGGGGCAGTAAGATGCGCTTTTCCGCACCGTCAATTGATGAAGAAAGCCGAAACAAACTGGTTGAGTTCTACAAACCTTGGAACGATGATCTACGTGAGTTTTTAGGGAAAGAATTATCAGAGTGGACGTAATGGAGTGCGCACATGCCTTATGTGAATATAAAAATAACCAAAGAGGGCGCTACATCGGCACAAAAAGCTGAACTGATCAAAGGCGTAACGGAGCTACTCAGCAAAGTTTTGGGGAAGAACCCCGCAACGACGGTGGTCGTTATTGACGAGGTTGAAAACGATAACTGGGGCATTGGGGGCGAAACTGTCACGATACGCCGTCAGCAGGGGCAGTGAGGCGCTTTTTCTGGGGTTGAAGAATTTCTCGTTACAGGGAAGCAAGCCCAAAAGGAGAATGACGCGGAAATCTCTCCAATCTAGAAATTTCCTTGACCCTGCGTGCAATCTGCATTAGAATATCGTCCGCTAACGCCTTCGTAGCTCAGTGGATTAGAGCGCTTGCTTGCGGAGCAATAGGTCGCAGGTTCGAGTCCTGCCGAGGGCACTAAAAAGAAGCGGGAAATCTCCGCTTCTTTTTTTATATCGGGATGGGATAATGACAAAAAAACAAATTCTACTAACCAATGATGATGGCATCCGTTCTCCAGGATTATGGGCGGCGGCCGAGGCACTTTCTGCTATCGGCTATGTGACTGTCGCTGCCCCGCGCGAACAATCATCGGGGATGGGGCGTTCAATGCCAGTTACTTCAGATGGCATTATTAAAAAGGAAAGTGTACAGGTCAATGGGCAGGAGTGGCTCGTTTATGCGGTAGGCGGTAGCCCCGCGCAAGCTGTACAGCACGGCATCCTTGAGATCATGCCGCAATACCCCGATTTGGTCGTTTCTGGCATTAATTATGGGGAAAATCTCGGTTTTGGAGTCAGTGTCTCGGGGACAGTTGGTGCAGCGATGGAGGCAGTGTCTTTAGGCATCCCCGCGCTGGCGATCTCGCTGGAAACCGACAAGGAAGATCACTTGTCTTATTCTAACGATGTTGATTTTTCAAGTGCGGCATATTTTGCCGCGCTTTTTGCCAGAAAATTACTTGAGAAGGATTTCCCCGCACAAGCAAATTTGCTCAAAGTGGATGTGCCGCGTGGAGCAACGCCGCAAACAATTTGGCATACGACACAGCTAAGCCTTAACCCTTATTATCGCCCTGTTGTAAAAGAGAAGCGCGATTGGAGCCAGCCGGAACATATGGATTATGAAGTAGCTCCTGTTGACAAAGAAGAATCTCATACGAGTGATGTATACACTTTACACAAGAAAAAAGAAGTAACTGTTACGCCCCTCACACTGGATTTCACCGCACGGGTTAATTTAAAAAACTTCGATACTTTTTTACGAGAGTAGCGCCCCCAAACTTAAACAGCAGAGCCGTTCAAATGAACGGCTCTTTTAATTATTACTCGAGCATACTTTAGATGAAAAACCACAAGACCAGGTAGTGTCCTATAGCAGCACCCCAGAGCCAGGTATCAATACGGTCAAAGACACCACCGTGCCCGGGGAAGATATGGCTTGAATCTTTAATGCCTGCCTGTCTTTTTATCATGCTCTCGCCCAGATCGCCGAGCGTAGTTAGTGCGGCCATTACGAAGCCAATTATCGCACCATCAAGCAGGCTAACTGGAATCTCGTTCCGCCAAAGCCATGCAAAAAGAACACCGGCTAATGTGCCAAAAAGAACACCGCCCCAGTAACCTTCCCATGTTTTCTTGGGACTCAGGCGGGGAGAGAGTTTGTTTTTACCAAAATTCTTGCCGATCAGATATGCGCCTGAATCTGCGAACCAGACGCAGGGAAGCACAAGCACAAACCACCACATGCCTCCTGGTAATTCATATAATTTGACAAGATATGAGCCGATCCACCCCAGATAGGTGAGGCCTGCTACCGTTATGGCAAAATCTCCTGCGGCTTCATCACGTCCTCGTTCAAAGGCGATAAGGTGAAGCGCCATTGCCAAAAAGATCAGCGCGGTAAAAACCGCCCCTTCATAATCTGGATAATTCGTCCGTGTAAAGAGAATGACCAATACGCCGCTAACTATCAACGTTCGCGCGGGCTTAAATTTTGCCGCGCGCATCAGGTTACTATATTCCCAGGCTGCGTAGCTCAAGAAAAATGCCATTAGTAACCAGAAAAAAACACCCCCAAAGATTATTGCCGGAATACCAATAGCAGCAAGGACAAGGGCAGTACCCATTCGTTTTAGCATAATTTACTCATAGAATTTTTCTGCAATCCCCCCAAAACGGCGATCGCGTTGGGCATAAGTTTCGAGAGCTTTGGCATATTCTTCACTCCCAAAATCGGGCCAATAGGTTGGAGTAACATACCACTCAGAATAAGCACTTTGCCAGATGAGGAAATTGCTTGTACGTAACTCTCCGGATGTGCGAATAATAAGGTCTGGGTCTGGGATGCCAGCAGTGAAAAGATAGCTTTCCATCATCTCAATATTTACATCGTCCGCAGAAACACCATCTCGAATAATATTTTGAATAGCGTAAATAATCTCGTCTCGCCCGCCATAGTTAAAGGCGATGTTAAGGATCAGACGCTCATTATTTTTCGTCAGTTCAACTGCACTGAGTACTTTTTTGCGAAGCTTTGATGCAAGTTTTTCGAGACGTCCGAGATGGCGTAATTGAACACCCTCTTCATTTAATTCGTTCAATTCTCGATCGATCACATCTTCGACTATGTGCATGAGCCCCTGCACTTCTGCGGGCGGGCGTCGCCAATTTTCAGTAGAAAAGGCGTAGATCGTAAGGTATTTAACGCCAAACTCAACACTCGCACGGATAATGCGCCGCAAGTTCTCTGTTCCAGCACGATGGCCAGCAAGACGGGGTAATCCGCGCGATAATGCCCAGCGACCGTTGCCATCCATGATGATGGCAACGTGCTGAGGCGTCTTTTCGGGCGGGATGTTCAGCGTTTCGCCCATATTTTTTTTATACTTCTAAGATTTCAGCTTCTTTGGATTCGCATAAAGCATCAATCTTTTCAGTGAAAGAGTCGGTTTCTTTTTGAAGATCTTTTTCGCCCCGTTCTTTGTCGTCTTCTGAGATCATTTTTTCGTTTTCGTAGTCGCGCAGATCACGCATCAGGTCACGGCGAATATTGCGGACAGCCACACGTGCTTCTTCGGCGCGATTTTTAACGACTTTAACCAGATCTTTGCGGCGATCTTCTGTTAACGGTGGCAAGTTAAGGCGCACGACGCGTCCGTCGTTATTGGGGGTTAGCCCAAGATCGGAGGCGAGTATCCCGCGTTCGATTTCTTTTAGTGTTGAAGGGTCGAAGGGTTTGATAAGGAGTGAGCGCGGTTCGGGAACGCTGATCGAAGCTAATTGCTGCAAAGGGGTTGAAACGTCGTAGTAGATGACTTGAATATTTTCAACCAATGCGGGGGCTGCTCGCCCGGTGCGAATGCGTGAAAAGTCGCCTTCTAATGCCTGAATTGCGCCCTGCATACGGTTTTTGGCGTCTGTATTGATGTCGTTAAGCACATCGGCCTCCTATTTATTTGTTGAATAGACCAAATACAAGGATACCCCAAAACAATAAAAAACGCCACGCTGGCTAGGCGTGGCGGGGTTTTCTTCAAGAAAGAATGGGGGTTAGTTAGACACAATTGTGCCAACGTGTTCACCCATCAGGGCGGCTTCGAGGGCATCCTTGTCCCAAAGGTTAAGTACTAGAATGGGCATTTCGTTATCCATACAAAGCGAGATCGCGGTACTGTCCATTACGTTCAGGCGGCGATTGAGCACATCAATATAGCTCAAGCGATCAAACTTTACAGCATTGGGGTTACGTTTGGGATCGGAATCATAAACGCCGTCTACTTTTGTGGCTTTGATAAGAACTTCAGCACCAATTTCCATGGCTCGTAAAGCAGCAGCTGTGTCTGTTGAGAAGTAAGGATTACCTGTACCTGCACCGAGGATGACAACCCGACCTTTTTCCAGATGGCGGATCGCACGCCGACGGATATAGGGTTCCGCTATGGTGCGCATTTCGAGCGCCGTTTGGACGCGGGTGATGACACCATCGCGTTCGAGGGCATCCATGAGCGCCATTGCGTTCATGACCGTTGCTAACATACCCATATAATCGGCTGTGGCACGATCCATGCCGCGATCTAAGCCCTGTTTGCCGCGCCAAAGATTGCCTGCCCCGATCACAACGACTACTTCGATGCCTAACTCGTAGACATCTTTGATCTGACGGGCAATCGCTTCTGCTTCAGAAACATCAATCCCGTAGCCAGAAGGGGATGCTAATGCCTCGCCACTTAATTTCAACAGTACTCGCTTATATTTTGGTTTGCGCATTTTTGCTCCTCTTGAATTAGAAAAAAGGTCAACCAAATGGTTGACCTTTTTTTTTGAAATTTAGTCAGCGAGATGTTCGCCAAGTTCCCAACGCTGGAAACGACGAATAACGATATTTTCGCCAAGAGAACCGACGTTCTCCAAGATGATGTCTTTAACCGTGAGGCTATCATCGCGGATATATTTTTGCTGCAGCAAGCAAACTTCTTCTTTATACTTTCGCAATCTGCCTTCTACGATTTTTTCAATGATATTCTCTGGCTTACCTTCTTCAATGGAACGCTTGCGGGCAATTTCAGCTTCGTGCTCAAGAACATCTGCGGGAATGCTGTCTTCGTCAACAAAAAGCGGTGAAGCGGCTGCGATCTGTAAAGCGATCTCATGTGCCAATTTGCGGAAAGTCTCGCCACGGGCAACGAAATCTGTTTCGCAGTTAATTTCGATCATCACGCCCACACGGCCGTCGCCGTGTGAGTAAAGCTCAACAACGCCATCGGAAGCATCGCGGTCAGCGCGTTTGGCAGCTTTTGCCATACCTTTTTTACGCAGGTAGTCAACGGCTTTTTTATAATCGCCTTCTGCTTCTTGAAGTGCTTTACGGCATTCGAGAATACCTACGCCGGTTGTTGCACGCAGTTCTCGGATCATTTCGGTTGTAATTTCCATAGTTCCTCTAGGTTATCTTTTAAAATTATTTTGCATCGTCTTCAGAAGTGGTTTCTTCAACTGCCGGAGCAGCTTCTTCTTCTACTTTTGCTTCTTCTGCTTTTACTTCTTCTACTTTTGTTTCTTTAGCTTTGGCTTCAGGTTTCTCTTCTTCTGTCTTGCTTTCTTCTTCAACGGTCTCACGCTCTGCATTCATTTTCTCGAGCGTGGCCGCGCCGAGCAATTCTTCATCACTCAATGCCGGGGTATCGGCTTTAACCGAGTCGGCAGCTTTGCGCGGTTTCGATTTTTGGGGCATCGCTTCAGCGTTCGCTTTGGCTTCTTCTTCCTCTTCTGCTCGCGCAGATTTGCCTTCAAGAACGGCGTTCGCCATTGTGCCAAGAATCAATTTGATCGCGCGGATCGCATCGTCGTTCGAGGGGATCACATAGTCAATATAGCGCGGATCGTAATTCGTATCTGCCATCGCGATGACCGGGATCTTGAGAAGATTGGCTTCGTGAATGGCGGCTTGTTCGCGACCAATGTCGACAACAAAGAGAAGTTGCGGGATACGTTTCATTGTCAGCAAACCGGAAAGACGATGGTGCAAACGGTCAATTTGACGTTGGATCATCAAGCCTTCTTTTTTGGTTAGCAGCTCAACTTCTCCGCTTGCCTGCATATTTTCGAGGCGTTCCAACTCTTCGATGCGTTTCGAGATGGTGGGCCAATTTGTGAGAGAGCCACCAAGCCAACGCTCGTTGACGTAGGGCATGCCACAACGACTGGCTTCGTCGGCAACAGTTTGTTGTGCCTGACGTTTGGTGCCAACGAAGAGAATTTCACCGCCACTAGAAACGGTTTTGCTAATAATGCCATAAACTTCATTGATGGCTTTCACCGTCTGTTGCAAATCAATGATATGGATACCATTGCGTTCGGTGAAGATGTAGGGTTTCATTCTCGGGTTCCAGCGATTGGTGCGGTGCCCGAAGTGGACGCCACTTTCGAGAAGGGCTTTCATAGAAATAACTGCCATGAGGGGATAACTCCTTTGCGTTTTTCCTCCGTCTCTTTCATCCTTACTCTGACCGCGTTCTTTTCGATCCGCGGCACGCAGAGCAAGTCCAGAGACGTGTGTGATATGCTCTCACCCACGGTGGGAGCGGCGCAGAGTATACCATAGTTTCATTTATTTTTCAGGAGAATTTTACAAAAAAAAACTCTGGAGAAAAACTCCAGAGCTTTTGAATATTAGATCGGTACTGCAGGACTGTGCAGCTTTTGGCGTATCTGAACCACTTGCCGACGGAGGCGTTCATCACGCTCGAGCATGTCGGTAATTTTGTCTATCGCATACATGACCGTAGTGTGATCGCGCCCACCAAGCACCTTACCTATTTGCGGCAGGGAAATATCAGATTCGCGGCGCATAAGATACATAGCGATCTGGCGAGGCAAAGCAACGACGCGTGAGCGATCACGCCCGATCAGACGGTCGGATGTCAGGCTAAAGGATTCGGCGACCAGGCTCAGAACGCGTTCGGGGTTAATCTCCATAGATGGAGGCAACAGGTCTGCCAAGGCGATCTCGGTCAGTTTTGGGGTGATCGGTGTTCCGCTTAATTCAGCAAAGGCAACAATACGATTAAAAGCCCCTTCTAACTCACGGATATTGGATTGAACGCGTTCTGCGATCACTTCCAAAATTTCGTCGGGAACATTATGCCCAGAGCGTTCGGCTTTGTAGCGCAAGATGGCTTGGCGCGTTTCGAGATCAGGCGGTTGGATATCAGCAGCCAAGCCCCATTCAAAGCGGGAACGGAGACGTTCTTCAAGCGTACTCATTGATTTGGGGAGGCGGTCAGAAGAGACAATGATCTGTTTGTCTTGTCCGTGCAGGGTATTGAAGGTATGAAAGAATTCTTCTTGCGTGGATTCTTTACCAGCTATGAATTGGATGTCATCTACGAGAAGGACATCGGTTGTGCGGTATTTATCACGGAAGGCAGGTGTTGTTTGGGTACGGATGGCGTTGATAAGGTCGTTGGTGAACTCTTCAGAGGAGACGTAGAGAACATTAAGTCCGCGGGCGATGCAGGCGTTCCCAATAGCGTGGAGGAGATGGGTTTTACCGAGACCAACCCCCCCATAGAGGAAAAGGGGATTGTAGGCACGAGCGGGTTTTTCGGCGACAGCCTGACAGGCTGCATGGGCAAGGCGGTTGCCCGACCCAACGACGAAGTTCTCAAAGGTGTAGCGAGGGTTCAGGCTGGAATGAGCAGGTTGAAAGGCGGGCGTTTCGGTTTCTTCATCCGCTTCATGGTTTTCACGTTCTTCAACGACTTCTACTTTTTCATTCTGCGAGACGATAAAGTCTACATCTACGGTGCGATTCATTATGCCGATCAGCAGACGGCTGACAGTGCTTGCGAGGCGGCTTTCGAGCCAGTCACGCGCGTAGGCATTGCGTACGCCAACGGTCAGAAGTCCATCTTCGTAGCTCATGGGGCGTGTATCACGCACCCAGGTATCGTACGAGGCTCTGGGCATCTCCATTTGTAGCTGTCCAAGCACAGTTTGCCAAGCCTGATTTGCATCCATTCGCATTCTCCACAACTACGCCGCTTTTTGAAAAAGAGGGTATGCATAAATAATGCCCCTGCTCGTGCAGGGGGTTTTCTTCTTTTTTTCTTCTTTATGTAATAAGAGGGGGGGCTTCGTCTTTCTGCCAGAAACCCTTATTGAACTGCCCTGATTTTAGCAAAGAAAGTCTTTTTGCGCTACACGCGAAACCTACGTTATCTTAAAAACTTTCGATTCTTTAAGGTTTGGGATTCTTAAAAATTGTTCAACGGTAAATGAGCATTCACATTTTTTAATAGAATATTTGTTTCATCTACAAAACCTTTCATCTTTGTTAAGACCCCCCATATATGGGGGTGATTCGGGTGGGCTTCAAAAGCCTGGTATACCAACCTTAAAAAATCATGCCGCGAAAAAGTTTTTTCGCGGCATGTGTGAAACACTGAATATTCTGGTTCGTTTTGAAAGATAGCTTAGATTCAACTTGTAAGTGCACCACTTCACAGTGTCGAAAAAGAGGCAA
>JABGQU010000209.1 GCA_018648605.1 Anaerolineae bacterium | reverse complement strand
TGGGGAATTCACACACTTTGTGTATGACAAAAAACAAGGAGATATAAATGAATAAGAAAGTGCTTTTTATCAGTATGTTGTTAGTTCTTGGTGTCCTTCTCGCTGCTTGTTCCTCTGAGCCTGCCGCAGTGGAAGCCCCTGTCGTTGAAGAAGCAGCAGCTGAAGAACCCGTAGCAGAAGAAGCTGTAGAAGAACCTGTTGTTGAAGAAGCCCCCATGTGGGAAGCTCCTGAAGGCGCACTGGTTTCCGTGCTTGTAGCTGAAGCACCTGTCTTGGATGGTGAAGTTGATGCTCTTTGGGCAGACGCTGAAGCCATTACCGCAAAAGTTGCTGGCGGCGCAAATATGGGCGAAACAGAAGTCACCATTAAATCTGTCTATACTGACGATATGGTCTATTTCTATGTAAGCTATGCTGACCCCACACAAAGCTTCGTGCGCTCCCCTTGGGAGAAACAGGAAGATGGCACCTGGGCAGTCGTCAAAGACCCCAACGATGTTGGTCATGACAACAACTTGTACTACGAAGACAAAATGTCTTTCATCTGGAATATTGATAGCAGCATCCCTGACTTTGAAACTCTTGGTTGTTTCACCGGCTGCCATGCTGGCGATAATCCCGAAGCAAAACCCTACGGCAATAAGTACACTGCTGAAGAAGGTCAATTCGCAGATATTTGGCACTGGAAATCTGTCCGTAACCTGAACCAGGTTGACGATCAATATCTCGATAGCACCCGCTACTCAGAAGAAACCGCTGGTGCAGGTCGCCATGGCGATCCCTCCGATGGTGGTGGCTATGTAGCCAATAATAACGAAGAGAAAACCGCTCCCGCTTTCATGGGACCCGAAGGTTACGCAACCGATGGCTCCCCCGGCTGGATCCTTCAAAGCGAAGCCATCGAATTTGATGACACTTTGTTCGTCGCTGGCGATATGGTTCCCGGCATTGTCAAATCACAATTCGAAGGTGACCGTGGCAACATCTCCGCCGGATGGGTCTATGTAGACGGCATGTGGGTGATCGAGCTTGGTCGCGCACTGGATACCGGCTCTGATTTCGACGTACAATATGACGATTTGACAGCAACATATAATTTTGGTGTCGCCGTTTTCGACAACGCTCAAGTACGTCACGCATTCCAAACTGGCGTCAACTCTTTCGTCTTCCATCCCTAAGCAACACCCCTTTTCTAGAAATAAAACGGGAACTGCATATGCAGTTCCCGTTTTGCTTAAACCTGCTAGAATACGTTCCTATGTCTATCAACTTTCTCCAAGATTTTTTCTTTCTCAACCGCTCAGTTGTTTTATTCATCTACGGGCAGGTTTTTTTTATACTTGGGCTTTCCATCTTCTTGCAATCCCGTCGTTATAGCCGGTTAAAATTGGCCCGTCATTTGCGTTGGATGGCTGCTTTTGGTGTTTTACATGGTTTCCATGAGTGGGGAATGGTTTTCATTCCAGTACAAAAAGCATATATGACTGATAATGCCATCGATATACTTCACATGCTGCATCTTCTATTGCTTTCTCTCTCATTTCTATGCTTGCTAAAATTTGGACTTGAGATGCTGGAAACTAATCGCTATATTAATGCCAGTTTATTCGTTCTTCCGGCTATCTGGGTAATTATTTTCATTTACGCACTCAATAACTATTCAGAAACTGCTGAATGGGTAAACCTCTCATCTGTCTGGAGTCGTTATTTATTGGGTGCCCCTGGTGCATTTGCTGCGTCATTTGGGCTATACCAATTCACACATGAAGCCAAGCTTATTAGCGATCAACGCAGTTATCGTATGTTGCAGATCGCAGGCGTCTCACTTTTAGCCTACGCAATTTTAGGCGGGCTGATCGTGCCTGATGAACCTTTTTTCCCTGCAAATATTCTAAACTACACCCTAATAGAATCCCTTTTGGGCATTCCTGTTCAGGTTTATCGTTCTTTGATCGGTGTTGTTTTGGCTTATAGCATGATCCGTGCAATGGAAATCTTTCAAATTGAAGTCGATCAGATGATCGAGCAAATGGAAATTTCCACGATCCAAAGCGTAGAGAGAGATCGGATCGGACAAGAGATCCATGATGGTGTATTGCAGTCGATTTACTCTGCCAGTCTGATCGCTGGGTCGCTTACAAGCCTTACGCAAGATGACCCGATACTTTCTGAGCGTATCCAGCAAGTAAAAGAAGTGCTCAATCAGGCAATTGTTGAATTGCGTGGTTATATGGTT
>JABGQU010000097.1 GCA_018648605.1 Anaerolineae bacterium | reverse complement strand
TTTGGACAAGAAAAGTCTTGCTGCGTCGTGAGCTTTTTTCGTTTCAGGATGAATTTCAAAATATTTATAAAAGTCAACTAGTATTTTGTCTCTATCATTAGCTTGAATAAACTCATTGAAGAAAGCATTAAAATCTAAATATTTGATAGCATGAACCGGTCTATCAAACGGTATTTCTTGGGTTTGCGCAAAAACAGCTAAGGTTAATCCGTAGCCATATAGAAAAGAATCATACATATCTGTTTTGTGCCTACCCTCTCAAATAACTTGCCCCATTCACATCAATGATCGTTCCTGTAGAGAATTTCGATTCTTCTGCTGCGAGGAAGATGACGGCGTAAGCCACTTCTTCGGGTTGTGCAACACGCCCTAGCGGGCTTTGGTTGCGAACGCCTTCGCCGCGTTCGCCTTCAAGGACGTGGGTGACCATTTCTGTTTCTACAAATCCGGGAGCAACCACGCCGAGATAGATATTGTCGGGGGCGAGTTTCTGTGCCAGCGATTGGGTCATTGCGTTCAGACCGGCTTTGCTTGCACCATAGGCGGGCATTTCCGGCTCGCCGCGAAAGGCGCCGCGCGAAGAGACGTTCACGATCCGTCCTCCGCCATTTTTGAGAAAATGTTGTGTTGCCCAGTAGATGACGTTTGCGGGCGCACGCAGATTGACGGAGAGAATCCGATCCCAAGCATCTTGCCATTCTACATAGCTGGCAGTGTCAATGGGGTGGCGTTGGGAGATCCCGGCGTTGTTGACGACGATGTCGAGGCCGCCTAATCCCTGCACGGTAGCGGCAATCAGCCCCTCGATGGCGTTCGGGTCGGAGACATCCGCTTGGGCGAGAATATGTCCTTTGCCCGGTAGAAAATTCAGGGTTGCGTGCGCAGCGTCTTCATTCTGCACATAATTGATGGCTACTTTTGCGCCACGTTTTGCAAAGGCTTCTGCGCAGGCTTTTCCTATCCCGCGTGAGCCACCTGTGATCAATACGCGTTTTCCCGTGAAATCCATAATTTTCTCCTGAAGAAAAAGCGTGGACATAAAAGTATCCACGCTTTTTAGCTAATCGCTCAATAATTTAAGCAACTCTGAAGGCGACGAGGTGACCGCTGTTGCGCCAGCGTCATGCGCTTTTTGTTTCAAGGTTGCGTCTACTTTGTCGGTGTAGATGTAGATCGGTACATCCTCGTCCATTTCGCGGATTAAGCTGGCAAGCTCTATACCGGCTTGGCAGTTATCCAGCTCTCTGCCTTCGTGGCGACAAGAATCAGAGATGACACAGTCGAAAGAGCCGTGTTTGAAACGCTCAAGGGCATCTTTGGTATTTTTTGCTGTTGAGACAGAGATGTTTAGATAATGCAGCGCATCAATGAGGAGGGCGTTATTTTTTGGCTCGTCATCTACCCAGAGAATGGCAGAAATATCATCGTCGATATTAAGGGAGCGGTAAGGGTTTGTTTCAGCCTTGGGGGCGCTGGCTTCTTCCCCGGGCACTTTTATTTCTCTGGCTATATCCTCTTTTTCCAAGACCATGATCTTGGAAGGTTCTTCGAGCGGTTTTTGGGTTTTCCCATCGACCTTACGTTGTAACTCATTCACGCGCGTTTGCAGATCTTTGATCATCATGGTTTGTTGCTGGCTGAGTTCGTCCATGCTTAATTCCATCTCGCCGATCTTGACCTTGAATTTGCGTCCGCGCGCCGATTCGATCAGCGATTGAACGCTTTGACGGAAGAGAACGAGTATGACGATAACGATCAGGGGCCACATAATTGTGGCGATGCTGTTGATAAGGGTTGAAACTCCTTCCATGTTGTTCTCCTGAACTTTCTCACTGCGTGGCAGTCTCCTTATGATTAGGTGGAGATTGCTTCGACGGTAAAGCCGTCTCGCAATGACAGCGATCTTTAAACGGTATCAAGCCTAACGCACGGGCGTTAGCGTAAATCTTTTAATCCCGCAAAGGGTGAGATGGAATCATCAGGTTCTTCGGGGGGTAGTTCATCGTGTCCGCAATCGCCAAGGTTTAGGTCTGTGCCGCAGACCTGGCAAAGCCCCTCGCAATCTTCTTTGCAGATCGGGTGAAAGGGGATATCCACCTCGGCATCCTCGCGGATGAATTCGTCCAGATCAACCTGAGCGTTGTCGGGCAAGATCAGATCGTCGTCACTCGCATCACGGCGATTAAAAACATATAGTTCGGTTAGCTCCGAATGCAGTCGGTGTTGATAAGGTTTCAGGCAGCGCACGCATTCAAGCTCAAAATCGCCCTCGAAAAGACCCTGTAAAAGCAGTCCTTGCGGCATGCGACTGACAGTAACCGTCCCTTCAAATTTGCGCAGAAGAAAATCTTTACCAAGTTCAATCTCTTCATACGCGAAAGGGAAATCATGGCGATAGCCAATAGACTGGGGGAGAAAAAACCCCAAATTTAAACGAAAAGGATGACGTGGAGTATTCACAGGATTTTCCTTTGAAAGAGGATATGCGGATTTTAATCGATTCTGGTTGCCGGTGCAACGCCACGCATACGAATTTAGGCTTGCTTCCGTTTAAGAGCAGATTTCTGGTTGACAAGATAAATACCGCCTAATACCAACATCCCGCCAAGCATCTGGTTTACGGTAAGCATTTCGCCGAGAATAAAAAAGCCTAAAATAGCGGTAACGACAGGTTGCCCCAGTAAACTAACAGAAACATGCGAAGCGCGCAAATGCCCCAGGGCATAGTTGATGAGCATCCAACCAACGACTTGCGGGCCTAATCCCAAAGCGAGCAACGACCACCAGCTTTGAGATGAAAAGCCGCTCATTTCCTGTCCGGTGAGCAGGGCAACGGGCAGTAAGGTGAGTGCAGCGGTGGCTGTGTAGAGTGCGCTAAAGGTGAGCGTATCAACACGCGTCCGCGCCTTTTGGGTGGAGAGCATTACGCCCGCATAGAGAAAACTTGTGCCGATCGCCATCATATCGCCGATGTTGAACTCAGACGTGCGCCAACTATCCACGCCGACAATAGTCGCCATGCCCAAAAGCGCTAATGCCAAACCACTCCAGTATTTTGGGCTCAACTTCTCCTTGAAAAGGAATGCTGCGCCCAGGCCAACCCAAATCGGTGAATTATTTGCCAAAAGCGTCGATTTTGCAGCCGTTGTCAGTAAGATGCTGGTATTCCAAAACGCAACATCGGTGCCGAAAAGAATCCCGCCCAAAAGGATAAATTTTAAATTATGCCAGGAGGGTATTCCTTCATCTCGGTTCTTGTATAGCCAAATAGGGAGCAAAACGGCTGTTGCGATACCGACACGATAGAAACCGGAAACAAGCCCTGGCAGATTGGCAAATTTGACCAAAATAGCCGAAGTGCCGATAATGAAAACCCCCGCTATTAAAGCTAAATAAGCGGGGAGGGTAGATGGATTTGATTTTTGCATAAAAGCTTTTCAAGCCGAGAATCTAGACATCTCGATTGGTGACGTATTTCGTAAGCTTTTCAAGTGCCTGGCGTTCTGTGCTATCGGGTTGTCCATTGAGCATTTCTAGCGCATCGGTAGCAAATTGTTTGGCTTCTTTTAGCGCAAGCTCAATAGCATCGCTGTTGCGGATCGAATTGACGAGGTTTGCCATCTTTTCTGCGTTGTGATAATGCCCGTCAAGCAGAGCTTTTACATTCTCATCATCAGCATGATTTTCGATATAGTAGAGCGCGGGGAGTGTGATCAATCCTTGCAAAAGATCGCTCCCGACAGGTTTACCGACAGTGGCTTGTTCACCCGTAAAGTCAAGAATATCGTCCACGATCTGGAAAGCAGTGCCCAGTTTGCGTCCGAAAGTGCGTGCTTTGGCGACTATTTCCTTATCTATGGGGCTGATAATAGCGGCGCCATGTGTAGAAAGCTCAAAAAGTGAGCCCGTTTTGGCATAAATGCGTTCGTAATAATTCTCTCGGCTTGCCAAACCACGGCTATCGAACATTTGCGTTAGCTCACCATTAACCATGATCGCTAAAGTTTCAGCGAACTCTTCCATTACTGTTAATGAGCCGGTTTCGGCAGCCAGTTTTGCGGCGCGCGCAAAAACAAAATCGCCGGTCAGCACCGTTGCGGCAGGAGTCCACTTGGCGTTTAGCGTGGTATTTCCGCGTCGCATCAGCGAGCCGTCGATCAGGTCGTCGTGTACGAGTGTTGCCGTATGCAACATCTCAATGGCAGCTGCCAGAGTAATCAAACGCTCAGGATCAGCACCGAACATATTGCCGGTGAGCAGAACCAGCGTTGGGCGCACGCGCTTCCCGCCTGCGGCGAGTAGGTTTTCAAGGGCAGCACGCAGGTCAGGATGCCGCTCATCTGCCTGAGCGCGCATCCGTGCCTCGACTTTTTCAATGGTTGCCTGAACAGGCTTTATAAAAGTAGACGTACTCAAAATTTCACCAATTAAATAACCGTGCAGCATTCGCAGAAGTGATCTCTGCTATTTCTGCCGGAGTTTTCGCATATAATTCGGCGACTTTTTCCGCGACCAAAGCGACATAAGCTGGCTCGTTGCGTTGTCCGCGATGGGGATGTGGGGCGAGGAAGGGGGCGTCGGTTTCGATCAGTAGATGCTCGATAGGGATGGATGAAATCACCTCGCGCCGCTGGGCTGCATTCTTAAACGTGACAGGTCCCGTTACGCCGATCATAAAGCCTAATTCGATGGCTTTATATGCCGTTTCGCTTGTGCCGCTGAAAGAGTGTAACACGCCTGGAGAGATTGCCAAAGAACTCGCTCGTGGCCCCAGGTTTTCTACCCAATCCTCGAGCAGGGTGAGCAGGTCTTCAGCGCAGTTGCCGTGCGGCGCATCGTCTTTTTCGCGGAGATGTAGCACCACGGGCAAACCAAGCTCTTCAGCGAGGGAAAGTTGTTCGCGCAGTATCTTCTTTTGAAGATCGTGTGGAGCCGCATCCCAGTAATAGTCCAAACCAATCTCACCGATGGCTTTGACGCGAGGATTTTGGGCGAGTTTACGCAGATAATCGCGCGTATCCTCTGTCCATGTGAGGGCATCGGTGGGGTGAATGCCTATAGCGGCAAATACGGTGGGATGGGCATCCGCTAATTTGACGGAAGCAAGGCTGGTTTCACGTGTGATTCCGGGAACGAGGATGCGCGTTACGCCGGCTTCTGTGGCGCGCGCGATGACCTCGACTCGGTCGTCGTCGAATTTATTAAAGTACAGATGACAGTGAGTGTCGGTTAATGTCACAGGTTTCAAGTTGAAGGTTATTTAATCCCTGCGATTTTCAAGCCGTCTTGCAAGATAGCTTCGACTTTATCTTCGTGCATGGTTTCGCAGTAGACACGGATAATTGGCTCTGTGCCGCTAAAGCGGATAAGTAACCAGCCGCCATCTTCAAGGTGGAATTGGAAGCCATCTACTGTGACAAGTTCGGTTACTTTTAGCCCGCCGATGGTTGCAGGGTTGGCAGCCAGAATGCTGTCGATTTTTCCTTGTTTATCACCTTCAAAAGGTGTGTCAATACGATTGTAGAAATGCTCGCCGCCCACTTTCTCGAAAAGGTCTGCGAGAAGCTCAGTTGGTTTCTTACCGGTGCGTACCAGCATGTCGAGCATGTAGAGACCAGCGAGGATGCCATCGCGCTCGGGGACGTTGCCACGGAAAGCGTATCCGCCAGATTCTTCACCGCCGATGAGGGCATCTGTTTCTGTAAATTTGGGGGCAACATATTTGAAGCCCACGCCTGTCTCGTAAACAGGAACATCGTAGACTTTGCCCAACTTGTTGAGCATGGTAGTGGTAGAGAGCGTTTTAACGATCGCACCGCGTTCGCCGCGTACTTCGAGAAGATAATAGGCGAGCAAACCATAAGCACGAAGTTGGTCGATAAATTCGCCGTTTTCATCGCCAAAGCCAACACGGTCTGCGTCGCCATCGTTAACGAGGAAAATATCGGCGTTGTTATCTTTGGCAGCCTGCAAGCCAACATCCACATTCGGTGGAATTGGCTCCGGGCGTTTCATTTCGGGGAAGGAGGGGTTGCGCTCGTTGTGAATTTCGATGACTTTTGTTGCGCCGCCATTGAGCAAACCGGAGAACCAGCCTGCGCCGTTGCCCCACATCGCATCAACGAGAATGGTGAGTCCCGCGTCTTTGATAGGCTGCACATCGATCAGTTTTTTGATATGGGCAAGGTAGTCAATGGTCGAGTCAAAGAGAACGATAGAGCCATTGGCTTTTGCTTCGTCTACATCTTTGATCTTAACATCCGCAATATTGTCGGGGATGAGCGCTTCGATCTTTACCAGACCTTCGGGGTCAATTGCGCCGCCATTCTCGTCGCGGACTTTGAATCCGTTATCAGTGGGCGGATTATGAGATGCGGTTACATTAACTGCGCCAACTGCTTTCTTGGCGACCACAGAGTAAGAAATGACAGGAGTGGGTGAAGCATCGTCGGTCAGATAAACATTTAGACCGTTGCCAGCTAAAACTTCAGCAACCGCTTCAGCAAAATGCTCTGAGCGGAAGCGTTTATCGTAACCAACGATGACCCACTTGCCAGCGTTACCCTCTTCAAGAAGGTAAGAGGCGAATCCTTGCGAGCAGCGACGCACATTTTCAAAAGTATAGTCTTCGGCAACATGTCCGCGCCAACCGTCGGTTCCAAATTTAATTTTTGTAGGCATAAAAACTCCTATGAAGTATTTTCTTTTTAACGAAAGCTATTATAACAGGTGGAGGCTGAAGCAGGTATAATCCGCATATCTTTTTTGATAAAATCTTGTTCTTAATGGTAGATTGTTTAATATGGAAATAATATGGCTAAAGTTGTAGTTGCTATGTCTGGAGGGGTTGACTCATCTGTTGCGGCGGCGTTGCTCAAAGAGCAGGGTCATGATGTGATCGGGTTGATGTTGCGTCTCTGGTCGCAGCCCGGCAAAGAGAGCGAGAATGCCTGCTGCACCCTCGAATCTGTCTCTTTGGCAGAGCAGGTTGCGCGGCGTTTTGATATTCCTTTTAATGCTGTCGACGCGAAGGATGCTTTTCGTAATACGGTCGTCGACTATTTTTTGGAAAGCTACCAGCAGGGTGAAACCCCAAACCCTTGCCTGATGTGCAATCGACATATTCGCTGGGGTGTTTTGCGTGAGCATGCGCTGGCATTAGGGGCAGATTTTATTGCATCAGGGCATTACGTTCGTTTGCAGCGTAAGAGTTCCGGGGAGATCCAATTATTGCGTGGCTTTGACCGCGGGAAAGATCAGGCGTATGTCTTGCATGTTCTTACACAGGTGCAATTGAGACAGTCGCTTTTTCCTGTAGGCGGTTATCCCAAATCGGAGATCCGTGAGCTTGCGCGTAAGTTTGATCTCCCTGTTGCTGCAAAAGCAGATAGCCAGGATCTGTGCTTTCTCTCTGGCGGTGATTATCGTAACTTTTTGAAAGAATATGCCCCGCAAACCACACAGATCGGTGAAATTGTAACCCGCGATGGCAAGGTTTTGGGGGAACATCAGGGCTTGGCGTTCTATACCATTGGGCAACGAAAAGGGTTGAATGTGACGGCTTCTGAGCCGCTATATGTGTTGGCAAAGAATGTTACTTCCAATCAGCTCATGGTTGGCACGGCAGATGAGTTGGGCAGCCGTGAAATGGATGTGGAGAAAATTAATTGGATCTCCGGGGAAGCTGCCCCCACTCCTTTTCGTGCACAGGTCAAGATTCGTTATGCGGCGAAAGAAGCTTGGGCTGAGATTGCGCCAACGGGACCTCAGCAAGCCCACGTCACGTTCGATACGCCGCAGCGCGACATCACACCCGGGCAGGCAGCCGTTTTCTATGAAGATGAGATTTGCCTGGGCGGGGGAGCGATCTCCTCATCCAAAGAAAGGTAAATATGTCTGATATAGCGAAAACGCACCGCGAATTTGCAACGCAGTCTTTCAACGCCGTTTGGGATTTGCTGGATAAGCAAACGCGTACTGCGGATGAAGATGTGCAGATGATCCACTTGGCACATGCCTCGCGCTATCATTGGAGCGAGATAGGTACGCCTCTGGAGTTTGCGCGTGGCGATTGGCAGATTTCACGCGTTTACGCTACTTTAGGCTTTGGCGTGATGGCATTCAAATATGCCAAACGTTGCCTTGATCTTTGTGAAAAAGATAGCTTGGGAGATTTTGACCTTGCCTTTGCTTACGAAGCTTTAGCGCGTGCCAGCGCAGTTTCAGGAGATCTTGCTAAAGGGCAAGGTTATCTTTCGCTGGCAAAAGACGCAGGGCTAGCGATAAAAGAAGAAGATGATCGAGATTATTTCTTTCGTGAATTAACTAGTGTAGAAGAGTTGCTATGACAATCCCATCCTTTTTACTTGCTTTTGTGATCGCGAGCCTTTATGGAGCGCTCTATCACCTTTGGCGAGGGGGCGGCCCGGGGCGCATTCTGTTTTATTTGGTGCTGGCTTGGTTTGGTTTCCTCGGTGCAAATTTCCTGGCAACTTGGCAGGCTTGGCATTTATTGCCGATCGGCTCCGTTGATATAGGCATAGGGACGCTTGGTGCGCTGATCTCGCTTTTTCTGGGAGATTGGCTGGCATTAACAAATACGGAGCAGGAGTAAATATGCCTGGCAGCGAGCAGGGGGTACGTTATGATCGTTATATGTGCATTCCGCGTACGCTGATCTTTCTAACGCGCGGTGAAAAGGTGCTGCTGCTTAAAGGTGCAGCGACGAAACGAATTTGGGCAAATAAATATAATGGCGTCGGGGGGCATGTCGAGCATGGCGAGGATGTGCTCTCAGCAGCCAAACGAGAATTGGACGAAGAAACGGGACTTAGCACGGATTTGAATTTGGTCGGCACGTTAATGGTGGATATTGAACCCAATGCAGGAATCTGCATTTACATCTTTACTGGAGAATCTACCGCTGGTGAGCCGCGCCCCTCTGAAGAAGGCGCTCTTGAATGGCTACCCTTTGATGAACTAGATGAATATCCCCTTGTAGCAGATGTTGCTATTTTACTGGCACGCATCCACGCGATGAGTGCAGGCGATCCGCCATTCTCAGCGCGCTCATTTTATGATGATGACGATAAGCTGATAGTGACATTCGGCGAATAAAAAAACTCCCCGCGCGGGGAGTTTTTGCTATTTTGTCTTCTTCAAGATCATCGTAAAAGTGCTGCCTTGCCCCTCTTGACTTTCAACTTTAAGTTGCCCATCATGCTGTTTGATCACCTGGCGTGTGATAGCCAGCCCAATGCCGATCCCGCCAAAGAGATGTTCGTCATTCCCCTCGAGATGGTGAACACGGTCGAAGATATGTGGCAAGCGTTCTTTCGAGATGCCAATACCCTGATCCTGTACGGAAACAGAAAGAACTTCATCTTGCGCAGAGAAGCGGATGTCCACATCGCCGCCTTTTGGGCTGAATTTGATCGCATTATCGACCAAACAATCTAACGCGTGTTCCAACGATTTCGCATCTCCAGAGGCATCTGGCAATCGCCAACCGGTTTTAAGATGTAATTTAACACCTTGCTTGCGCGCTTTGCTCTGATACTTCTTGACAACATCTTTGGCGAGCTTTTCCATATTTACAGGTTGAAAATCGGGTAGCACCAAATCCATCTCCTGTAGAAAGAGAAGGTCGTTCACCAATGTAGTGATCTGCTGAACATTGCGTGCTACTGTTTCAAGAGTATTATCCAATTGTTCGGCTGGGATCATACCTTGTTGAAGTATTTGCAAAAAACCACCCGCAGCCATGAGCGGCGTGCGCAACTCGTGAGCAATATTGGTCAAAAATTCGCGCCGAGTGAGTTCCTGCTCAGCAAGTTGTTGGTACGCTTGTGCCAATTCACTGGCGCGCAGGCGCAAATCTTCAACAGCCATCTCGTCATTCGTGCGCAGCCGATTGCTGATCTCGCGCACCATTGTCATCGCCATACTGCTGCTGTGTTTTAGCACGCGGTCAAAGGCTTCTTTATTCAATTCGAGTGCAACAAGATGGCTTTTTGCCGTCACACTGGCAGCACGCGGTGCATTGTGGATCAGTGCCATTTCCCCAAAAAAATCGCCAGAGTGCAAGGTTTTTAACAGCCGCATTTCGGATTGATTAATAACCTTGGTCACTTCAGCTTCCCCCTCCAAAATGATATAAAAAGTATCTTCCCTGGCATTTTCCTGACAAAGTGCAGTGCCTGGCGCGTACGCATGCACCTGGCTATTGGCGATCAACTCGGTCACTTCGTCGGCTTTGATGCCGGGAAATGCGCGAGGAATAATTCGACTGGGTGCTCTGCGAGTGGTCATCTTCGCTCCTGAATGAAATAAAACACAACTTGCGTTAAGTTTATCATTTTAGAGAGTGGTTTTCTGTCAGTTATGACCTTTGGATGATGTTCGCATCGCGCGTGATTTGAACTTGCCTCCCATTGTCGACATCTATAAAAAGAGGAAGTATGTCGTTGCCCCTGCCAGCAGACACGACATACTTCCTCTAAAATAGATTTTACGCTATTCCAAAAAGAAGCGCCAACCAATCAAAAATCAGCTCCCCGATTCCATCTGGATTATTTGGAGCTTGCAAAAGCTCATCTCCGTGTGCGCTACCAGGGTAGATCATACTTTGATAGTAATTCCCCATTGCGCTATCACATGCTGCTACAGAGGTATGATCATCTTCAGACGCAACACAGGTAACCGGTTTTTCTACATCATCCAACATTTTAACGGCAACTGGATAGGGAATTCCTAAATAGCCTCCAGGTGAAAGCGAGAACGCGCCTAAACAGCCTTCTACGCAAGCATCTACAACAGCATCCGCACCAATGCTTGAGCCAATGCCTGCGATGCGGGTTGGGTCAACACTGCTCAGTGTTTTGACTATTGCATAAGCGGCTTCTGCATCCATCATGCCGCCAGTGGGATCGAAGCTCCCGCTGCTTTCCCCGAAACCACGAAAATCAAATGTGAAAACAGCGAAAGAGACGCCTTCAGGCATAACGGGATAGATCGCGCTTTGCAGGGATAAGGATTGATCCTTGCCGCCATTTGCGCCACGATTTTGTAACCAAGCGATCATGCCATTATTTTGCCAGTCAGTTTGGTCGCCACCTGCCCAGTGCATCAGCACAACAACGGGTGCATCGGGAATAGCAGCTGGATAATAATAACCAACCAATGCGGTGCCGTCAGTAGATTGAAACTCTACGCGTTGCCCATCAGGGGGTTGCGGATCAAATGTCGATTCAGGAATGGCAGCTGGCTCTTCTGATGCGGGTTCTTCAGTCGGCGCGGGCGGGGGAGCTTCTTCATAGCTGGTTGGTGGAGGTTCTACAGCAGGCGCTTCTGTAGCAGGGGTATTGCCTCCGCAAGAAACGAGAAGAAGGGCGAGCAGAAGAATAACGGTATAAAGCAATCTCTTTGTCATTTTTGACTCCTCTTAGCATCTAGGGGGATTTTAATAATCTATTACCTATTATAGGGAATATGGCGGTTGACTTCAATATTTAGATATAAGAAAAGGGCTTTGTCAGAAAGACAAAGCCCTTTGGTGCAAGGATATTACCTTTAGGAATCTGCGCGAGCGGCACGGCCTAGTCTCCTAAGGTCGCGGTAACTCCAGCGCACTGCCCAGATGCGTATGGCAGCTTCAAGCTGAATTTTGAAGGACATTTTTGATTTTCCCCATCGGCGGTCTGCAAAATAGATCGGCACCTCGCCAAAACGATAGCCGAGGCTATGGGCTATATAGACCATTTCAACAAGGAATACATAGCCATTTGATTCGATGCGTTCAAGAGGCATTCCCTTGAGGGTTTCTCGACGCCATAGACGGTAGCCGGTTGTCACATCGCGCAGTGAGAAATTCAGAAGTGTTCGTGCGTAGAAGTTGCCAAAAGCTGAAAGCCCTTTGCGCCAGATGGGCCAGTTTTCGTCGACGCTCCCGCCAGGGACGTACCGTGAGCCGAGTACCACATCTCGGTTTTCGAGCAAGTTTGCCATTTCGAGCAAACGCTTGGGGTCATGCGAGAAATCGGCATCCATTTGGGCGATAGCATCTGATCCTTTAGCGAGGGCACGTTCAATTCCGGTAAGATACGCGGTGCGGAGTCCGAATTTTCCCTTACGATGCAAAACATCCACTTTTGTGGGGTTTTCAGTAGCAAGATTGTCCGCTATGACGCCTGTGCCGTCGGGGCTATTATCGTCGACGATGAGGATATCGAGGTCGAGGGGCAAGGAAAATAAAACGGAGACCAGTTTGGGCAGGTTCTCCGCTTCATTATACGTAGGGATGATTACTGTAATGCGCAATATTTCTTTCCTATTTTTTTGTACTTAGCAATTCTTTCTTTAATGTAGCCGGTGTGTTATTTGCTCCATCATAAGACAAAATTTGAGATGTCTTGATGGCGAGACGGTCAGACCAGTTAACTGCCTGATCTCTATCTCGGATGGGGTAGAAGTAGTCGAGAGATTGCTCAAGACGGCTAATAATGCGTTCTGCGAGAGCGGAGGTGATTGAAGAAGAAACTGCCAAAATAAATTCTGTCGCGCTTAGATGACCAAGAAAGCTATCTGCGCTGTCTATTTCGCGCATGGCGTTGTAGATCATCAGACTGACCGCGCGTAAAACATCGTCTGATGCAACAAAGCCATATAGCTCTCGAAAGGCTTGCAGGTTTTCAAGAGATACTAAAAGCAAAGCTTGCTTGTTTTCTTTGATGCACTTTTCGAGGTATTCATCCACCAATGTGCCTTCGGGCAAACCGCTTACCGGGTTGGTGAGCGAACCTTGTCCCTTACGTTCTAATGAGTTACGCACGCGCAAGCGTAATTCTTGAACGTCAAAAGGTTTGGTGATGTAATCGTCGGCGCCAAGCTCAAGTCCATGCAGGCGGTCGGCGCGATCTCGTTTTTCAGTTAGAAAGATAATGGGGATGTTTTTTGTGCGTCGGTCACTGCGTAAGCGGTGTGCAACTTCGTAGCCATCAATATCTGGAAGGCGAATATCCAGGATGACCAGATCAGGTTGTTCAGTTTGGCTTGAGCGTACACCATCTTCTCCCCAGTTAACAGTAAAAACTTCGTAGCCTTGAACGCCAAAATAGGCATTTAGCATTTCAGCGACATCAGGGTCGTCTTCTACGATTAAGATTTTTGATTTGGGGGTTGCCACGATGTGATCCCGTTTAGGAGCTTAGTGGTTCTTTTTGGATAACAAATTCACAGACTTCATCGCCCATTGCATGGCAGCGTGACTCGTTGACGCGGAATTCGCTTCCGCCAGAGATCCATTTTAAGCCTTCCTGAAGAAGTCCGGTTGCAATGAAGCAGACTGGTTTATCTGAGTCAACACGTCCCCAGCAAACTGGGCATTTGTGAATAGTATAAACAAATTCGGTGTCTTGTTCTTCAACAGTGCTTAATTGATCGCTGACCTGGGAGAAGATTTTTGCCATTGCAGGTAAGCCAATGCGAAGCTTGGCTTGCAGAGGTAATACTTTAAACGCCAAATCTCCAACGCCAGCTAATGCGCCAAAATCTTTCAGGGCATCAGAGAAGGTTGCGCGCCCGGCACGTAATGCAAGGCCCCGACCACCACGCGGGCCATACATTTCCTCCAGGGCGATGCCCAGAGATGAAAGCTCGGCAAAGTCGAAACCTTTTTCCAGATTATCCGGAGGGTAACCGTCGATATATTTTGTTAATCCTGCAAGATTCAGAATGGCATTGAGACCATTTCTTCCCATAACATCTTCAAGAGCCTTGATAATAATAAGACCAAATTTGTTCGGATAATATAAATCGCTTTTTTCGACAGGACTCATGCTGACTCCATTAGATCAGTTTTTCTAGGTCTTCAACAGCGCGACGCATATCAAGGAAAATCAGCCCAAGTTTAGCTTTTTCGCTTGCTAAGGCAGTAAGCACTGCTTCTTCGCCAACAGCCATCAGGATAACAAAGCCGTTTTCACCTTTGATATAAACCTGCTCGAGTTCTCCACGTCCTAATTCACTCGCAATACGCTCTCCCAAAGATAGCATAGCCGCTGACATAGCTGATACGCGGTCTTCTTCAATTTCTTGTGGCAAAGCTGATGCGATACTTAATCCATCCACGCTGACAATTGCCGAGGCTTCAATATCAGGGGAGGAAGCCTGCATTTCACGCAGGCGATCAACCATCTGTTTTGTGCGCGACTGAGACAAAAGAACCCTCCATAAATAAAATTTATTTAATATTTCAACTAAAAAGAACCCTTGTGGAATTTATAGCATTTTGAGTAAAACCATTGGTTGTTTCTAAAAAAGACCTTGGATTCAAGTCGTAAGTGCAACAGGTTGATGTCCGAAGAATACCTCATAAG
>JABGQU010000096.1 GCA_018648605.1 Anaerolineae bacterium | reverse complement strand
TGAACGGTCCAATACTAACATTCTTGTTGGACCAGTTTTCGGGGGGCAGGTCACAGGGAATATAGTCTCTTTTGAAAGCGACAAAGCTGAAATAGCCCGATATATGGAAGCTTTCGAGCAAGGCGGCGAATATCAGTGGAGCATAACTTCTATGAACACTGATGGCGAAGAAATTTGCGAGAGCGTAGTGCTTGCCTTCACCAAACCGCTGTTGCCTGCAAATGCGCCGCAGAGTGAAGGACAACCGCCTGAAGAACCGCCTCCGGGGGGGGTGGATTAAAAAATGAAAACAAAACTCATCACTTTCTTTGAAAAATGGGCCAATTGGAAAAGGCATTGATCGTTTAGGCTAAAGCCCGTACTCAGCACATGGAAGCCCTGCGGGCTGCGCGTTTTAGCCCCGTAGGGGCTTCCACGAACTAAGGCAGGACTTCAGTCCGCGCCGTTAAAAGGAAATATCATGCTCAAAAAATATTGGTGGCTTATTCTCATCATTATTCTCGCGATCATCTTGGGCTTATCTTTTTGCCAGCAAGATGACCCTGCTCCGCTCGTCTGCACAGAACCGCTACTCCCAGAAGATGGTGCAGAGATCCCTTATGGCGCTGACTTGATGACCTTTGCATTTACCGAAATAGAAGGCATCGCGTTATATCATTTGAACATCCAGACTCCTTCGGGACACCTGATCACTTTTGAACTCGACGATACGCAAGTTGAGCGTATTATTTCAACCTTCACAGAGCCCGGTGAAAACACTTGGTACGTAGAAGCCCTGAACGATGACAGAGAAATAATTTGTACAAGTGATAGTTTCACATTCTTTACAGTACAAGAGCCTAAACCTGTGCCCGAAATAGAAGAAGAACCTGAACCTATACCAACTTTTACACCTACACCTGAGCCGTTGATTTGTGTTCAGCCACTCACCCCCGAAGATGGCGCGGAATTGCCCAATATCGGCAAAGTGATCTTCTCGTGGACAGAAATGGACGATGCCACAGAATATATTTTAGAAATAACGATGCCTTCAGGAAATATCGTTTCTTTTGAAAGCGACAAAGCTGAAATAGCCCGATATATGGAAGCTTTCGAGCAAGGCGGCGAATATCAGTGGAGCATAACTTCTATGAACACTGATGGCGAAGAAATTTGCGAGAGCGTAGTGCTTGCCTTCACCAAACCGCTGTTGCCTGCAAATGCGCCGCAGAGTGAAGGACAACCGCCTGAAGAACCGCCTCCGGGGGGGGTGGAATAAAAAATGAAAACAAAACTCATCACTTTCTTTGAAAAATGGGCAAACTGGAAAAGCATTGATCGTTTGGGCTAAAGCCCGTACTCAGCACATGGAAGCCCTGCGGGCTGCGTGTTTTAGCCCCATAGGGGCTTCCACAAACTAAGGCAGGACTTCAGTCCGCACCGTTAAAAGGAAATATCATGCTCAAAAAATACTGGTGGCTTATTCTCATCATTATTCTGGCGATCATCTTTAGCTTATCTTTTTGCCAGCAAGATGACCCCGCTCCGCTCGTCTGCACAGAACCGCTCATGCCAGAAGATGGGGCAGAAATCGCTTATGGCGCTGACTTGATGACCTTTGCATTTACCGAAATGGAAGGCATCGCGTTATATCGCTTGAATATCCAGACTCCTTCGGGGCATTTGATCACTTTTGAACTCGACGATACGCCAGTTGAGCGTATTATTTCAACCTTCACAGAGCCCGGCGAAAACACCTGGTATGTGGAAGCCCTGAACGATGATAGAGAAATTATTTGCACGAGTGATAGCTTCACCTTCTTTACAGTACAAGAGCCTGAACCTGTGCCCGAAATAGAAGAAGAGCCTGAGCCAACACCAACTTTTACCCCTACACCAGAGCCGTTAATTTGCGCTCAACCACTCACCCCAGAAGATGGCGCAGAATTACCCTATGAAGGCAAAGTGATCTTCTCGTGGTCAGAAATGGAAGGTTCTACAGAATATATTCTAGAAATAAGGCTGCCCTCAGGAAATATCGTCTCTTTTGAAAGCGACACAACTGAAATTGCACGCTATACGGAAGCCTTTGAGCAAGGCGGTGAATATCAGTGGATCGTAACTGCCCTAAACGCCACAGGCGAAGAATTTTGCGAGAGCACAATATTTACCTTCACTAAACCGCAGTTGCCTGAAAATAAATCACAAGGGGATGGCGGCAGTGACGCATGCATTGGTTTTGATTGTAGTATCGTAATCGAAGATTAGAATTGAAAAAGCAATACAAGGATAAAAATGAAAACAAAACTTCTCACCCTCTTTGAAAAATGGGCGAATTGGAAAAATATCCTCGCCCTTTTTGCCTTGCAAATGCTCTTCAATCTGGTCATTATGCCGAGCGCGTCCTCCAGCGATACGCACGACATTCCAATTCTTGACCTTCAATTCTTTTACACGCCCCAGCGCGCGTATGAGATCATCAGTGCATACACGCCCGAATTGCGACAGGCTGCGGCAATGACACGTTTGACTCTGGATATCATCTATCCCATTGTCTATGGGTTGATGCTGACGCTGCTACTCGTCGTCACCTTTCGGCGGGCATTTCCCAATTTCCGTTTTGCGGATGCAGCCGTTTTCCTCCCCTGGAGCGGGGTGCTTTTCGATTATCTCGAAAATTTTGGTCTGGCGACGATGTATCTCAGCTATCCGACCGAGTTTTACACGCTCGCGTGGATAACGAGCGTTTTCACCGCGCTTAAATGGACATTGATCGGTTTGGGTTTCGTTCTGGCGTTGATTGGTGGGGTAAAATTGGCGTTCGTGAAAGAAAAGGGTGCGTCGCACCCTCATTAAGCAGAATTTGCCATCGCCAAGCAAAAATCACATCAACAGGCACTATCTTATCGAAGCTGGTGCGGCGCACGGAAGCCTATCTGAAAACCATCGCTCCAAAGGAGCACCAAATGAAAAAATCCGAATTTGACCGCATCGTGCAAAAAAGCTTCGTTACGCTCGAAAGCAAATATAAGTTCAAAAAGACCGATACCGCCTTCCACACCGGCGGCGTGATCGTCACCTTTCAAAACCCAACCACCGAAGTCTGCCTGAACTACGAGATCAGCGCTCTGCCGTGGATCACCATCGCCGACATCAACAATCCCGAAGAAGAGCGCGTCTCTCTCGATTGGCTGCTGGTCGAACTCGGCGAACGCGACGACCCGACCACAGATGAAGCCTTCTTCCCTCCCAAAATGGAAGAGGAAGAACTCGAAGCAGAGATCCATAAAAAGAGTGAGCAACTGCTCCGCTTTGGCACAGACCTGCTCAAGGGCGATTTCACGCTCATGCCCAAACTCAAAGAACGCTCCGAGACCTACCTCGCAGAATGCAAAAAAATTGCAGACCGCTATAAAGCGAAGTAAGACAACTTTAGACATCAGCAACACCTTCCAACCCTAAACCTTCACCCTAAAAACCTTCATGTATAAAATAATTCGCCCACTTCTCTTTAGTATTGACCCCGAACGCGTGCATACGCTCAGCCTCGATGCGCTCAACAACACGCGCTATATTTTTGGCGCACACTGGCTGCTTAAGCAAATTTTCAAAGCCCCGCCCAAACCTGTCGAAGCCTTCGGGCTGACCTTTCCCAATCCGATTGGGCTGGCAGCGGGCTACGATAAACACGCCCTCGCCGTGCGCGGACTTTCCACCTTCGGTTTTGGGCATATCGAAGTCGGCACAGTCACGCCGCTCCCACAGGCGGGCAACCCGCAGCCGCGCGTTTTCCGTCTGCCCGAAGATGGCGCAATCATCAACCGCATGGGATTCCCTTCGCAGGGTTCCGCGAAGATCGTCAAGTCACTCAATAAACTCGGGCGCTGCAACTATGCCAAGGCAGGTCCCACGCGCATCATTAACCTGAGAGGCTTTTTTGCCGAAGGCAAATATAAACGCAGTCAAAACCCCATGATCCTGGGCGTGAATATCGGCAAGAATAAAACCACCCCCAACGAAGAAGCCGTGCTCGATTATCTCTCCCTGCTCGAGCTTTTCGCCCCCTGCGCCGATTACATCACCATCAATATCAGTTCCCCCAACACAGTCGGATTGCGTGATCTGCAAGGACGCGAAGCCCTCGAGATGCTCTTGACCCAACTCGACAAACAACGCAAATTTGAGCAGAAAAAACTGCGCAAAAAACTGCCGCTGCTCGTTAAACTTTCTCCAGATCTTTCGGATGCGGAACTCGATGACGCCCTCGACGTGATACTTGCTACCGGTATGGATGGCGTTATCGCCACGAATACCACCCTCGCGCGCGGTGGGGTGAAATCCGCTCATCGGGCAGAAACAGGTGGTTTAAGCGGAAGCCCGCTCACCTCCGCGAGCGACGCGGTTCTACGTCAAATTGTCAAAAAAGTGGATGGGCAGATTCCCATCGTCAGCTCTGGTGGCGTCATGACCCCCGAGGACGCAAAACGCCGCCTCGACATTGGGGCGACGTTGGTACAGGTCTACACGGGGCTGATCTATAACGGGCCCGGGTTCGTGAAGCAAATCGTCAAATCGCTGTAGGGGCGACGTCCTGTCGCCCTGGGCGGGAAGACCCCGCCCCTACGCTTTAAATTCCTCCGGCAAAGCCTCTTTATGCTCGGCGATCACGAGCGTAAAACGTTTCCGCGTAAATTCATGCAAAAACGCGCCGGCCGTTTGCCCCGCTTCAGAAGCAAGCGCAGCATTCAATGCCGCACGCGAATCGAAAAATAATTCGTGAAGTTTAGTATAGCGATGCCCCTGGCTGCCGTGAACAAAATCGACCACGTCGCTGACCGTCTCGCGGCGCAGACCGGGCATCTTTTCTGCCAAGCCCATAAATTTTTGCCAATTCGCTTGAAACGCAGCTGTCTGGCTTAGTGGGGGGGGATAGAAAAAGATCGTTATTTTATACATCATTGCTCCTAAAAACTCACCACAAAGACACAGAGAGCACAGAGTCTTCTTGTTGATCACAAAGAAGAACTTTGGTCTTCGTGGCAAAAACTCAACTTACTGCGACCACAACCCGCCCGTAGATTCCAGCCAGTCTGCCACGCGGTCGGCTGCGCTATTTACATCGCTGTCAGAAATATCCAGCTCCAGCGTCGGCAAAATAGATTCAGAAACCAGTTCGCGCATTCTTTCCTGCTCGTCGATGAAAACTTGCAGATCATCATATTGCGAGGGATTGCCAGAAACCTTCAAGCGCTCTTCGCGCGCCGCCGCAAAAGATTCGGGGCTGCGTGTGCAAAAAATCAGATGAAAACCGATCGCAGCCAAGCGCTGCTCCAGCCAGCGGAAATTATAGTCTGTGCCATAACGTTCCAGTTGATAGCTGCGCGTTGAGATGTGAAAACGATCCACCATCCATGAATAATAACGCTGTAATTCGAAGAGACGCATCCAGGTATGGTAGGTCTCCATTGCCAGAGCTTCTTCCTGTGGCTCAAAATTGATCAGTCCACGTCCCCAGGCGTAATTTGTAAAAGCGCACCACTCCCCGGAAATCAAAGGCGAATGATAACGATATTTGCGTGGCCCCACCACGCGTGGATGCTCATTCAGCGTGAACGCAATTTCCGTCTTAAAAGTAAGACGAGTCCCCTCAATAATGATTTTCGGCGTCAGTTTAGACATGAGAAAATTATAACGAAAATACTACAAAAACAGCAGCCCTTTCATGGTATCATCTTTGAAATTCCTCAAGGAAAATATTATGGATACTAAAATTACAATCATCGAAGGACCCCCGCCCGTATTCGAACCCGTTCGAGACGGCTGGCCGAACAGCCTCAGCGAAGGCCCTAACTCTCTTATTAACGCCGTTACCAAACTACGCACATTTAATGGTTCCCAACTTGTCGAGCGTTGTTATCGCGCTTGGCGCAACCAAATGCCCATGCACCTGCTTTACCGCAACGAAATGGGATTGGAACAGGAAGCCCCCATTCAGGCAGCCCGCACCGTCGAATCTGACGACGGGGATATCCTCTACCTCTGGGTTTATCTTGACCCCGACATGGTCGAATTCGAATTTGACGGAAGCGACGAAGAAGGCAACGACGACGGATACGAACGCTAACCGAAAGAGTCTCCCGTGCCCCTGATTCTCTCCACCCTTCAACAACATACCCTAACGCTCAAACTCAATCGTCCCGATAAGGCCAACGCCTTCAATCGGGACATGATTTTAGAACTGAGAAGTGCGCTCGACGAAGCCGAGGCAAACGCCGATGTACGCGCGATTTTGCTGACCGGCTCTGGGGCAACCTTCTGCGCCGGGCAAGACATCACCGAGATGCTCGCCGCGCAGGACCAGAATGTCTCTTATCACGAACATCTTCGCGAGAGCTATAACCCACTCGTATTGAAAATTCGTCAGATCGAGAAACCCATTGTCGCTGCGATCAACGGCTCAGTAGCGGGAGCAGGCTTGGGCGTCGCCCTGGCTTGCGACTTGCGCATCGCCGCCGACAATGCTTTTTTCACCGTCGGCTTTACGGGCATCGGGCTTGTGCCTGATTCAGGCGTCTCGCTACTCCTTCCCGCTCTGATCGGGCTGGGACGCGCCACCGAATATTCCTTCAGCAATCTGCCCATCTCTGCACAGGATGCCTTTGCGTGGGGCATGGTCAATCGTCTCATCCCCGCCGATGCGCTGTTGCCCACCGCCGCGCAGATCGCCATGATGCTGGCAATGGGCCCCGTCGGTGCTTTCGGCGCAACCAAAAAAGCTTTCAACCGCGCTATGTTGCCAAATCTGGCAGAAGTCCTTGAATACGAAGGGGAGTTACAGGACGCGCGTCGGTCAGAGGAAGAACATAAAGTTGGGGTAGAAGCGTTCTTGAAGAAGGAAAGACCGAGCTTCATTTAGTCAAAAAAGTCAATAGGTCGCACTTTCAAGTGCGACCTATTTTATTAAATAAGCTATTCACTAATGAACTGCCCCCCGCAAGCGGACGGGGTATCTGTCTATTCTAAAAGCACTTCGTAGTAGCGACTTTAGTCGCTCTGAACGGCTAAAGCCGTCACTACAAAAGTATTTTAGGACAGATTATTAATGCTCACGCCGCAAGCGGCGGGGTATTGAACCCATAGATAGAAGAAACACCGAGCATCTTGAAGATGCTCGGTGTTTCTGTTTTAAAAATTATCTCGGCTCCGCCACAAAGATCGGGATAACCCGTTCTGTTTTCTCCTGATAATCCCGATAGGGCGGGAAAGCTTTGACAGCAATTGCCCATAAGCGGCGGCGTTCATCCGCATCCACAACTTCGTGCACGCGCATGGCATGCACTTCAGTCTTGTCGCGAATCTCGACATTCGGGTCCGCTTTCAGGTTGTGGTACCACTTTGGGTGCTGTGGCGCGCCACCCTGCGAGGCAATGAGGATGTAGTTCTCGCCATCCACGACGCGCATTAACGGTGTCTTGCGAATTGCACCGGTTTTATGTCCGCGATTGATGACGATGATGACGGGCAACCCCGTCTCTCGCAAGGTTGTCCCTTCCGTACCGCCACTACCTTCATAGCGTTCAACCTGGTCTGCGACCCATTTGCTCGTGCTGGGAATGTATTTGCTCATTTTTCTCTCCTGTCTATTTCACCGTGCTATACCAATAGATAGCTTTTTAGGATTGTAACCCAACCACAAACAGCATCAAGTGGTTATGTCTTCCTGAGATGATAAAATAGCCCGAACTCTTGCCCTAATGAAAAGCTGGAATAAGCCTATCTTCGATAGGATAAGGCAAGCTCGTCTAGCTCAGCTAGCGTGAGGAGAAAATAATCATGAAAGTAGTCGTTTCAGGTGCAAAGGGGAATCTAGGCAGTGTCATTGCAAAAGAGATTTCCAAAGCTGATGATATGCAGTTAGGCGGTCTTTATGACCCGCATCATGCCGGGGAAGTTGTAGCGGGTATGGAAATTGAAACTTCCATCGAGAATATCGATGCCGATGTTATTGTTGAGTGTACCCACCCCGATGTCGTGATGGGGAATCTTAAACGGTGGCACGTTCAAGGCAAGAGCGTCGTCGTCGGCACATCCGGGTTTACCGAAGAGCGCATTGCAGATGTCAAATCTTTTTGGACGAACACTGAGACGAGCTGTCTGATCGTCCCGAACTTCTCGATCGGTGCAGTGCTGATGATGCGCTTTGCTGAGTTGGCATCCCCGTATTTCGACTCAGCCGAGGTGATCGAGCGGCACGAAGACATCAAGCCCGACGCCCCATCAGGGACAGCCTTGGCGACTGCCATGCGCATGGGCAAGGTCAGAAATCAGACAGAAGAATTAGAAAGCAACGAGATCGTCAAAGGCGCGCGCGGCGGCTTGGTTTCTGGCGTTCGAGTTCACTCTTTACGCATGAAGGGACTCTTATCCGATCAGGAAATTGCCTTTAGCAATTTCGGCGAAACTTTCTCGCTCAACCATCAAAGCACTTCTTATGAATCTTTTGCGAATGGCGCCCTGGTGGCAATTCGCTATGCACGCACGATCAAAGGTGTGGCGGTAGGGTTGGATGCAGCGCTAGGGCTTTGAAAGCCGCTTCCCCTGTGGAATTTGACCCCGTTATCGGACTCGAAATCAATGTTGAACTTGCTATAAAATTGTTTTTTCTGTGGCTCTTTCAGCATGTTGCTTATGGGTAAATCATTGATATATTGTACAAAGTCACGTCTTTGCGAGCAGAGCGAAGCAATCCCCACTCCTTTGTGGGAGATTGCCACGTCGGGCTTACCCCTTCGGGGCACGAGACGCCCTTCTCGCAATGACGGTGTGTTTGCTAATATTTATTAATTCTTCCATTAGTTAGACACATCATTAGATTTTGGACGGAGACATAAATTGAAAAACAGAATTGCAGTGTACGTAGCAGCTTTACTCGGCATCGCATTTGTTTTTTTAATGTGGTACTACCCTTCCCAGATACCACGTCCATGGTTCGATGAGGGTTGGACACTCGCCACCGCGCGCAACTGGGTGGAAACTGGACGATATGCTCGTTTATTAAATGGGACACCGATCTCTGCAACAGGGATGGCTTGGGATTTTCCCGTAACGGCTCCGGTCGCGTTAAGTTTTCGTCTCTTTGGTTTTGGAATTTGGCAGGGACGTTTGCCAAGCGCATTATTTACCCTTGCTTCTGTCTTCTTTATTTTTTTGCTTGCCAAAAAAATGTATGGGGAAAAAACAGCGCTCGTTTCCATCACTCTGATTATTTTAGGTTTTCCTTTTTCCCTGCTCTTTGGCAGACAGGCAATCGGCGAACCTGCAATGATCTTTTATTTGCTGGCTGGATATTATTGCTTCCGGGGGTATTTGGAAAAACGTTCAACACTCAGCTTGATCTTAAGTATCCTGCTCTGGGCATTAGCACTAACGTCAAAGAATCAAACCCTCCCCTTTTGGGTAGCTTCCATGCTAGCAATGATCTTTTTTGCCAGCCTAAAGAAAGATCGTTTTATTTTCCGGGCGGCTGCTAGTGCCACTTTCGGCACCATCATTCTTTGGCAAGGAATGCTGAAATTCCAACATATACTCGAAAAAGATCTGCCCCTATACGGAGCCCCCATGAAAGGATTACTTGAAGTAACCGGTTGGGTTCCGGTATGGCATCTTCGTCTTCAGGCATTGGATTTAATTACCATATTCGCTTTGCCACTGCTATTTGGCTTGGGATATGCTCTCTTTCAGGAAAAATCTGTCTGGCAGATAAAAAATGAGACAGAGCCTGTTTTTTATCTACGCCTGGCTTATTGGGTTTTTGTAGCAAGTTGGCTTTTCTGGTTTGCAACTAGCGGGATGCCCTGGGGGCGTTATCTGTATCCTGCCGTATTTCTTGGCAATGTCTTTGTTGCAGTTTTAATACTTAGGCTTACAGACGGTTTAAATTTTCATCAGCTAATTAGTTCAATCAGCACGATGCTGTTCAAACGACAATTCAAACTAAATGGTTTGACAGCCATAATAGGTGTCGTTTCTTTAACTTATATAGCTTTGGTCATCATATGGAGCTTTAAATACACAGTTCTGAATAACGATGTGGAGAAAATTGCTGAATATCTAAATCAAACCACACCAGAAAATGCATCTATAGAAACTTACGACAGCGAACTGCTGTTTTTAGTAGATCGTCGTTTCCATTATCCCCCGGATCAAATTCAGGTAGAGTTAAATAAACGCAAATATTTGTACCCATTAACAGAAATACCCTATGACCCAATGCTCACTGAGCCAGATTATATTGTCGTTGGACCTTATGGTAATATGTGGGAATTATATAAAACAACAATAGATCAAGAAGATCTTTGGGAATTGATCCATGAAACATCGGATTATAAAGTTTATCAACGAACCCCATAAATCCTTTCGCTAAATGGAAGCCAACTTTACTATGAAATTTCAACCCGTTATCGGACTAGAAGTCCACGTAGAACTCGCCACAAACTCAAAAATGTTTTGCGGCTGCCCCGTTGTCGATTCGGTTGAAGCCGAGCCGAATATCGCCGTCTGCCCCGTCTGCTCCGGGATGCCCGGCGCATTGCCTGTTGCCAACGAACGCGCTGTCGAATATGGCATCCGCGTCGGTTTGGCGCTCGGCTGCACCATCCAGCCCACCAGCATCTTTGCGCGCAAAAATTACTTTTACCCTGATATGCCCAAAGCCTATCAGATCTCGCAGTTTGAAGATCCACTCGCTACGGACGGTACACTGATCATCAAAACCGAAGACGGCAGCGAGAAAACCGTGCGTGTTTTGCGTGCCCATCTCGAAGAAGATGCAGGCAAACTGACCCATATCGAGGGTGCCAGTCTCGTCGATCTCAACCGCGCGGGCGTGCCCCTGCTCGAGATCGTCTCCATGCCCGACATGCACTCTGCCATTGAAGCGCGCTCCTACGCCGAAAATTTGCGCGACATCCTGCGCTATCTCGGCGTTAACTCCGGCGATATGGAGAAGGGCGTTATTCGCTTTGAAGCCAATATCTCCGTGCGCCCCGAGGGGACAGAAAAACTTGGCACACGCACCGAAGTCAAGAATCTCAACTCCTTCCGCGCGATGGAAGACGCCATTAACTATGAGATCGAACGTCAGTCAAAATTGATCGAAGCGGGCGGTGAAGTAGATCAGGTGACGATGGGATGGGATGAAGCCAAAGCCAAAACCTATACCATGCGCGGAAAAGAAGACTCGCACGATTACCGCTACTTCCCTGAACCGGACTTGCCACCGTTAAAAGTGGATGATGCCTGGAGAGAACGTGTTCTCTCCGAGCTGCCCGAATTACCACGTGCCAAATTCGAGCGCTTCGTCGCCGACTACGAACTGACTGAATACGACGCGGGTGTCCTCGTCGCCGAGAAAACCACCGCCGACTATTTTGAATCCGCGCTGAAGGCATCATCCCAAAAAGTGACCCCGAAAATGGTCGCAAACTGGATGACGGGCGATCTCTTCGCATTAATGAACCAGAACGATGTCAGCATCAACGCGCTAAAGTTACAACCCGCTGGCTTGGCAGAGTTGGTATCCCTCGTCGCTGAGGGCGAGATCAATCAGAAGACGGCCAAAGAGATCCTCGCCGAGGTCTTCGAGAGCGGCGCAAGCCCAAAAGCTATCGTGGCAGAAAAAGGTTTGGGTCAAGTTTCAGACGGTGACCTGATCGGGGCGCTGGTGGCTGAAGTGGTTAACGAGCACCAAGCTGAGGTCACGAGCTATCGCGAGGGGAAAGAGGGGATTGCAAACTGGCTCTTTGGGCAAGTCATGAAAAAGGCCCGCGGACGTGCAAATCCGCAAGTCCTGCGTGAAGAGTTGATGAGGCAGTTGAAGGGTTAAAATCAGTTCCTGAGCGGAGCGCAGTCGAAAGACGGAGTTTACATAAGCCGCTCTTCGACTACGATTTCGCTTCACTACATCTCCGCTCAGAGACTGGAATACGTTTGATGGAAATCATTTAATGAGGTGATTTCCATCCTATTGACGCTATAATTAATCTCATGTACCCTATGGTCAGGTGACTTGATTATGAGAATACCTAATTAAATTTCCTTTGAAAAAAGCGGGCAGCCGAAACCGGTCTGCCCGCTTATATTTTCTACTCTATTACCGTCTTTAAGGAGACAAAATGTCTGATCAGATCAATGCTTTTGAAATGGCGCAAAAACAATTTGACCATGTTGCAGAACTGCTGAATTTAGACCCGCAGATCGCCGAAGTTTTGCGCTGGCCCGCGCGGGAATATTCATTTCGCATCCCCGTCCGTATGGATGATGGTTCTTTGCGCGTTTTCCAAGGTTATCGCGTGCAACATAACGATGCGCGCGGTCCCAACAAAGGCGGCATCCGTTTTCACCCCTCCGAGACCATGGACACTGTCCGTGCTCTGGGCACTTGGATGACATGGAAATGCGCCGTTGCCGACATTCCTTTGGGCGGTGGTAAAGGCGGCATTATTGTTGACCCTGCTACGCTCTCAACTGCCGAAAAAGAACGCTTAACACGCGGCTGGGTACAAAATATGTGGCGTAATATTGGTCCGCGCCAGGATGTTCCCGCCCCGGATGTTGGCACAACCGCGCAGATGATGGGCTGGATGATGGATGAGTATTCGAGGCTGGTTGGCGAATTTACCCCCAGCGTATTCACCGGAAAACCCCTTGGCGGCGGCGGCTCATTAGGACGCACCGAAGCAACCGGCTACGGCGTGATCTACACCGTCCGCGAGGCGATGAAACATCTTGGCTTGGAAACCAAAGGCGCTGTGATGGCGGTACAGGGTTTCGGCAACGTGAGCCAATATGCAGCGATCGGTTTTGTTGAAATGCTCGGCGGCAAGATCGCCTGTGTCTCCTGCTGGGATCGTGAAGATACAACCTCTTACACCTATAGCCATCCCGATGGCTGCGACCCGGTCTTCCTGCAATCGATCACCGATCAATACGGCATGGTCGATAAAGCCAAAGCCGATGCCGCTGGCTATATCCGTGAAGATGGCGATGCCTGGATCACCAAAGAATGTGATGTCCTGATGCCTGGCGCATTGGAAGGGCAAGTGAATGCGGATAGCATCCAACAGATCAGTGATCGCGTGAAGGTGATCGCCGAAGGCGCAAATGGCCCCACCACGCCTGAAGCGGATGAAGTTATCAAGGAAAAAGGTATTTTCAACATTCCTGATTTCCTCTGCAACGCTGGTGGTGTGACCGTTTCTTACTTCGAGGGTGTCCAAAACGATATGAACTTCTACTGGCCCAAAGATGAAGTTTTGGAAAAACTTGACCAGAAAATGACCGTAGCCTTCAACGCTGTTTTGGCAATGTCTGAGAAAGAAAACGTCTATATGCGCGATGCAGCCTATATGGTCGCGATCGACAGTGTTGTCAAAGCAATGGAGTTACGCGGCTGGGTTTAGTCTCCTCCCTCTGTCCCTTTGGGACATCTCCCCGTAAGCACCAGACACCGAGTATTTTTAAAAATACTCGGTGTCTTTTTTTGCCCCCCCCCTCTAACTCCCCCCGCAAGCGGGGGGAGAACCAGTCCCTCCCCTGCTTGCGGAAGAAGGCTAGGTGGGGGGAGTTTATTAGAACATTCTTTCTTGCTTTTAATGCTCAGACTATATACAATAAAGCTGCCATGACAATAGAAACCTTACGCATAATTTTCCTACTGTATTTAGTCGCATCGTTTGTATTAGCCATATTCTATTTGCGACGCTGCCAACTTAGCTTTGGTGAATATTCGCTTTGGGGGATATTCGCTTTGGTTGTCCCCGCCTTGGGGCCCTTTCTTGTGATCCTTTCCAGGCCGGGAAAATGCTCCGGTAGACGGAGGCAAGTCCATCGTCGCGGGCGTTCCGTCAGGAGGTAATTGATGAAGGAAGACCGATTTTTAGTCGGCATTTTGATCGCGGTCACCCTGCTTGTGGTCGCATCATTGGCAGTTTTTTTTACGCAAAAGGGGACGATCACTTACCTCCCCGAAGATACGCCTGAGGGCATTGTCCATAATTATGTTTTGGCGTTGCAAGAAGGCGATTATGAAAGAGCCTACGCCTATTTGGCAGATAAAGAACACAAGCCTTCTTACGACACATTTCAACGAGATATTCTTTCAAACCAGATGGGGGTACGTGATGCAGGCATTCAAGTAAACGATGTGATCATGCTCAAGGATACGGCACAGGTTGAGTTAACAATGATCGAAGTCTCAAGCGGTCTTTTTCCAAGCGATTACCGTTATACAGAAATAGCCCTGCTCATTGAGCAAAATGGCGCCTGGAAATTACTACAAATGCCTTATTTTTATTGGTCTTGGAATTGGTATCAGGCTGAAGAGTAAGTTTTCAAAAGTGGAGATTTAGGAT
>JABGQU010000095.1 GCA_018648605.1 Anaerolineae bacterium | reverse complement strand
AATCACCGATGGATGCCTGACTTCGCTTGACTTTTATCACAGTTGCTTTAGGGCAAATTCCAAAATTCCAAAAGCGTGGAATTTAGGGGAGAAAGAGCTATTCCACCTGCCAAACATGGATGACCGATTTATATTCATCTGCTAAGCGTTCGATCACATAAAGAATGCCATGCTCACGATCAAAGGCGATTGCGCCGATAAAATCGCGTTTGTAATTTGCAAAATCCAGTTCGGGGGCAAATAGATATTCGGTCAAATCTAGCATAGCATAGAGTTGTGGCTGCCAACTATCCAACTCTCCATTTGCCACAGCAACAAGTTGGGCAGGGTCATAAAAGATGATCTGTGCCTGATAGCTTTCAGACCAAAAACCACGATCATCATAGGGCCACTCTGGCATTTCAGGGCAGGAGTTATTCTCAGCACAATCATGCGCCCAAACCACACCGTTCGCGTACCCATACCATTCGTTGCCCAGCGCCTTTGTGCCTGCAAAAATGACGGCAGCATTCTCCCCCGCTGTAAGCCACGCACCGCCCCACCAATGATCGGCTTCATGATAATCATCTACAGCCATGCTTTCATCGCTGACGATGTCTGGTAGCCCATCCTGTTGCACGCCATAGAGCAATAAAGGCGCGACATCGGTCAAGACACCATTCTCAACTATCGCCGGATCATAAGCAAAAAGCCCTATCCCACGTCCGCTCCAGAGACCTTCGCGGGCGCGTCCGCTTGCCAAGGAACGCCCGCCCAAAGCCGCCGCCCATTCTGGCGGGATTTCAAAAAGATAGTCGTTGGTGATGTAATTTGTATAGTTGCTAAAGACGTAAGCCCCTTCAACATTTGTCAAATTCAAAGATGCGCTGCCATGCGAAGGCTCAAAATCCTGGATATGTTGCCCGAAGGTGAAATAGAGCCGCTCATCAAGATAAGCAATTCCTGCACGAGGGATGCTCATCTCTTCAGGGGAGAAAAGCCCGTTTGAAATATCCGCAAAGGGTTGGATGGTTGTGGCGGTGTTCAAATCATCCAGATTTTTGGAGATAATGGGATCGGGGATGGAAATTTCGGAGACTTGGAGATGTTGGTCGTGCCCAAATCCGAAAAGTGAGCCGACGAAATCGCCCGTGCTTTGGGCTTGGTCGGCGGCTGGATAGTATGTCAGCCCGTGACCGCTATACTCCCAATTGGAGCCGCCCGAAGCGTCGGGGAGCCGAAATACGCCGAGGTAGGTGAAATCTTCGGGATGGATGAGATTGCCAGAAGGCGGGATCGAAGGCAAATCTGCTGGAGGCGCAGGGGATGTTGATATAACCGTATCAGGCTCAGGAGAAGAGCGTTCCGGCGGAGCCTGTCCCAATGTGCAGGCGAAGATGGTGAGGGTGGCGATAATCCAAATAGCCAGAGATTTTCTTTTCATAATGTTTTCTCCGCCCCCCTTTATCCCCCCATTTTGAAAAGCGAAAATGGGGGGAGAGGGAAGTGAATATATTTTATCGCCCCATCCGAATGAAGCTGTTCAAGTCGATGTGGTCACCATTTAGCCCAAAGGGCAAGGGGACGGTGAGGTAGCCGAGATCGTCTATATTGATAGTGATGCCACCTTGTTCTTCAAAAACAACATCGTCCGAGTTTCGGGCATCGCAATCCATGATGCGCCCGCCAACCATGAGGGTGTCGCCATCTTCAAATGGGATGTGCAGCGAGGAGCTAAATGGGGCAGAGAAGGAATTGCTTCGACAACCATCGCCGAGACAACTGGCACGAGCGGTGTCAATCCACTCGAAGATGCCGCGATTGATGGAGTAGGTTCCGCTTTGCAGTTCAAGCCCTTCGCAAGTTCCCCAAAATGTTGAGCCGGGACCAAAATAGCACCAACAAGCGTCAAATTGCATCATTTCTATGGTCGTTCCGTTGGCTATCCAAAAGTTGCCATAAATGGGGCCGGGACGATGCAGCCCGTCTTCGTCGGCAGGCGGGTTGTGGACATCTATGGTCGTGAAGGTGACGTGGGCGGTGTAGGTGCAGGGGTCGGCAGGCCAGTATTCCACATTGCTTGTTGGTGTGTGGGCACTTTCTCCGTAAGCGTAGATCTCAAAATAGAAGGTTTCGCCACAGGCGGGCATATAATCTTCTGCGTTGAGAGAGCGCATTGTGGGGTCTTCCAGATAGATCATCCTAAGAGTGTCGTTTCCTTCTGCGAAAACACGCAAGATGAAACCATTTATCAGGCTTTCATCGCCATCCCATCGCCAGCCTATGCGGTAGGGACCTTCGCCGCGAGGCCCCATCGTGATCGGCGCGAGGAGCGGTGCGGGGAAGGCGCTCTCGTCACAGGCGGGTGTACAAATTCTATAACGCGCAGCAAATGGTGGGGATTCACCCGCTACAGGACTCACACGAAATTCACGTCCGTCCCATTCACCTGGGGGATGGGACATGGCAATATCACCCAGCGCAACCGGTGCTTCACCAGCGCGGGAGCCCCAACATTCCATAGACAAATTCAAGGGGAGATTTTCTTCATGTAAAATCCGTACGCTATTTTCACCGCTAAACTCTTCTGCGATATTCCAATAGCGTTCTCCCAAAGGTTCAAAATCATAACGGCGTGGGTCTTCCTCGCCGAGGCGTACATAACACCACATATTCTCAAAATCTTCACTAACCTGAAATTCGTAGGATTCTATTTCGATAGGGATTGGCATGCCGGGATCAAAAGGAACAGGATCACTGCTGCCCTCCGGTTCTTCATCATCGTCGGCGCTGGGTGGGTCATCGCCGGGGCGGGATTCTGGCGGGGCATCGCCGCCGGGGGCGGGGTCTGGAGGCAAAGCACCATCTGCTTCGGGGCAGCCGTCTGCGCCTGCGCCGGGTTCGGCGGGGCAAGCGTCTGTGCCGTCTTCAACGCCGTCACCGTCTGCGTCGGGGCAGCCATCTGCCAAAGGAGAGCCGACTTCATCGGGGCAGCCATCAGCGTGATCGAGCATTCCATCGCCGTCGCGGTCGCTTTCGCTAGGGGCTGGGCAGCCGTCTGGCGGTAATCCGGTTTCGTCGGGACAAAGGTCTGTTGCGTCAGTGACCCCGTCAAAATCACGGTCGGGGCATCCGTCTGCCGCTTGCGTGCCGGGCTGATCGGGACAAGCATCTGCTTCGTCGGCGATTCCATCCAAATCCCGGTCCGATAATGCCATTGCGCCGACTGTAATCGAAGCCTGCGAAGGTTGGTTGCGGCTGTTGAAGGCGCGCACGATCAGGGAATGTGTGCCTTCGGGCGGATACCAGGTGGTCAGGAGAGGAAATGGATTGATTCCGCTTTGAGCTGCGCTCGTTTGCACGTCGATCAGGACACCATCTATCCAAAGTTCTATGCGTGTAATTTTATGGTCGTCACGCGCCAATGCGCTCACCTGAACGGGCTGGTTGATGGCTAAAATTTCACCATTTTGGGGCGTGCGGATGAAAACAACCGATTGCCCAGATGCGCTGCTGGTGCTGTAGAAAAGCCCGCCGAATATCACTATAGCAAAAAGCACGATTAACACGACCAGACATCCAAGAAGAAGCGGTAATTTACTTTTTTTATTTGAACGCGATAGAAGAGTCATATCTTGCAAAGTATTTCTCATCGTAGCCACCTGCCCTAATTTAGCGCAACTGAGAAAGTTGAAGGTGCCGACCAGCCGCTGTAATTTCCTGCGCCGTCTTGGGCGCGCACCATCCAACGATAACGGATGCCACAATCGACCGTTGCAACCACCTGTTTTCCACTGACCGGCCCATAACCGCCAGCCGATTGCCAGTTTCCGGGCGAGGCTTCTCGCTCCAGCTTCACATAATAGCCGTCGATACCACTGGGGTCAGTTACGGGCAGCCATACCAAAGTTTGCGATGAGCGGCAGCTCAATTCCAATCCGTTTGCGGGGACAGCGGGCGAAGGCACGGGCGGCGGCGTAGTATCCGCAGCGGGTGGTGGGGATGTGGGCGTATAAGTTGGTACATCAGGCACAAGCGAAGGTACAAGGGTTGGTACGAGCGTTGGTACTAGCGTGGGAACGCCTGTCGGAACAAGGGTTGCTGTCACCACAGCCGTTGGGATTTCTGGCGCAGCCCCTTCGATCACTTCGATGGAGATCACAGCCGGATTGCCAGATTTGCCTTCTTTATCGTAAACCTGTACCTGGATGGAATAGATTCCCGCACCGCCTGTGACCCAATCTTGCTGGAGGGATACGAAATCCTGCCCAGCTTCAACGGGTACATCCCGCCTGAAAGGCTCACCGTTGATCGAGAGTACCGCCTCTGCAACGCCCCCACGCGCAAAGACATGCGACATGATCGTCACTGTCTCCCCCGGCGAAAAAATATCCCCATCACGCGGATAGTCGATCCACGCGCTGGGGACAGATTCGGTGCTTGTTGTGCAAGATGTAACTCCCAGAGCAAAACTAAAAACAACAACAAAGAATAAAGAGCGGTATTTATTCATCAGTAACCTCTTTCAACATTTATCTTAAAAAATGCTCTAACCACCACCTTCGGTAAAGAAAGCAGCTTGTTGATTTTCAGTAAGGGGCACAATAACAATCCGGGTATGGGAGCCACTCAGAATTATCACCACACCCTCCCGCTGGTGGCGGGCAACTGGGTGGAGGGTCATCACACTCACAGGTTGTGTAATTCCAGTTATTACATACATAGCTCGTTGGCGGGAAGCAGATTTCAGGAACCTCTGTTGGGGGGGGCGGCACAGCAGTCGGCTCAGGCAATGGGCACAGCCCGGGATAAGCCGTTGTCGGTTCAAATCCATAACCCCACCGACAGGTATTGTCTACAGAGAAAAGAGCAGCCAGAGGGTAATGCGTTGTATTGATCAAAGGTGATCCGGCTTCCGCCAGCGTAAAGTGATCGTTATAGTCAAACCAGCTTGCTTCTCTAACACCTTCATCGCTCCAACCGCCAAAGAGGAAAGTATCGGCGGAAGCAATCACATTATGCTTGAAAGCCACCTGAATACGCTGGGCAGAAGCCGGATCAACGCGCCCCCAGGCAGCATCAGGGTCAACGCCTTGTCCGCCATCAAAAACCAACTCGTCGTAACCATCAATGCCGGAAAGCGGCGCGTCGGAAATCATAGGGTTTGTCCCGCCGACGTCATTATTGGTGTCACGCCAAATTTTGGCACCATCAGCTGTCCAAGTCGTAGAAGCAGGCAGCATCGAGCCGATCAACCAATCGCCACGCCCGTCTCGATCAACATCAATTTCTATGGCATAAAATGCTTCTGCCCCAATGGGCGGCGCACCTTCAAGATGCAAAATAACGTAAATCCACTCGCCACCCTCGCCCATTTCCACTTTCGTAATATCAAGATGAGATTGATAAATCATCTCCCCGGCAGTATAGGGACGCTCCAATAAGTTTTGGTTAAATCCGTCAGCCACAGCACGATGCTCAGAAGCGTATTGAGCGGAGGACCTATCCGTCACCCAGGTGCGGATCCGACTAGGCTCGCCTGGTTGGGTAATATGGACTATCGGGATTTCGGGAACTTCGGTTGGCACAAGAGTGCTTTCAGGTTGAGGATTTGCAGGCGATCCTTCATCCTGAATCATGGGAAGCGGTGGTGCCCCTTCATTAGGCAGAGGAGGAGATGTATTTCCCATCATAGGAAGATTACATGCCAAAAGAAAAAGAATCAATACAATAAGATAAAGGGGTTTATTTTTTATATTCATTAGCTTCTCCTAACTCCCATTAAATCAAACGAATATTTTGTCTACACATCTTTCTTCATGTGACATTAACAAGGTACATAATTTTGCTCAGGTTTTCAATAGTGCTATGGGTTATGAAAAAATCACTAAAAAAGCTGCCCCGCTACCCTGCGTCCTTCAGGCGGAGGTTCTTTCATAAGTTCGCTTAATATCCCCTCAACGGTTTTCCCCATCTTTGTGCCGATATTTTCAATCCCTTCGATCCCCTTTAGTCCCATCGTTCTGTAGATCAACTTAATATCCTGCGGCAAATCTTCGATAGCCCAAGCCGCTTTGCGATAATCCCAAAGGCGGGATTTATGTGCGCGTTCCAATTCCATGATGTAGAGTTTATCGGCCAGAATTTCGACAATGCGTTTATTCGTGGTAAATTTATCGCCGGGGATGATGGGGCGCGGCATCCTGTCTTTGATGCCGTGTTTTTCGCAGAGTTCACGGATTTTGAGTGCCATTCTGCGCCAACCATCGCCGACTGCGCCGTAGCTTTTCCCGGCGGGATAATGTTTTTCGTAAGCGGGCAAAAGGTCGGGGAAGCGTTGGGCAAGAATCTGAAAAAAGTAGGCACGCTGTTGGTCGGAAAGTGTCAAGCCCGATGCAAGGACGAAGCGCCCGCCGTGATCGGCTGTCCACTGAATAATGGATTCGAGATTCTGGTCATCATCACAAAGTTCGGGTAAAAGGGGCATCATACATGCGCCCGTTTGGATGCCTTTTAGCGCGAGTTGCTCCATCGCGGCGAAACGTTTTTCGGGGGGCGGGGCGAGGCGTTCCATCTGGCGGATGCGCGCGTAGTGGGTTGAGTCGGGCGTGGAGATGAGGCTAAAGGCTGTCGCGGCGATAGCTTTTGCGTTGATTTCGGTCAGCAAATCGAGGTCGCGCAGAATGAGGGGCGAGCGTTCAAGGATGAAAACGGGGAAATTCCGCTCGAGGCAAACTTCGAGCATTTGGCGGGAGAGTTGAAATTTCTTTTCGGCGGGCTGATAGTCGCCCGTGAAGATGATGTCGGTTTTGGCGCGGGCAATGGATTTGCGCAAAAGCTGCGGCGCATTCTCCTTGACGTGGATGGTGTAGGCAAAATCGTCGGGGTTATCGAAGGGAGAGAATTTTTGCTCGCGGCAATAGCAGAATTCGCAGCCATGCTGGCAGCCCTTGTAGGGATAGGCGGTATAACGCGACCAAAACCAATGGTCGGCACGTTTGTGTTTGTTGAGAATGCTTTTGGGTTTGTAGAGGGTGAATTCGGTTCGGCGGGGCATGTTTTTTTCTCAGTACACGAAGGGGCACGATTTTTTTGTACACAGAAGACACGGAGAACACGGAAATTTTTGGGCTACGGATTCTTTTTCCGTAGCCCAAAGTATTTCTCCGTGAACTCCGTGTACAAATCACATATAAACCTGCTCAATCCCAGTAATATATTTCGAGTTGCGCGTGATAATAAAGGGGAAAAAGCCTGAAATTTTATCGGCGTAGGGATCGAGAACGGGATCATATTTTAACTCGACAACAACTGCTTTGGGGTCGAGAAATTGATGCCGAAAAGAGTTCTGCGCCTGCTTAATGTGAAAATAGCGCATTTCCTTATCGACCGTAAGGCGATATTTTTTGTCTTTCGTGAGGTAATACCTGCGATAGTAGCGATTGCACAAAACCACGCTCATGCCGCGCAACTGCCAGCGGATTTCATCAGGCAAATCGGATTGAGCGATCAGTTGCTGAAATCCCTTTTGCGTGAAGGTTTTGTCGAAGGAAAAAGCGGGGAAGGGGTAGCTGTATTTCGCGCCCACCAAACCGTCCTTGACCTTGAACTCGAGAACGGGCTTGTTGATCTCGCCGTGCAAGCCACCATACCAGCGGATACGCGCCTTCTGCCGTTCGCCCACGCCACTGACGTTGGCGTGATAATTCTCCATATTGGGCGTGTCAAGATAAAGGTTGTTTATATGGCGCGGCGGGTAGGGTGAGTAGAAGATGCTTGGGTGGCGTTTGATGAGCATCCGCACTTGAGCATCGTCGAGGTCTTCGACGCGGAATTTGCGTTCGTAGCGGTGTTCTCGGATTTTGGGTTGTAGATTTGTTTTCATAATTTGATTACAGTCTCTGTGCGGAGCATCGAACGAATGTGAGATGCGCAGTCGAAGAGCGACTTTTTGGATACGCCGTCCTTCGACTGCGCTGCGCTCCGCTCAGGATCTGGATGAGCTACCAAACGCCCTTATTATCCATAAAGGTGATTTCGATATTTTCCGATAACGCTCTTAAATCTTGCTTGGTCACGTTTAATTGACTCATCTCCCGAAATTCGACGAGGAAGCCTGCTTCGAGCATCTCGGCTGTTTCGTCGAAGCGGAGCAGCTTCATCTTTGAGCAATATTTTCGTAAAACGGCTTCGATCTGTACCAACTCCACTTTGGATGGATGTTGACTTGCAATGGACAAGTGCAAATTCACGTCCGCTTCGGCGCGGCGGAGCAGTGTATTTAATCCGATGATGATAATCCCGATCACCAACGCGAGCATCGTTATCAGCCGTTGATTATCGCCCAAGCCGATCCCGATCCCGATGGCGAAAAAGAGATATGCCAACTCTTCGGGTTCTTTGACAGCCGTTCGAAAACGAACGATGGAGAGCGCACCGACGAGACCCAAACTAAGCGCAACGGATGAACGCACGACCAAAATGATGAAGGTGGTCGTGATGGTCATCAGCATGAAGTTGGCGGCGAATTTGCGGCGGTTCGAGAGCGATGATCCCCAATGGATGTAGACCAGGCTAAGAATAAAAGCGGCGATGGCTGCCAGCACCATATTGATGAGAAAGGTCGTCAGGTCTGTGGGATTGGCTTGGCTGGAGAAGAATTCTTGCATGAGGTCACCTTGTCCTTGTGTTGTATCAGTGTTTGCAGCAGGCTGAGATGAATCTACCGAGGGGAGATTTTCATCCCCTACGGGGGGTGATCCTTCTCCGCCAGGCGGCTCTTCTCCCATCGGCGGTATTTCTTCGCCTTCAGGTGGCGGCTCTCCTTCAAAGATCGCGCCACCGCCGGGGGTTCCCTGCACTTGTAGATCATCAAATTCGAGCGTTAATCCACGCGAGTTGAGCATCACGGCACCCGTTTCGAGCGGGTTTGAATCTGTAACGGTGACTTGCAATTCATCATTCAGGTAGATTTGATGTTGCCCACCGCTAACGACAATTTTGAGATCGACCCAAGTATCGGACTGGAGAACGACTGCTTTTGCATCACCTAAAGATTCCATCCCTTGCGGGGTTTCTTTTTCGACGTATAAGATGTTTTCGCTGAAAACGACACCATAGCGCCCTTCATCGCGGAAATAATAATTAACCGCCCCCTCTCCTTCACCGGAGAATTTCATTTTGATCGTCAGTGTGATCTCAGACCAATCGCCAAAATGGAGGGCAAATCCGCCATCGCTTATTTTTAGGACACCATCTGTGACAATTGCGCCCGGGGCTTCCCATTCTGGGAGAGTAGAATCATCGAAGGTGTCGCTGAATCCATCTCCCTGTGCGAGAGCGATAGAGGGCAAGAGGAATATCAGCAAAAGGATAATGGTGAGAAAAGTTTTTCCGGTTTTATTTTTCATGGTTTTCTCCTGTTTTTCATATTCTCCCCACGTTTACGGGGGGAGTTAGAGGGGGGCGATAAAAGCCCCCACCTAGCCTCCCCTGCGCGCGGAGGAGGGACTTCTTGCTCATGGCATTTCATTAACATTTCCTTCAGTATTTAAATCCACATTCGCCTCGGGCACGATCAATCGCCACTGCCCCGAAGAAAGCAACGACAGCAAATACTGGCTGCGTTGGCTGGTCATATTGACCAAATTCGCGCGCTCAGTGTTGAATTGCTCCAGCGAGTAAAGTGCAGAGTCACCAACATAAGCTTTATCGCCATCTAAATACGGGGAGATCATTTCCTGCCAATACGCCGCCTGTGCGGGGAAATAATTGTCGCTGAACCAGTAGCGGGTCAGCAGATCAACATAGGCAGCGTAATCCTGGCGATAGCGAGCAACTTGAAAAACCTTCGTGTAGAGGGGCGCCCATTGCACGGGACCCATGCAACATTTTTCGCCGTATAAAGGGAATTCAGGACTGCCCATCCACGAACTATTCAAATCCCAAGCCAGAAACTCAAACTTGCCTGTCATGGGGTTATCGTAAAGATAAAAATTATTTCCCGTATATTGGTAAGTATCCAAATTCTGATGCGTCATCAGCACAGCCGTATAACGCAGATAGCCATCCACATTCAGCACTTCCTCGAGGGCTTGCGTAAATTCAGCTTCTGTCTGATATTCGACTCCGTCGATCACATAGCACAGGTTGATGATGTCTGTATAGTCGGGATCATCCAGATTCGTCTGAAGACCGTATGCGACCTCTCCCCGAGGCATCGGATAATCTTCGATATCTTGCCCGTAATAGGCCAGGTCGGCAGCCCCCTGCTCGAACCACGCATCTGCCTTATAAAGATTGCCCGTACCATTATCATTTCCGAAACGATTGCGAACATATTTCGCATCCACCCGCTCGACCATCGTATACACGCCCCAATATTCGGATGGATTTTCGTCGTCCACAATATCGATCCAAAACTCGACATAGGCCGTATGCCCTGCCGGAACGCCGGCAAAGGCACTCATCTCGTAGCCCATTTTTTCACGCAACATGGAGGCATCGCCAAAGTTATTGTGGAAAAGGATCTGCTTCAAATTACGATACTCCTGTTCATCCACGAAATCGTTCATGTCGATCTTCCATGATTTCTTCTCACCAGAGCCGCCCAAAGAACCATTTCCTTTCATGCTGACAGAAATGGACTCAACCAACTCGTCGAAAAGGAGAATATCTGCTTCGACCCGTTTTTTGGAATCGGGTTTTTCCCACATTGCATCCCAATTTGCCTGTGTGATCTGGAGTTCCACACGCCGTACTTCGCTGTCATCAAAGATCGTCCAATAATCCACGCTGCTCGAAGAGGGGTGCTTCACGGTAATAGTCGTATTTGCCGTGGACGAACGCCCTGCATTGTCGGTTACGCGCACGGTGACGAGATATTCGCCTGGCTTGGTGTAGGTATAGCTGGCATAACCTCCCCCCGCGCTCGCATCAGTATCGTAGAGACCATTCCCATCTAAATCCCATTCGTAGCTGACGATATTCCCCGTTGAAGATTGGCTGCCAAATGCGCTGAAATAAACCGTCAACGGCGCCCAGCCCTGATGCGGCATTGCGTAGGCGTAGGCTTCCAAGTCTGCGCTGGGGAGGGATGCGTTGACAGAATCCACGCCTTTTGAAGGATTAAGCACCAAGAGGAGAATGGTTATGCCGAAAAAGGCGATAATACTGCCGACTTCAACATGACGATAGTTTTGCTTCTTTGGTTTTTTTGTCATTCTTTACCTTCCACTACTGCAAGAGAAAGACGATCAATGCAACTGTCGCGACCGTCAACCAGAGCCAGAGCTTCCCGCCCGGGTCGGCTGTGCCAGCAAAAATACCATTTGGCGCGATGCGGATAACGATCATATCCTTGCCTTTTTCGCGCAAATCTTCATAAGAGATCGTGAAGGCGTTGATGCCTGCCATAAAACTCGCAAACCCGCTATTTTTCAGGATTTGGCGAGTTGCTCTCAACCATTCATCTGCATCGATAACGGTAGCAGCTTTACAGGAGAGCGTAGCGGCGGGCAGGATTAAGTCAATTTGTGGCTGGGCTTGCAAATTCTTATACCAATGCGCTATCTTCCCCATCCCGGAAAGACAATAAATATTCCCGTCCAAAATAGCATAGTTGACAGGTGCATAGCGCACTAACCCCGATTTATGCCCGATCGTTTTCAAGACCATGATATAGCCTGTGATCGGATTGCCTACAAAGCGACCTAATCCTGTCCTGAACATGGGAACCATAAAGCCTTTATTGAGTAGACGGAAGATAAAGCGGAGAGTTTTCATTAGCTTTCCTTTTTTTTCGTAAGCTCTGACTTTAAACCTTTCCCGTGTCCAAAAACTATTCGAAATCTGAAGGACGAATGGTATTTCTTGCCCAAAATGACTCGTAGACATTCTGCAAGGCATTGGGCACATTGCTAAAATTATGCGGATCAGGCCCAAAGTGGAAGTTGAATGTATCGTCTTCCTCTGCCATTGGCTCCCAATCGGGATACCACATCCACACAGCGTAGTTAATGCCGCGTGCTTCGAACAGATCCCAGGTATCGCGCATGAAAATATCTGCGCCTGGCACCCAACGGACTACGCCACTCTCATTTACGGCAAGCGGCACGCCGTGTTCTGCGCTGAAATCATCGGCAAAGGAGAATTTTTCTTCCAGCCAGGCGCGGTTGACATCTTCGGGTTCTTCATCCCAATTGGCATCGAAATAGCCCGGGTAAACGTTCATCTCATCATCTGCGTCCTGATGGGTGTATACATAAGGTGCATATTGATGAAAGATATAGACCGTGCGTTCGTCATCTACAACTTTCAGGGATGGCAATAATTCGACAGAGCTATAAAATTCGCTGCCGATCAGGAGCGGTGTTTCCTGATCTACTTCCCGGATGGCATCCACGATATCTGGGAACCAGAAATTCCAATCGTAGCCGGTGTTGCCATATTCTGCGTAAAACTCGTCCTCATCCCAGCTGCCTACAATTTCAAGGGCATTCGGCTCGACCATCAGATCGTAGCCCACAATAATGGAATGATCACGATAACGCTCGGCGGTGTATTGCCACATTTCTGCCCACGCAGCGCGTGCGGTTTCATCTTCCCAGACGCTTTCGATCAATAATTCTTCATCAAACCAAATGCCCGCGCCGTCGCGCAAGATCGAGAACTCGCTTCGCCCTGGACCCGCTCGGACAGAAATGACGACAAAAAGATCGGCTTTTTCAGCCATTGCCAGCAATTCATCAAGAGCCGCTTGCACACCTTCATCCACAATATAAGGTGGATGCACAGTAAAAAGCCCGGGCACAGAAAAATTGGCATAATTTGCCCCCGTAGCTGCCAAGGCATCGAAATCTGCTTGGGTGTAGGGTGGTCCGGTTGCGCCTGCGCCCATAAATTTGGGGCCATCCAATTCTGGGTAAACGCGCCGCATATAGATATTCGCGCCACGTAGTTGGGTACCATTTGTCCATAACAAGATTTTGTCAAAGGTGGGCGCATCCATAGCGGGAAATGTTGGGGGCGCAGTTGATGTGGCATCAGCAGGAGCAGGCTCAAAAAGGGACGTTTCCGGCTCCATATCCCCGGAACAATTTGTCACAAAAAATGCTAAAAGAAATAAGATACCCAACTTTTTCATAGTTCTATCTTAGGGTAATTTGAAATTGAATACAAGGTGCATAGTACAATTGCGTCACTAAAATTTGGACAAAGAGGAAATTATGACCGAAGCAAATTTCGATGGCTGGGCTTGTCCGATCCCGTTGAGAAATTACCCCAGAATTGTGATGGGACACGGCGCAGGCGGAAAAATGATGAACGATTTGATAGCGCATCTCTTCGCGCCGCTCTTTGATAACGACTTGCTCGGGCAAATGGGCGACTCGACGACCCTCGACGTTGGTGCGTTAAGCGGCAGCCGATTGGCATTTTCGACCGATAGCTTTGTCGTCAGCCCGATCATTTTCCCCGGCGGCAACATCGGCGATCTGGCGGTGAACGGCACCGTGAACGATATTGCGATGAGCGGTGCAAAACCGCTCTACCTTTCGGCGGGGTTTATTCTCGAAGAAGGCTTGCCAATGGAAACACTAGCAAAAATTGCCGCGTCGATGGCAGATGCAGCCCGCTTGGCGGGCGTGCAGGTCGTGACCGGCGACACAAAAGTGGTCAACAAGGGCCATGGCGATGGGGTTTTCATCAACACATCTGGCTTTGGGATTATCCCCGATGGGATCGACATCGCGGCAAAAAATGCCCGCCCCGGCGATATGATCCTGGTCAGCGGCACGATGGGCGATCACGGCATGGCGATCATGTCCAAACGCGAAGGGCTGGAATTCGAGAGTCAAATTGTGAGTGATACCGCTCCCCTATATGAGATGATTTCGGAAATGCTCGACGTGACAAAAGAAATCCATTGCCTACGTGATGCAACGCGAGGCGGACTTTCAGCAGTTTTAAATGAATTGGCCGATGTTTCCAAAGTGGGGATCGAATTTGAAGAGACGAAAGTGCCGGTTAATCCCGCCGTGAATGCCGCTTGCGAAATGCTCGGTCTTGACCCCTTTTATATCGCTAATGAAGGCAAGTTAGTCGCCATCGTTGCACCCGCTGTAGCTGAAGAAGTACTCGCTACGATGCAGGCAAATGAGTTTGGCAAAGATGCGGCAATCATTGGCACGGTTACAGAAGCGCATCCCAAACGCGTCGTGGCGAAGACGGCCATCGGCGGCTCACGCGTGGTCGATCTGCCCGCAGGTGAGTTGCTGCCGAGGATTTGTTAGGATAACATTGATTAGCCCAAGTAAAAAAACGTATTTCAATCATATATTTCCTATAAGGAGTATTTAAAGTGAGTTCACGGTTAGTTGCAATACTGCAGGCACTATTTGTTGTCTTTCTTGCATAAAACGGTGAAAACGCACACCTTAAACGGTCGATGCCGCACAGTGGGCA